>NZ_JAUXZW010000213.1 GCF_030693805.1 Phenylobacterium sp.
CCAGCAGGTCGATCATCTGGCCGCAGCACATGCCCCGCGCGCCGGCGGCCTGGGCCAGTCGCACGACCATCTCTGCGCGCACCGCCCCGTCGCTGTGGGTGTCGGGATGGGCGAGGATCTCGAAAGCGGCGCTTTGCAGCGCGTCGCCGGCGAGGATCGCCGTGGCTTCGTCATAGGCCCGATGCACCGTCGGCTGGCCGTGACGCAGATCGTCGTCGTCCATGGCCGGCAGGTCGTCGTGGATCATGCTGTAGGCGTGCACGCACTCGAGGGCGCAAGCGGCCCGCAGCACCGGGCGCGCATCCAGCTCGAACATCTTCCCCGTCTCGATGGAGAAGAACGGGCGCAACCGCTTGCCGGCCCCCAGCGCCGCATAGCGCATGGCTTCGGTCAGACGCGACTCCGGACCATCCGCGCGCGGCAGCAGCTCGTCGAGGGCGACGGTGACCAGATCGGCGGCTTCGGCGACCCGCTGCTTCACCGATCCCATCAGTTGAACTCGGCCGGCTCGACGCCGGGCGCAGTCCCCTGCGCGCCAACGACGATCTTCTCAACGCGCAGGCGCGCGGCCGCCAGGCGTTCCTCGCAGTGAGCCTTCAGGGCCGCGCCGCGCTCATACATCTCGATGGAGCGCTCCAGAGGCGCCTGGCCGGATTCCAGCTCGGCGACGATGCGTTCCAGTTCGGCCAGCGCCTGCTCGAACGACAGGGTTGCGATGTCCGCGGCGTCGGCCATGGGGATCCTCTTGAGCGTTATTCATTCCTAGTGAGCGCGGCGAAGCCCCGCAACGCCCCAGGCGCACGCCGGCGCGCCGATCAGCGGCCTCAGGCGCGATGAAAGCGGCGCATTGACCAGTATTTGTAGCCCTGGCTAGCCGCCAACTTCCAACCGCGGCGCTTCAGCGCGCGTCCGATCATGAAGTTGAAGAAACCGTGGGCGATCACCGCGACGTCCTGGCCGGAGGCGGTGGCCTCGATCAGCCTCGCCGCGGCGCGATCGGCGCGCCCTTCGGCCTGGCGGCGGGTCTCCGCACCCTCGTGGTGATTGAAGAACCACCACCAGAACCGCGCCATGAATCCCCAGATTCTCGGCGACAGGCGAACGAACGCCAGCAGCCTGGGCGGCGGCAGCGGCGCTTCGATCAGCATCGGGTCGCGGACGAACGTATCGCCGCCGGTCAGCGCCCGGGCGCTCTCGATGGAGCGCAGTCGGGTGGAGGAGATCACCGATCCGGCCGCGGCGACGATGGCGACCAGTTCGGTCGGCGGCGTCTGACCTGGCAGCAGGCCTAGCACCTCGTACTGAGCCCAGAAGTTGCGGTAGCCCTCGGCGTTGAGCAGCACCTTGCGCGACAGGGCTGGCTCGCCGTGACGGATCAGGGTGATCGACCCCTGTCGGGCCGCGGCGTTGGCGGGCGGCTCGGCGGTCAAAGTGTGAGCCATCTCATCTGAAAAGGCGCCGGGCGCATCCCATTCAGGGCGCCCGTCTCCCGTCCTACCCCTCCGACAGAGCCCGCACATGCGCGACGGCAGAGCGGCCCAGAGCCTCAAGGTCGTACCCGCCCTCGAGCGAGGAGACAACCCGGCCGCGTGAGCGCGCCCTGGCCACCGACATGATCGCGCGCGTCGCCCAGCCGAAATCCTCCGCCTCCAGTTGCTGCTCGGCGGCGATCGGGTCGCGCACGTGGGCGTCGAAACCCGCCGAGACGAGAATCAGGTCGGGTCCGAAGGCGTCGACCTGGTCGATCAAACCGGAGAAGGCTTCACGCCAGGCGTCGCGTGTCGCGCCAGGGGCGACGACGGCGTTGGCGATGTTGTCGGCCGCGGCCTGCGACGGATGCCCGCTGCCCGGCCACAGCGGCCACTGTTGCAGCGAGGCGAGGAACAGGCCCGGTCGACCCTCGAAGGCCGCCTGGGTGCCGTTGCCGTGGTGGACGTCGAAGTCGACCACGGCCACCCGCTTCACACCCGCCGCCTGCGCAGCATGCGCCGCCACCGCGACGTTTGAGAAGATGCAGAAACCCATGGGCACGGCCGGCTCGGCGTGATGCCCAGGGGGCCGCACCGCGCAGAACGCCCGCTCAGCCTGGCCGGATGCGACCGCCCGCGTCGCCGCCACCACCGCGCCGGCCGCACGTCGCGCCGCCGACAGACTACCGGGCGACATGAAGGTGTCGGCGTCGAGCATCAGCCGACCGGACGCCGGGGCGGCCCCGACGATCGCCTCGACGTAGCGCGGGTCGTGCACGCGGGCGAGATCGGACGCCTCGATCAGCGGCGCGTCGAAGGATTCGAGATCGAGATCCGAGGCGTCGTCGAGCGCGTCGATCACCGCGCGTAGCCGCTCGGGCCGCTCCGGATGGCTCCAGGTCGATGGTCGAACATGTCCGCGTGGGTATAGAGCGCGACGGTCATGTCCCCTTTTACCGTATCGGCGCTGAAATTCCGCCAGGAACCGCTGTTTCGCGCGGCGATGCGGCGAAAGCCCGCGCCCACACCTGCGACGAATTGGCGCGGAACAACGCAAGGCGGCAGGCTCGCGCGGCGCCTGGCGGGCGCTCGGGTCGGCGCTGTTCAGCGTCCGAACGATCGCCCGGCGCGACGCCAGGCGGTCCGATCCGACTGAGCGTTCAAGCTAAGCTATAAGAATCTTTGGCATTTCAGGCCTGGTTGGCGCCCGAGCGTAAACCGCTGGTTGATCGTGCGCAGACCCGTCGCACGCCGGTCGGTTGCGCGACGGCTGAAAGCTGGCCCGGCGACCGCAGAATTTATTGCTGCGATTTAACATTCTGCGCTTTGACTAACAGGGTTCGTTTTGAGAGCTTCCCCGCCCGTAAGGCGACAGGTTCCCCCAGGGATGCTCAGAATCGGCTACGTCAAATTGCGTGACGCGCGTTCAATGGCCCACACCCAGGCGTTGAAGGCGATGGGCTGTCATGTCGTGCGCGCCGGCGAAGCGGCCGGCCCCGGCAAGGACGATTCCGCCGTCCTCAGCTCCATCCTCGACTTCGTCGGAGAGGGTGATGAGCTGGTGGTGATCCGGCTCGAGCATCTGGCCCACTGCTCACGCAGCGCGCTCGACGTCATCGACAGGCTCGAGAGCAAGGGCGCCACGCTGTTCGTGGCGGAACCGGAGATTTCCAGCGTCGGCGAGGGTGGCCGCGCCCTGCGCGCAGCGCTGCAGGCCGTCGCCGCGGTTGAAGCCCCTATCACGCTGCGCAAGCGCCGGGGCGCGGCCTCCGCCAATGACATCGTCGCCCTGCAGGAAGCTGGCGTTGGTCCAGTCGAGATCGCCCGTCGGCTGGGGGTTTCGCGCATGACGGTGTGGCGCAAGCTGCGGGCCCTGGAGGCCTGACAGGCGCCGCGCCCATGCGCGCGGCTATGGACATGCGCCTGGCGCGGCCCCATCCTTCGGGCTCAAACAAACGTTCGTCTTCCTTAGGACGTGACCATGTTCATGCGGTTTTTCACCGAGTTGCGCCAAGCCAAGGTGCCGGTGACCCTTAAAGAATACCTGATGCTCATCGAGGCGCTCGACAAGGCGGTGATCGACCGATCCGTCGAGGATTTCTATTTCCTGTCGCGCGCCGCCCTGGTGAAGGACGAGAAGAATCTCGACCGGTTCGACCAGGTGTTCGGCCGCGTGTTCCGCGGCATGGAGGAGATGGGCGACACCATCGCCGGCGACATCCCGGCTGAATGGCTGAAGCGGATGAGCGACAGCTTCCTCACGGATGAGGAGAAGGCCCAGATCGAGGCCATGGGCGGCTTCGAGAAGTTCATCGAGGCGCTGCAACAGCGCATGCGCGAGGAAAGCCAAAAGGGCGAGGGCAACGGCGGCTCCAAACCTGACGGCAGTTCGCCGTTTGGGGCCAACGGCTACCACCCCGAAGGCCAGCGCATCGGCCAGGACAAGGGCCGCCACGGCCGTGCGGTGAAGGTCTGGGACAAGCGCGAATACAAGAATCTCGACGACTCGGTCGAGCTCGGCACCCGAAACATCAAGGTGGCGCTGCGCCGTCTACGTAAATGGGTGCGCGACGGGTCCGAAGACGAGCTGGACATGGACGGCACGATCCGCGGCACCGCGGAGAAGGGCTACCTGGACATCCAGGTGCGCCCCGAACGGCGCAACAAGATCAGCGTGCTGTTGTTCCTCGACATCGGCGGCTCGATGGATTCGCACATCAAGGTCTGCGAGGAGCTGTTCTCGGCCGCACGGACCGAGTTCAAGAACATGGAGTTCTACTACTTCCACAACTGTCTCTACGAGTCGGTTTGGAAGGACAACCGTCGACGCCACGCCGAGAAGATTCCCACCTGGGACGTGCTCCACAGGTTCCCCAAGGACTACAAGGTGATCTTCGTCGGCGACGCGACCATGAGCCCCTACGAGATCACCTATCCGGGCGGCTCGGTGGAGCACTGGAACGAGGAGCCGGGCGCGGTGTGGCTGGATCGCCTGACCCAGACCTTCGAACACGTTATCTGGCTGAACCCCACCGCCCAGCGCCATTGGGAGCACACGCCGTCTGTCGAGGTGATGCGCCAGCTGGTCCGCGATCGGATGTATCCCCTGACCCTGGACGGCCTCGACAAGGCGATGCGCGAGCTTTCGCGCTGAACGTTTCGCCGGCCGCCGCCTCGCAGACGCCAAGCGAATGACTTCCGACAACGACAACCCGATCGATCTGCGGCTGTTGGAACCCGGAGAAACGCAGGACGCCGCCACCAAGGCGGCGGTGTTCGCCGCGGCCGAGCGGCTGTTCGCCGAACAGGGCTTCCAGAACGTCTCGGTGCGCGACATCACCACGGAGGCGGGCGTCAATCTTGCGGCGGTCAACTACCACTTCGGATCCAAGGACGCGCTGCTGTTCGAGATCTTTCGCCGGCGCACGGCGGAGCTGAATCGCCAGCGCGCGCGCATGTTGCATGAAGCCCATGCTCGCCACGACGGGCGGCCGCCGGCGCGCGAGGTGTTGGAGGCGTTGTTCGCCCCGCCGTTGCGCTGGTCCGCCCTCGACCATCCCCATCGCCTGTCGCTGCAGTTCATTATCCGCGCCCGCGGCGAGGGTACTGAGGCGATGCGCGAGGCGTTGCGCAACGACGTGTCCTATCTGGCCCGCTTCGCCGACGCCCTCGCGCAGGCGAGGCCGGACCTGGCGCGCGAAGAGGTCTACTGGCGTCTGCATTTCTGCCTTGGCCTGATCCACAACAGCCAGCCCGCCGAGTTCGATCGGCTGAACGTGCTGTCCGGTGGATTGACCCAGGAAAGCGACGTCGAGGCGCTGCTCGCCCGCATGCTGGACTTCGCCGTGGCAGGGTTCCTGGCTTAGGCCGCCAGGGCTTGCGCGAACCGCAGGTCCTCGACGAACTCCGCGTAGGCCTTGGCCTTGGCGTCCGCGTCCGGCAGCCTCAACAGGTACGAGGGGTGGTAGGTCACCACGGCCTGTCCCTGATCGGGCAATTGCAGGGCATGGCCACGGTTCTTGCCGATCGGCGTGGGGCGGCCCAGCACCGCAAGGGCGGCCGTGGCGCCCAGGGCCACGATAACCCGCGGGCGCACCATCCGTCGTTCGTTGTCCAGCCACCAGCGACAAGCCTGCACCTCGCCGGCGTCGGGCGTCTTGTGCAGCCGGCGCTTGCCCCGCAGCTCGTGCTTGAAGTGCCGCACAGCGTTGGTGACGAAGGTCTCGGCGCGCTCCACCTTCGCCTCTGCCAGCGCGCGGTCGAACACCTGGCCCGCCGGACCCACAAACGGTCGTCCCGCCAGGTCCTCCTGGTCGCCCGGCTGTTCGCCGACAAACATCAGCCGCGCGGTCCGGGGCCCCTCGCCCGACACCCCTTGCGTCGCGTCCCG
>NZ_JAUXZW010000383.1 GCF_030693805.1 Phenylobacterium sp.
GCCACGCCGCCCCCGCCGCCCGGTCGCGCAACGCGCCCGCCGGGTCCTGATAGCGCAGCAGCAGGTCGAGGCCGCCTTCGCGCAGGGACGCGACCTCGTCCCACAGCCGCGCGGTCAGCGCCGGATCGTCGAAGTGCGGCGGCAGGTTCATGCTGAGGTCCACCGGCGCGCGTGGCGGCGGCGCGGCGGCGCGTACATAGGTTCCCTGCCCGACCCGGCCCTCGACAAGGCCGCGGCGCGCGGCCTCCGCATAGCCGCGGCTGACCGTAGTGAAGTCTATGCCCAGCTGTGCGGCGAGGCTGCGCTGCGGAGGAAGTCGGGTCCCTACCGATAGGCGCCCGCTACGCATGTCCTCTTCGATCGCGTCGGCGATGGCCAGGTAGTGGGGTCCCGCCGCGCGCGCCAGGCGCGGCGACCAGTCCGCTTCGGCCGACATCCCGTCGTTCATCATCGGTCCCTACAAAATTGCTCATTGTATGCATATTGACGAAATTCACCGCAAATCAATCCATACAATGGCATTGATCCATCTTTGTATGTGCGCTATATCTATATCCATGCAGTCAATTAGGGATGGAATGATCGAGATGACTGGCGCGCCACGTTCCGCCGCCCTGGGCCTGAAGCGCGGTCTCGCCCGCCGCTGCCCGAACTGCGGCGAGGGCCAACTGTTTCGCGGCTACCTCAAGGTCGAGCCGTCCTGCGAGGCTTGCGGTCACGACACCGCCTCGTACCGCGCCGATGACGGTCCGGCCTATTTCACCATCCTGCTGGTCGGCCACCTGGTGGTCGCGCCACTCCTCTGCTTCAGCTTCATCTGGACCTGGCCTGTCGGCCTGGTCATCGCACTGACCTTCTCGTTGATCACCGCCGTGACCATGACGCTGCTGCCCCTGGTCAAGGGCGGCTTCATCGGCGTTCAGTGGGCGACACAGACGCCGGCGGCGACGTAGACTTCACGCTGTAGGAGGCCGGAGGCGAATGCTCGATCCGCTCGACGCCGTGACCCTGGCGCGGATGCAGTTCGCCTTCACGGTCTCGTTCCACTTCCTGTTCCCCGCCTTCTCGATCGGGCTCGCCAGCTATCTGGCGGTGCTGGAGGCGCTGTGGCTGGCGACGCGGCGCGAGGTGTTCCTCGTGTTGTTCAAGTACTGGATCAAGATCTTCGCCCTGACCTTCGCCATGGGCGTCGTCTCCGGCATCGTCATGTCCTACCAGTTCGGGACCAACTGGTCGGTGTTCTCCGACAAGGCCGGGCCGGTGATCGGCCCACTCATGGCCTACGAAGTGCTGACGGCTTTCTTCCTCGAGGCCGGCTTCCTGGGGGTGATGCTGTTCGGGCTGAAACGGGTCGGCCCTGGCCTGCACTTCACCGCGACGCTGGCGGTGGCGACCGGCACCTTCATCTCCGCCTTCTGGATCCTGGCGGCCAACAGTTGGATGCACACCCCGCAGGGCTTCGGGATCAACCCCGCCGGCCAGTTCACGCCCCTGGACTGGTGGGCGATCGTGTTCAACCCTTCCTTCCCTTATCGCCTCGTCCATACGGTGATGGCGGCCTATCTGACCACGGCCCTGGCGGTGGGCGCGGTCGGCGCCTGGCACCTCCTGCGTGACAACACCAACCCGGGCTCGCGGGTGATGTTCGCCATGGCCATCGGCATGATCGCCGTGGTCGCGCCGTTGCAGATTCTCGCCGGCGACATGCACGGGCTGAACACGCTGGAGCACCAGCCGGCCAAGGTGATGGCCATGGAGGGCCACTACCAGAGCCACCCGCACGGCGCGCCGCTGATCCTGTTCGGCCTGCCCGACCAGGACGCCGGCGTGGTCCGCTATGCGATTGAGATCCCCAAGGCCTCGTCGCTGATCCTCAAGCACGATCCGGACGCCGCCTTGGCCGGGCTCGACACCATCCCGCGCGCCGACTGGCCGCCGACGCCGATCGTGTTCTGGTCGTTCCGGGTGATGGTGGGCCTGGGCATGCTGATGCTGGCGCTGGGGGCGGCCGGCGTCCTGGCCCGTCTGCGGGGCCGGCTGTACGAATGGCGCTGGCTGCACTGTTTCGCGCTGGCCATGGGACCGGCAGGCTTCGTCGCCGTGCTGGCGGGCTGGGTGACCACCGAGGTCGGCCGCCAGCCGTTCACCGTGTACGGGCTGCTGCGCACCGACGACTCCGCGGCCCCCCTGGACGCGCCCGCCGTCGCCGCCTCGCTGCTGGCGTTCGTGGTCGTCTATTTCATCGTGTTCAGCGCCGGGGCCGGTTACATTCTCAAGCTGATGGCGCATGCGCCCCAGGCCGACGAGCCCGACCTTGCGTCCTCGCCGGGGGCGCCGATCCGCTCCGCCGGCATCACGCCGGCGTCCGCCGTCGACCCTGACCCCACCCTGGACGAGCGTCGGCCATGAGCCTCTTCGACCTGCCGACCGCCTGGGCCTTCGTGATCGCCTTCGCAGTGTTCGCCTATGTGGTGATGGACGGCTTCGACCTCGGCATCGGCGTGCTGTTCCCGATCTTCAAGCCGGGGAATGAACGCGATACGGCGATGAATTCCGTGGCCCCGGTGTGGGACGGCAACGAGACTTGGCTGGTGCTCGGCGGCGGCGGACTGATGGCCGCCTTCCCGCTGGCCTATGCGGTGGTGATGCCGGCGGTCTACGCCCCGCTGATCGCCATGCTGCTGGCGCTGATCTTCCGCGGCGTGGCCTTCGAGTTCCGCTGGCGCGACCCGGCGCACCGGGCGTTCTGGGATGTGGCCTTCACCGGCGGCTCGGTCCTCGCGGCCTTCGCCCAGGGCGTGGTCCTTGGCGCCTTCTTGCAGGGCATCAAGGTGGAGGGCCGCGGCTATGCCGGCGGCTGGTGGGACTGGTTGACGCCGTTCAGCCTGCTGGCCGGCGTCAGCGTGGTGATCGGCTACGCCCTGCTCGGCGCCTGCTGGCTGATCATGAAGGCCGAAGGATCTCTGCAGGACCATGCCTGGCGCTGGGCCGGCCGGCTGGGGATCGCCACACTGGTCTGCGTCGGCCTGGTCAGCGCTGCGACGCCGTTCCTGGAGCACGCCTATTTTGAGCGCTGGTTCGCCTTCCCGCGCGTGCTGTTCACCGCCCAGGTGCCGGTGCTGGTCGCCGTGGTCGGGGTGCTGTTCTTCCTGGCCCTGAAGAAGCGCCGCGAGCGTGCGCCGTTCCTCCTGGCGCTGACCCTGTTCGGCCTCTGCTTCGCGGGACTGGGCGTCAGCATCTTCCCCCACATCGTGCCAGGGGCGTTGACCATCCATCAGGCCGCGGCGCCTAGCGCCAGCCAGGCCTTCGCCCTGGTCGGCGCGGCGGTGATGATCCCGATCATCATCGCCTACACGGCCTATTCCTACTGGGTGTTTCGCGGCAAGTCGGGGACCGAGGGCTATCACTGATGGCCCTGCCCCGGACCGCGCGGCGCCTCGCCTGGTTCGTCGGCCTCTGGGTCGCGGGCGTCGCCGCGGTGGGCGCGGTTTCCCTGCTGCTGCGCCTGTGGATCGGCTGAGCGGCCGTTAGAAGTTGAACGCCATACCAGCGCGGATCGATCGCCCAGGCTGCGGGGCGATGTCCTTCAGGAACGACACGTGCTCGCGCACCGCCTCGTCGGTCAGGTTGCGGCCCTCGACGTAGAGCCGCAGGTCGCGCTGCGGCGAGGGGCGGAACGACAGCTTGGCGTCCAGCGTCGTGTAGGCGTCGGTGGGCGTCTCGAACGCCGCCAGCCGGTCCTGCCGCGCGACGTGTCGGACCTCGGAGGACGCCTCGACCCTCGGGCTGTCCCAGACCAGGCGCGCCGTCGCCGACCAGGGCGGGATCCGCGCCAAGCGTCCGACGCCGGCCGTGGCCCGCACGGTGTCGACGGCGCCCTCAAGGTGCAAACTGCGCGCCTCGGCGTCCCACAGTCTGTAAGTCGCCTCGACCTCGGCACCGGTGAACCGCGCGTCGGTCTGGGTGAAGCGGAACACCGGCAATTCACCGGCCACGTCGAACGCGCCGTCGTCGCCGACCCGGTCGCCGTTGGGAGCCTGCTCGATGTAGCCATCGTAGCGGGCGTGATAGACGTGAGCCTCCAGCCGCCCGCGTCCCGGGGTCCAGCGCCATGTCGCCTCTACCGACGTCGCCTGCTCGGACTTCAGCGACGGATCGCCGATCTCGTAGGCTCCCGTGCCGGCGTGCGGACCGTCGGCGAACAGCTCGAACTCGGTCGGCGCGCGGCGGTTGCGCGCCACGCTCAGGCCTAGGAACAGGTCCGGCCGGGGCCGCCAGAACGCCGCCGCCGAGCCCGAGACGTCGTTGAATGCCGGATCGCTGCGCGCGCTGGACCAGTCCAGCCCATAGGCCGCTGCAGCCTCGCTGGTCGACCGTTCCGCCAGCCTCGCGCGCAGGTCCCGGCGTTCGATCCGCAGTCCGCCCTCGACGCCCCAGCCGCCGCGGTCCAGCCGCTGCAGCACAAAGGCCGCCGCCTCGCTGATCCGCGTCGCCGGGATGAACGCCTCGTCGCCGATCGCCTGCAGCTCGCGTTGCAGACCCTGGACGCCCACCGCGCCCTGCCAGCCCGCGCGCTGGCGCTGCACCAGCTCCAGCCGCCCCTCGGTCCCGTTCGACCGGAAGCGTGCGCCCACCGCGCCGCTCGCCCGCTCAATCTCCGCGTGCTCGTAGTCGGCGTGGCCCAGCGACAGCCGCACGCGGTCGAACTGCCCCAGATCCCTCGCCGCCTCGCCGCGCAGGTCGAGACGCGTCTGCTCCAGGTCGATGTAGACCGGTCCTTCCTCGGGCGCCGGTCCAGACACTTGCGGATAAGGAAGGCCGTAACGCGTGGTGGTGCGCTTCGCCGAGACGCCCAGGTAGCCCTGGCCGCCCACGTAGGACAGGCCGCCGCCCCAGTCCTCGAGCGTCAAGTCGCTATTGCGGACGCGCCGGTCGCCTAAAGGGGTCAGAGCGCTCGCCGCCGCATAGGCCTGCGACACGGGATCGGCCGGCACGGCGTAGTCGCCGCTCTCGCGCCGCGCCGCATCCAGCGTCGCTGTCCAGGGGCCGCGGCCGACCTTCAGCCCCAGGGCTGCGGCATGGCTGTCGTCCACCGATCCCGCGGACAGCGAGGCCCCACCCGACAATCCGTCAGCTGCACTCGAGGCGATCCGGTCGTCCAGCACATTGACCACGCCGCCGATCGCCGAGCCGCCGTAGGCCAAAGTCGCCGGCCCGCGCAGGACCTCGATCCGCGTAGCCTGCGCAGGCTCCGACGCCACGGCGTGGTCTGGCGAGAGCGTGCTGGCGTCGATCAGGCCGACGCCGTTCTGAAGGATCATCACCCGGGGGCCGGAAAGGCCGCGGATGATCGGCCGGCTCGCCCCGGGTCCGAAGGTGCTGGAGCGCAGGCCGGGCATCGCCTTCAGCATGTCGCCCAGGCCCGCCGGCGGTGCAGTTTCCAGCGCCTCGCGGGTCAGCACCTCGACGCTTGTGGTTACGGAGTCCAGCGACACCGCATAGGGCGCGCCGGTGACGACGATCTCAGAAACCTCGCCAGAAGCGGCGGCGGCCCCTGAGGGCGCCGCCAAGGCGAGCGCGCAGAGCAGGAACGGTGACAGGCGCATGGAGACTCTTCCGCGTTGGAAGAGGCTTCGTATGTTATATCATAACGTCATTCAAGCTACGCTGCGTTGTTGCGCTAGAGGATGCCGCCGCCGTCCACGGGGATGGTCTGGCCCAGGATATAAGAGGCCATCGGCGAGGCCAGGAACAACGCCACCGTGCCCATTTCCTCCGGCCGGCCGAGGCGGCGCATCGGGATGCCTTCCAGCGCGCCGGCCAGGCGTTCCGGGTTGTCGGTGGTGACCTTGGTCATCTTGGTGTCCACCAGACCCGGCGCGATGCCGTTGACCCGGATGCCGTCGCGCGCCCAGGCGTCCCCCAGGACACGCGTCAATCCCATCGCCCCGGTCTTGGATGCGTTGTAGGCCGGATTGCCGCGGGTCGAATGGAAGGCCGCAGTCGAACTCACCAGGATCACCGAACCTTTGGCGGCGGCCAGCATGTCGTGGAACTTCTCGGCGCACGCCATCAGGCTGTTGAGGTTCACGTCGACCACCTGGCGGAAAACGGCGGTCTTGAACTCAGCGCGATTGTACAACACCAACCCCTGACAACAGACCAGCACGTCGAGGCTGTCGAACGGCGGCGTGTAGGCCTCGATGGCGGCGAAGTCGCTGACGTCCATTTGATCGTAGTTCAAGCCGCTCATGTCGGACCCCGCGTCGGCGGCATAGTCCGCCGCGCTGGCGCGCGTCCCCCACACATGCACCTTGGCGCCGGCGTCCAGGAAGGCGTGCGAAATGGCGTTGCCGATGCCGCTCGAACCGCCGACCACCAGCACCGTCTTGCCGGAGAAATTCAGATAATCCACGTCATGCCTCGTCGCTGCAGCCCCGTGCCGAGGCGCTCAAGTGGTTGATCAATTCAGGGACCCTGTAAACCGGCGTCGTAGCGTCAGGCGGGCTTGCGCAGCAAGCCGTCGCGCAACAGCGCCATGACCTGATCGATGATCTGATCAAGCGTCAGAGGACCCTTCGGGTTGTACCAGGTGCCGACCCAGATCAACGAACCCAGCACCAGGTAGCGGACCACCTTAAGGTCGAAATCGGGCCGCCACAGGCCCTGCGCCTCGCCCTCGTCGAACAGGCGGCCGAAGATCGCCGCGTACTGACGCTCCTGTTCGAGTTGTTCCTCACGCAACGGCTTGGGCAGTTGGCGCAGCGCGAAGACCCGTTGGGCGAACGGCTCCCGCGTCGACATGTGCAGGTGGATGCGGAGCGCCGCCTCCAGCCGGTCCAGCGGCGAACTGTCGGAGCCCAGCGCATCCATCGCCTTGTTCAGCGCGGCCATGCCACGGCCGACGCCATCCTTGAGCGCGGCGCGGATCAGATCATCCTTGGATTCGAAGTGGTAGTAGATGCTGCCGGCCTTCATCCCCGACGCGGTGGCGATGTCGCGCAAGGTGATCGCGGTCAGGCCCTTGGTCTTGCTCAGGCGCAGGGCTGTCTTGATGATGTTGGCCCGCGTGATGTCGGCCTTTGTCGGGTCTTCGCCGGGTTCCTCGCCCTTGGGGCGGCGGGTCTGCGAGGCGGCGGCGCGCGCCGTCGGCTTGCGGGTGAATTCGCGGTTGGCCGGCTCAGGCTCAATGTCCTGCCGCTCGTCTGCTCGGGCGCTCGCCTTGGCTTTGGCCATCAACCTGCCTCCTGTCGTCAGGCGCTCGAATCACCGCCGTCGCTCCTTCGCGCACCTCCCCCACGCTAGGGGGAGACGGCGCTGCGGTGAAGTACAGCTCGAACGTCCGCTCCCTGCCCCGGGTGTCTGGGCGGGGAGCGGACCGTTGGCTTAGGCTGCGGCCTTGCGGGTCACGGCCATGTCGAGGACGCGGCTGCGCTGGGCGCTGGCGCCGCCGAACAGCTCCGCGTTCGAGCGAGCGCGCTTGAAGTAGAGATGGTTCTTCATCTCCCAGGTGAAGCCGATCGCACCGAAGATCTGGATGCTCTGGTGCGTGGCCGCGCTGTAGGCGTCGCTGGTGTAGGCCTTGGCCATCGCCGCTGCGATCGGGCCTTCCTCGTTATCGTCCGACAGCGCCCAGCCGGCGTAGAGCACGCCGACGCTCGCCGCTTCGCTGGTCCCGAACGTGTCGGCCAGGCCGTGCTTGATCGACTGGTAGGCGCCGATCGGCTTGCCGAACGCCACCCGCTCCTTGGCGTACTCGGTGCTCATCTCCAGGATCCGCTGCAGACCGCCGGCGCTGTCGGCCGCGAGCGTCAGCAGCAGCCGGTCGCGCACCCACGGCCAGATGTCCGCATCGTCAGCCGCCAGCAACTCGGCGTCAGCGTCCTTGAAGTTGATGTTGACCACTTCACGGGTCACGTCCTTCCACGGCAGGGTTTTGACGTCCACGCCGGCCTGCTTGGCGTCGACCAGGAACAGGCCACGCTTGCCGCCATTCTCCGCCGCCACCACCAAGGTGTCGGCCGAGCCGCCGTCGACCACGAACGACTTCGAGCCGTTGATCTTGTAGCCGGAACCCGCCTGGGTCGCCTTGGCGTCCGAGGACGGACCGTCGTACTCGCCGTTGGCGTCGCTCACCGCCAGCGCCATCTTGGTCTCGCCAGCCGCCACCGCGGCCAGGTATTTCTGCTTCTGGCTCTCGGAGCCCGCTCTCATCAGCGTCCAGGCGCCGGCCAGCGCTCCCAGCAGCGGCGTCGGAGCCACTGTGCGGCCGATCTCCTGGACGATCATCACCAGGTCCAGCGGCGTCATGCCCGAGCCGCCGTACTCCTCCGGGATCACCAGGCCAGGCCAACCCAGCTCGGCGATCTTCTGCCAGTTCGCCTCGTAGCCGGAGTCAGCCACCGTCGACTTCGGGTTCTTCAGGATCGGATCAAGATTGATCTCTTTCTCCAAAAACACCCGCGCCGTGTCGCGAAGCATCCGATGGTCGTCATCAAGTGAGAAGTTCATCGTCTTTTCCCTAATTGACCCGCGACTTAAGCCGCGGCGCGGCTCAACGCCTTTTGGTTTTCTGCCCAGTCGCCCTTGGCGGACGGATCGAGTTCGCGCGGCAGGCCGAGCAGACGCTCGCCGACCACGTTCTTCAGCACCTCCTGGGTGCCGACGCCGAGCGTGATGGCCGGGCTGAACCAGAAGCCCACGTCCCAGCTGCCGCGGCCGTCGAAGTCGGTGCTCTCCGGGGTCGGAAACACCTTCTCGCCGGCGATCAGGCCGGCCTGGCCCTGCACCAGCTTGGCGAGCGCCAGCAGCTTCTGGCCGTGCGGCGCGGCGATCATCTTGGCGACCGCCGATTCCGGACCTGGCCGCTTGGCGTTCACATGATCGCTGAGCCGGCGGTAGTTCAGCAGCCGGACCATCTCGCCTTCGATATAGAGCTTGGCCGCCTCGTCGCGGACCGCGCCGTCGTCGAGCTTGCCGATCGCGTGCAGACCGGTGACCAAGTCACGGGCCGTCGGGCCGTAGCCCCACACTGCCCCGGGCTTGCCCATGTGGACCCGCTCGCTGCCCAACATCTGCATGGTCAGGCGCCAGCCGTCGCCTTCCTCGCCCAGGCGATTGCTCGCCGGCACACGCACCTCGTCGAAGAACACCTCGTTGAACTCGTTCTCGTGGCCGGTCATGTCCTCGATCGGGCGGACGGTGACGCCTGGAGAATTCTTCAGTTCGACCAGGAAGCAGGTGAGGCCTGCATGCTTGGCCGCGTGTGGATCGGTCCGCACGACGATGCAGCCGATGTGGGCGTGGTTGGCGCCCGAGGTCCAGATCTTCTGGCCGCGGATGATGTAGTCGTCGCCGTCACGGGTCGCGGTGGTGCGAAGCGCGCCCAGGTCCGAGCCGCCCGAGGGCTCGCTGAACAGCTGGCACCAGTTCTCCTCGCCCATCAGGCCCTTTTCGAGATAGCGGGCCTTGGCTTCCGGCGTGCCGTGGGTCAGCAGCGAGGGCCCGCAATTGTTCTGGGCCACCAGGTTGCCGAACCGTTTGATGCCGGCGCGCTTGAGTTCATCGTCGATGATGAGCTGTAGCTCCGCGCTGGCGCCGAGGCCGTAAGGCGCCGGCCAGTGAGGCACCTCATAGCCAGAATCCAGCATCTCGCGCGCCGTCGGATTGGGATGCTTTTTGGCCCACTCTCGAATCTCGAGCCGTCTTGGGTCGTCTTCGCCTGCTATATCGAAATCCATCTGGGCTCTCCCACTTCCACTGAAAATTCTGATCAAATAGGGTGGCCCGCTGCATATGGCGCGGGCGCGTTTTCATTGAGATCAAATCTAACAACCGCTTGTTAGCCAGCGCAAGGTCGCCGTCAAGCCGGTTGAAGATTCCGACTCGCGACTGCGTGTCCCACTAGGCCATGGGACGGCCGAAGCCTGGGTCGCCGCCACGCGAACCAATGGTGTGACCAATTGCGTCACCTTGCGAATTGATGTGATAGCCTAGTTCGAACACGCGATTGAATCATCGGTCGGCCTTACAGACAGGTGCGTATGAGCGACGAACAAAGCAGTGCTGTGATCGAACGCGCGCCTGCGCGCGCGACGCGCCCGCAGAGCCGCCGAGTGTTCGAGGACGTCTGCAAGCAGATCCGTCAGGATGTGACGCTCGGCAAGCTGCGCTCCGGCGACAAACTCCCCTCCGAGCGCGACATGGCCGAACAGCTCGGCGTCAGCCGCGCAGCGGTGCGCGAGGCGCTGCGCGCCCTGGAAGCCTCAGGCGTGCTGGAGTTCCGCAAGGGCGTCTATGGCGGGGCGTTCATCCGCGACATGAGCTCCACCGGCGTGACCATGTCGATCAGCGACATGCTTTCGCTAGGCAACCTGTCGCTCGACAACCTGACCGAGACGCGCACCTGCCTGTTGAGCTTCGCAGTGCGGATGGCCTGCGAACGCGCGACCGAAGAAGACCTGGCCGCCATCGAGGCCAGTCTCGAACAGGTCGACAGGGCCACCGACATGAACAGCCGGATCGCCGGCATCGGCGCCTTCTACACTCTGATCGCCGCGGCGGCGCACAACGGGGTGCTGCAGATCCTGATCGAGGCCGTCACCCTGATTGCGACAGACCTGCTGACCAAGCTCCGGCCGCAGACCGTCGGCGAGGGCCTGTCGCAACGCCGTCAGCCGATCGTCAACGCCATCCGCGCCCGCGACACCGATACGGCCGTGCATCTGATGGAGGTCCACCTGGGCCAGCTGCACGCCTACGTCGATGCGCACGGCGGAGCCAAGGTCCTGCAGTCCAAGTAGAGCTGTCCAAACAGGACGCGGACTGACGCGCGAGCACCGCGAAGGCGCTCGCCCGCCTGTCGTCTTAGTGGTGGTGGTGCAGGAACTCGTGCGCCGCACCGAACAGCAGCGAGTCGAGCTGGTCCTTGTCGAGGTCCGCACGCTTGGCGTAGCCGACCGGATCGGTCTGCTCGATCACGTAGGGGTAGTCGGTGCCGAGGAAGATGTGGCCGGGGGCCAGATGTTCGCACAGGTGCTTCAGGTAGGCCGTGTCATAGACATTGCTGTCGAAGTACATCTTCGCGGCCATGTCGCGCGGCCGGTTCGGCATCGATTCCGCCATGCCGCCGCCCAGGTTCCAGACCCAGTCCAGCCGATGAACGATCGGCGCCACCGCGCCACCACCGTGGCTGAAGCCGATACGCAGGTTCGGAAAACGGCCGATCGTGTCGTTGGCCAGCATCGAGGCCACGGTCATCGCCGTGTCGATCGGGAAGCCGGCAGCGTTGGTCAACACCATCGGCAGATCATGGCCCTCGGTGGCCAGCGGGTGCAGGGCGTGGGCGTAGACCGCCAGACCCAACGACTCGGCGGCCTCCCAGACGGGGTCGAAGCTCCGGTCGCCAAGGTACTTGCCATTGATGTTGCTGCCGACCTCGATCCCCGAGAGGCCGTAGACGTTCTTCACCCGCTCCAGATGCTTCACCGCCAAGGCGGGATCCTGCATCGGCACCATGCCCAGGCCCGCGAAGCGGCTGGGCTCGGCCGCACAATGGTCGGCGATGTCCTGGTTCATCAGGTCGCACATGGCGGTCGCTGAGTCCGGACCGAACCAGTAGGACAGCAGTTCCGGCATAGGCGACAGCGCGTGCACCGAGACGCCGTCACGATCCATGTCCTCCATCCTCTTGCGCCGGTCCCAGGAGCGGTTGTCGAGCTGGCGGAAGGGCTTGTCCCCCATCATCACCGTGCCGGTGGTCGCCGAGGTGTGCTGCATGCAGGGCCACCGCGCCTCCCCCGCCGGCCCCGCCGGGAAGTCGCGCGGGGTCATGTGCGAGTGCATGTCGACGGGGCCCGCCTTGAGGCGAGCGGATGGGTTGTTCATGGCTGGGCCTCCCCTGGGCCTAGGCTCAGGCCGGTTGTTTTTGTTCGCGCGCCTTGACCAAGTCGAGGGCGACGTCGACGATCATGTCCTCCTGACCGCCCACCATCCGGCGACGGCCCAGCTCCACCAGGATGTCGCGAACATCGACGCCGAAAGCGTCGCGAGCGTTCTCCGCATGGCGCAGGAAGCTCGAATAGACCCCAGCATAACCCAAGGTCAACGTCTCGCGGTCGACGCGCACCGGGCGGTCCTGCAACGGGCGCACCACGTCGTCAGCCGCGTCCATCAGCTTGTAGAGGTCGCAGCCGTGATCCCAGCCCATCTTGTCGGCGGCGGCGACGAAAACCTCCAGCGGAGCATTGCCGGCGCCGGCGCCCTGCGCGGCGAGGGAGGCGTCGACACGGGTGGCCCCGGCCTCGACGGCGACGATCGAATTGGCCACGCCCAGCGCCAGGTTGTGGTGGGCGTGGATGCCGATCTGGGTTTCAGGCTTCAGGCCGTCGCGATAGGCGCGCACGCGGTCACGGGTGCCGTTCATGTTCAGAGCGCCGCCGGAATCCACCACATAGATGCAGTGAGCGCCGTAGCTCTCCATCAGCTTGCCCTGGACGAGGAGGTCCTTGGGCTCGCTCATGTGCGACATCATCAGGAAGCCCGAGACGTCCATGCCCAGGTGACGGGCGGTCTCAATGTGCTGCTTGGAGATGTCGGCCTCGGTGCAGTGGGTCGCCACCCGCACCGAACGCACGCCGCGCTTGTAGGCCTCTTCGAGGTCTTCAATCGTACCGATCCCGGGGATCAGCAGCGTGGTCAGTTTGGCGTTCTTCACCGCGGCTGCGGCTGCGGAGATCCAGTCGTTATCGGTCTCGCGACCGAACCCATAGTTGACGCTGGAACCGGACAGGCCATCGCCGTGCGCCACTTCGATGGCGGCGACGCCGGCGGAGTCCAGCAGGCCGGCGATCTCGCCGACCTGGGCCGCGGTCAGGCTGTGACGGACGGCGTGCATGCCGTCCCGCAGGGTGACGTCCTGGATGTACAGCTTCACAGGATCGCTCATTACGCGGTCACCTTCTTTTCAGCCCACTGCTCGGCGATGCTCAGCGCCGCCGAAGTCATGATGTCGAGATTGCCGGCATATTTCGGCAGGAAGTCGCCGGCCCCCTCGACTTCGAGGAACACCGAGGTCTTCAGGCCGGTGAATTCACCGTAGCCCGGGATGTGCAGCGGAATGTTCGAGCCGACGTGTTCGACCAGGACCTCCTGCTTCAGCCTATAGCCGGGAACATATTTCGCCACCGCAGCCACCATCTCCTCGACCGACTTGCGGATCGCGTCCGGGTCGGCCTCGTCGCTCAGGCAATAGACCGTGTCGCGCATCAGTAACGGCGGCTCGGCCGGGTTGAGGATGATGATCGCCTTGCCCCGCTGGGCGCCGCCGACTTCCTCGATCGCCCGCGACGTCGTCTGGGTGAACTCGTCGATGTTGGCGCGCGTGCCGGGACCGGCCGACTTCGACGAAATCGAGGCGACGATTTCGCCGTAGCGGACCCGGGCGACGCGGTTGACCGCAGCCACGATCGGCACGGTCGCCTGGCCGCCGCACGTCACCATGTTGAGGTTGATCTCGTCCTGGTGCTGGGCGGCGTTGACCACCGGGATGCAGAACGGCCCGATGGCCGCCGGCGTCAGGTCGAGGATCCGCTTGCCGTGCGCGCGCAGCACCGCGTCGTGGTGCTTGTGGGCGCCGGCGGAGGTGGCGTCAAAGACGATCTCGATGTCCTTGAACTCGGGGAGCTTGACCAGCCCCTCGACGCCCTCGGCGGTGATCGCCACGCCGCTCTCGCGGGCCATGCGCAGGCCCTCCGAGCTGGCGTCGATGCCGACCATCGCGGCCACTTCGACATTGCGGCCGATCCGCTGAATTTTCCGCATCAGGTCCGTGCCGATATTGCCGGAGCCGATGATCGCAACCTTGGTTTTCGACATGATTCCTAACCGAAAGCGACACGAACAGGGGAGAAGCCGCCGATACGCGCCTCGATGCGCTGGCCGCCTTGAACAGTATACATAGGACCGAGCGCGCCGGTCATGATCACGTCGCCCGCGGCGAGCGGCGATCCGGCCTGCGCCATGGTGCGCACCAGCCAGTGGGCCGCCTTCAGCGGATGGCCCAGGCAGGCCGCGCCAGATCCGAGCGACACCGGAGCGCCGTCAGCGGTCATGATCATGCCGCAGGTCTCGAGATCCAGGTCGGTCAGACGCTTGGGCTCCAGGCCCAGGCAGTAGCGCGCGCTGGAGCCGTTGTCGGCGATGGTGTCGAGGATGCTGATCTTCCACTCCGCGATACGGCTGTCGACGATCTCGAGGGCCGGCACGGCGTAGTCCACCGCGGCGATCAGTTCGGCTATGGTGCAGTCGGCGTGCGGCAGGCCCTTCTTCAGGATCACCGCGATCTCGGCCTCGATGCGGGGCATGATCATGGTGTTCGCCGCGATGGTGCTGTCGTGCAACACCTCCATGTCGGCGAACAGCGCGCCGTAGTCGGGCTGATTGACGCCCAACTGCTTCTGCACGGCCTCAGACGTCAGGCCGACCTTGCGGCCCACAAGGCGCCGGCCCTTGGCCAGCGAGCGACGGGTGAGTTCCGACTGGATGGCGTAAGCCGACCCCAGGTCGCCGGCGGTGAGCTCGGGCGCGATCGGCGGAATGCCCTTGACGTCGGCCTCGGCTTTTTCCAGGCGGGTCGCGATTTCGGAGATGAGCGTGGCGTCAGTCATGGTCGATCGAGTCATCCTTTGACGAGGGCGAAAAGTCGGGACGGCCGGCCGCTCGCCTGGGCTGGAGCGCCGCGTCGCCGCCTCGGACAGATGACTGACGTCTGCAACGTCCTCCCATCGCATCCTACCGGCGTTTGTCGTCACGCTCTCAATGACATCGGGTAAGCCACGAGGCCGCACCCTAGTCAACCACGGCGTAGGCGCGCGCCCTGCCTATGGCCCGCCTTGGCGGGGAGTCCCTTTGTCCAAGCCGTAACATAACCGTGCTTGACCGTTGACCTAACGTCATCAACCCTCCCTCGCGTGTTCGACGAGACCCACCGCCAGCTGGAGGAGCGCCGCGCCCTGAACGCCGCGGTCGCGGCTACACCGCCTGGAAGCTTGCCGGGAAGCGCGCTCGCACCCCAGCCTGGACGCTGATCGAGCGGACCGGGAGCGCCGAGCTCCGTCCGCGACCACCTCGACAGACGGGGAGGCCGGCGTTGCGCCTGAAATCCTGCGCCGCTTATCTTGATTGATTCAATCTTGCGGGCGGCTGTTCGAGAACAGGCGATGCGCCGCCAAATAGCGTCATAGAGCCGAACCGTCCAGAATCACGATCTTGACGCCGCCGTCAGTGAAGCCGCCGAGTCAGGTCTTTCCCAATCAGGTTGAACCGAATTTCGGGGCTGAAACCTATCTGTCGTTGACATGGCCGTAGCGTCAACACTGATTGAAGGACGACCGGGGGCCAACCCGGCGCATGGGAGAAGAACGAGATGGCAGCACTACCGGCCGCATCGGCGCGCGTGCCGCTGTTCACCAAAATCACGTTCGCCG
Source organism: Phenylobacterium sp. (assembly GCF_030693805.1). Lineage (GTDB taxonomy): Bacteria > Pseudomonadota > Alphaproteobacteria > Caulobacterales > Caulobacteraceae > Phenylobacterium. The sequence goes on from NZ_JAUXZW010000383.1 coordinate 15,486, forward strand.
TCGGCACCACCGCGGAGAACATCGCGCTCTTCGCCGTCTCCAGCTACGCCTTCTTCTTTTACAATCAAGTGCGTGGCCTGGATCCCACCTGGACCGGTCTCGCGCTCGGCGCGAGCCTTCTCCTGGACGGCTTCTCCGACCCCATTATCGGCTCGATCTCCGACCGCACACGCAGCAAGTGGGGCAGACGCCACCCCTTCATGTTCGCCGCGCCGATTCCCGTGGTGCTCAGCCTGATCGCCGTGTTCAACCCGCCAGAAATGCTTTCCGGCTTCTGGCTGTTCCTGTGGTTCACGGCGTTCGTGTCCTCGATGCGGGTCTGCATGGCCGTCTACCACACGCCTCACCTGGCGCTGGCCGCCGAGATGACCAAGGACTTCACCGAACGCAGCCGGGTGCTGAGCTGGAACACGCTGTTCGGCCAGTTCGGCTCGGCCGGCGTGGTCTTCGTCGCCCTCACCTTCTTCTTCCACAAGACCGAGGAATACCCGCGCGGCCTGCTGAACCCGGACGCCTATGCGCCGTTCGGATATGCCGCCGGCGGGGCGGTGCTGCTGTTGCTGTTCGTGTCGGCGTGGTTCACCCGCGACCGCATCGCGTTGATGGCCAAGCTGCCCGACGACCTGGCGCCGTTCTCGCCCTTCGCGTTCATGAAGGACATCGGGGCGGTCTTCACCAATCGAAACTACGTGTTCATGCTGATCGGGATGTTCTTCATCGCCATGACGACCGGCATTCGCTCGGGCCTGGCGCTCTACATCAACACTTTCTACTGGGAGCTGACGTCCGAGCACATCCGTTGGTTCGTGCTGGCGAATGTGGCCGGCTTCTTCATCGGCTTTGCGGTCACCTCCTGGATCCATACCCGCTTCGGCAAGCGGTTCGGCATGACGCTCGGCTGCGCGGTCGTGGCCGTCGCCCACGCCATCCCGGTGACGCTCGGCATCGCCGGCGTATTGGACGCCGACCATCCGTGGCTGATGCACGTCCTGCTGGCCGCTTACGTCCTGCAGTCGACGTTCGGCTGCATCATGACGATCTCGACCCTCTCGGCGATGGGCGATATCGCCGACGAGAACGAGTTGCGCATCGGCCACCGCCAGGAAGGCGTGCTCTATTCGACCCGCACGCTGTTCTCCAAGCTCGACACCGCCATCGGCCAGGTGATCGCGGGCCTGGTCCTGACCGCCATCGCCTTCCCGGAGAAAGCGGTCCCCGGCCAGGTGGACGCCGACACCCTGCATCGCCTCGCCTGGGTGGACGGCCCGCTCGCCAGCATCCCGGCCGTCGTCGCGGCGTTCTTCTACGCCCGCTACCGGATCAGCAAATCGAAGTTCGACGAGACGCGACGCCTGTTGAACGAACTCCATGCGCCGACGCCGACCGCCGCGGTGGTCGCCGAGGAGAGCGACGTGGGGATCCTGGGCGCGCCGCCGGCCGGCGCTAGGCCTTGACCACCCGCTCGGGGTCGAGGCCCAGCCGCGCCACCACGTTTCGCGTGTCGACCACCAGCTTGGCGTGGCGCACGACCAGAGCGTAGTCGACCATGTCGTGGTCGGTGGCGATCAGCACGGCGTCGAATCCGGCCAGCGCGCCCGCGTCCAAGGCCACGGACTTGCGTCCGGCGAGATGGCTCCATTCGCGGGTCGGCGGGATCTCGGCGATGTGCGGATCGTGGAAGCTGACCTCGGCCCCGCGCGCCTCCAGCAGTTCGATCAGCTTCAGCGACGGGCTCTCGCGCAGGTCGCTGACGTTCTTCTTGTAGGCCAGCCCCAGCACCAGCACGCGGGAGGCGCTGAGCGCCAGCCGCAGGCGCCGGTCCAGGGCCTCGGCCAGCTTGTCGACCACATAGCGCGGCATCGACAGGTTGACCTCGCCGGCCAGCTCGATGAACCGGGTCGGCAACTCGAACTCGCGCGACTTCCAGGTCAGATAGAACGGATCGATGGGGATGCAATGTCCACCCAATCCCGGCCCCGGATAGAACGGCATGTAGCCGAACGGCTTGGTCTTGGCCGCCTCGATGACCTCCCAGACGTCGATGTCCATGGCGCTGAAGATCACCTTCAGCTCGTTGACCAGGGCGATGTTCACGGCGCGGAAGATGTTCTCGGTGATCTTCACCGCCTCGGCCACGTCCAGCGACGACACCGGCACCACCTTGTCGACGATCGCGCCATAGAGCGCGACGACCAGGGCCTGAGCCTCGGCTCCGTCGCCGGCCACCACCTTGGGAATGGTCACGGTGCTGAACGCCGCGTTGCCGGGGTCCTCCCGCTCCGGGGAGAAGGCCAGGAAGGCGTCGCGGCCCGACACGTGGCCGGCGGCCTCCAGAATCGGCTTCAGCACCTCGCGCGTGGTGCCAGGGTAGGTGGTGGATTCCAGCACCACGAGCTGGGGCGCACGCAGGTACTGCGCAATCGTCCGCGTGGTGGCCTCCACATAGGACAGATCGGGATCGCGATGGCGGGTCAGCGGCGTCGGCACGCAGATCACCACCACGTCGCAGCCGGCGAGGCCTGAGAGGTCGTCGGTGGCGCTGATCCGCCCGCGGGCCACCAGATCGGCCAGCACGCGCCCGTCCACCGCGTCGATGTAGGAACGCCCGGCGTTGATCAGCGCGGGTTTGGCGGGGTCGGTGTCGAAGCCGACGACCGGGAAGCCCGCCCGCGCGGCGGCGGCCGCCAGCGGCAGGCCCACATAGCCCAGGCCGATCACGCCGATCACGGCGGTGCGCTGCTCGATGGCGTCGCGAAGCTGTGTGAAGCCCCCGGTGTCGCTCAAGGCCAGTCCCTCCAACGCGACCGCGTTCGACGGTGCGCGCCCTGCATCCCACTTTTCGCAAAGGCTTTCATCCGCCGAAAGCGCGGCGTGCGCCAACGCCGCCCGGGAACATCGAGCGCGCGGCGTGAGTTATCTTCCCTTAGCCGCCTCACGGGAGAGCGCCCATGCGACCCGCCGAACCTCGCAGCTTCGAGACCCAGCCCCTCATCGACCGGCAAGACGCGTTGCAGGTCGACTACTGGTGCAAACGACTGGAAGTGAGCGCTGAGGATATCGACGAGGCGGTCCGCGCAGTGGGCCCGAACCGCACCGCTGTCGCCATCTGGCTGGGTCGGCCCGAAGCGCTCTAGCGCCGCCGCCCGCCTGTCCACGGCTGCGGACGGCCCGCCGGCGGCGGACCGTCCAGCCGTGATGTGACCTACTTCAGGTGTTGCGCCAGGTGCTTGTTCATTTCGAACATGGTCACCCGGTCCTTGCCGTGGAACACCGCGCGCAGCTTGTCGTCAGCGACGATTTCGCGCTTGTTGGCGGGGTTCTGAAGGTTGTTCTTCTTGATGTATTCCCAGGTCTTGGAGACCACCTCGCCACGCGAGAGCTTGGCCGATCCGACCACGGCAGCGAGCTCGGCGGAGGGTTGCAGCGGCTTCTGGAGGGCGTTCGGTTTTTTCGCGGCGGCTTCGGCCATCTTGGTTCTACAGCTCCCAATCGTTTATGCGGTCGCCCGACGTTCGCGGAAAGCCCGCAGCAGCGTTCGGCTCCGAAAGGCCGGCTGCCCGCGAGCGTGCGAACTGCCTCGCCGCCGAATCGTTCTAAGTCGGCGAAACAGCAACGACAACGCGAAAACTGCGAAGTGATCCAAGGCGTGCGCCCGAGCGGCGAGTCGTCCTGACCAACGGCTATGCAAATCACGAAAGAGTCGGCTCCCAGGATTTGCGATCGCGATGTAACCCTAGCGTCGTTCGTGCGTTCATGCTGCAGTGCAGCGGCATTTAGGGTGCAGTAGCGATATGGTTCCGCATATGAACGGCTCGACACGCTTCGCCTATTCCCTCGCCCAGGCCGAGGACGGTTGGACCTGGTCTGTCTATGACGAGGACGGCGAAACCGTCGCCAGCGGCATGGATCCCGATCGCCAGGCCTGCGAGGCCGCGGTCAATGCGCGGCTGGCCAGTTCCGAATTCAGCTGACGCCAGGCGCCTTCGTCAACTCAGGGGCGCCGGGACCATGCGGCGCTGAACCTTGAATCTCAACAGTTGTTGTTTCGGCAATTCCCAGAGAGGATTGAATTCGAGCGCCTTCTGGTAGTCCAGATACGCTGACTTCGCGTCTTCCAGACCCTCATGCGCCAGGGCGCGATTGTAATAGGCCTTCGCAGGCTCCTCGACACCCAGCTCCAGGCCACGGTTGATCTCGACGAGACTTTCCGGATAGCGCCTCATTCCCAGGAACGCCGCGCCACGATTGACGTAAGCCTCGCCCAGTTTGGGCTGGATACGCGACGCCTGATCGAAATCCCGCTTGGCCGAGTTCCAGTTTGCGCGGCGCAGACGCATCACCCCGCGGTTCACCAGGGTGCCGGCCATATCGCGACCGCTCAGCGCCTCGTCGTCCATCGAGGCGGTGCACATCTGCTCGTATTTGAGGTCGGATTCGCCTTGGATCGCCGCCTGGGCGCAGGCCTCCGCCAGCCCGCCGCCCAAGACCATGATCGCCGCCGCAGCGCTTCCCGCGCCGCACAACGCCAACCCGCCGACACACGCTGCAAGAGCCTTGCGCATGACGCCCTCCTGGCCGTCGACCGGCGTTGCGGCGCGCCTGTTTGCGGCCTTGCCGGCCGTCCGGGCGCGCTCGTCCCGGCTCGCCCGCAGAATCCTCGCGGAACGAGGGTATGTCAACGAATCGCTCTCGCGCCGCCTCTCACGTCGCCGCGAGCGCCAGCACCGCCTCGGCGAAGGCGCGGGGCGCCTCCTGCGGAATGTTGTGACCGACGCCGTCCAGCAGGCGGCGCTCGTAGGCGGCGGTGAAACGCTTGGCCGCGCCGTCCACCGCCGCCGGCGGACCGACGCCGTCACCCGCGCCATGCAAGTTGATCGCGGGAACGCCGATCGAAGGTCTCGCCGCCAGCCGCCGCTCGACGTCAGCCGCCGCCGGATCCCCGGCGACCAGGCCGAAACGGTGCCGGTAGGAATGCACCACCACCTCGACGAAATCGGGATTGTCGAAAGAGGCCGCGGTGCGCGCGAAGGTCGCCTCGTCGAACGCCCAGTCCGGCGACCACATCCGCCATAGCAGCCGCGCGAACGCCCCGCGATTCTGCGTCAGCCCCTCGCGGCCCCGCTCGCCGTGCAGATAGTACTGGTACCAGTAGCGCGCCTCGGCCTCGGGCGGCTCCGGCCGCACGGAGGCGGCGATATCCTGGATGTTGTAGCCGGTCCCGCTGACCAGGCCCGCCACCCGCTCCGGCCACAGGGCCGCGACCACGCAGGCCGCGCGCCCGCCCCAGTCGTAGCCGGCCAGCACGGCCCGGCCGATCCCCAGCGCGTCCAGCAGCGCCAGCAGGTCCATCCCCAGCACTGCCTGTTCGCCGGAGCGCGGCGTCGAGACCTCCACGAACCGCGTCGCCCCATAGCCGCGCAGATAGGGGACGATCACCCGGATCCCCCGCAGCGCCAGCAGGGGCGCAACCTCGTCGTAGCACCGCACGTCATAGGGAAAGCCGTGCAGCAGCACGACGGCCTGGCCGTCCGCCGGTCCGTGCGCCTCGTAGGCCACGTCCAGCACGCCGGCGCGGATGGTGTTCAGGGAGTTTGGCATGGGGAGAGACAGCGCAGGCGGGCGAGGGCGTCAAGCTTCGTTGGACCGCCGAAGAAGAGCCGTGGACCCGGATCTGGCTGAAACCTGCGAATCCGTTGCGCTCGCTTGGGACGCGTTCTAGCGTCCTGCTCGAGTGCTCCGCTTGTGGCCCTCCAGCCAACGCTGCACGCATCTGCCTCGTGCCACCCAAGATAGGACTGCGGTCCGAGGAACCGGGGCGTCGAATAGGGAAAGCGCTTCATCCAACGCACCCAGCCTGTACAGCGTCACAGCGAGTGGGGTGAGTGTCGCCGAATTCCACCGCGACGCTGTCGCGGCCCTTGTGTACCACAGCGACGCCTGGTCCTCGAGCGTCTGAACCCGGTCGAACCAGCGGAGACCATGCACTCGCACCGCGTCGGCAAGTTCTACTGGACCGTTCGGATCGTTCTTCCACCATCGATCCACGCCATCGATCAGTTTGCCGATCCGCTCGTATTGCGGAATGACGCCGAGCGTGACGTCGCATTCGATCGATTTCAGGATCCGATGGGTTTCGAGATCCTTGCAATACAGGTTAGCGGTCATCCCACCGTCGATCCGGCTCTTCTGCAGGTTGACGCAGTGCCAAATGTCACCACGCGTGCGGACCCAATCCTTCCCTTCACGCAGAAATCCGAGCGGCCGTAGTATGCGGTCGAGAGCCTTCGTGTAAGACAAGCGCGTCATTTGAGTGGCTTTGGATCGTAGTAGATCACCCGGGTTTTAACGCCCGTCTCCTCATATTTCTTTACTGCCTTCGCTGCCGCGCGGCGGCCAGACTCCGTGTTCGGTTTCAACTCCATCTGATATGGCTTCGGGTCCTGTCCGACGACGCGAACGCGCGCTGGCGTGCGGACATCTGGCCTTAATATCTTGCCGCTTTCTAGCACTACGGTGGGCTCCGACTCCCAGTCGGGCTTCTGCTCTATCCGTTTCGCCAGGGCCGTGTGCTTCTGCCGGCCTCCGCGCGTCGCCCAGTTGTCGCCGACACGCGGATAAGGATCGCGCTGAACAAACCGATGCGGCGCCCTCGGAAGTACGCCCGGCGCCATACGCGCAGCGATCATCCCCGCTGCCTCCAGCCCCAGGATCACCGCGGCGGGCGCAAGCGCGGGCACAGCCATCCACGCATTATCCCGACTGATGGCGTGTTCAGTCTTCTTGAACGCCGCCTGCTGTCGCCGAAGCTCTTCGACGCTCTCCGCCGAGGGGCGATACATTCCCTCGTCATGCCTGTGGCGCTCGGCGTATTCTTCTTGCCAAGCGTTGTAGGCGCTCTGCGCCCCAGCCATCTTCGCGTAAGGCCCCTTCAGAGGATCGGCCACACTACGCGGCTGGTCGCCGCGGGCATATGAACCAGACTCAGCCACGATTTCTCTCCAATGGCGCGTTGGACCAATGGCGAAGCCGCATACCGCTCGTCTCCCACGAGGCTGCCACCGACACACTGTCACAGCCAAGCTAGGAAATCAAGAACAAATCAGGAACATTTTCACTCCAACACTCAGGCGATCGCCTTTTTAGTCAATTGAGAGAGTAGCTGGTGCGGGCGGTCGGGCTCGAACCGACACTCCTTGCGGAACCGGATTTTGAGTCCGGCGCGTCTACCAATTCCACCACGCCCGCGCGCGGTCCGGCGGCGCATAGCGACCAGCCGGAGGCGGCCGGCACTCTAGCCATCGAACGCCGAGCGTCAACGCGCCGCCCTTGCACCCCTGACAGCGATGACATAGTTGATAATCAGTCGCATTTTGCGGCCGTCGGGACGCTCCATGACTGAAACCCTCGCCCAGCCCGATGACGGCGCGGCCGTCGCCGACGGCCAGGTGCTGCGCCTGAGCGCGGCGCGGGTCGGCGACCGGGGGGTGATCGTCGAGGTGCGGGCCGAGAGCCATGCCGACGGTCACGGGGTCGACGTGCATGAGCTGGAGCGCCGGCTGCTGGAGTTTGGCTTCGTCGAGGGCGCGCAGATCGAGGTGATGCACCAGGGCGCGATCGGCGCCGATCCGCTCGCCGTTCGGCTGGACGACATGCGCGTGGCCTTGCGGCGGCGCGACGCCGAGGACGTCTACATCCGGCTGGATGCGCGGCGCGCCCGATGAGCGAGGCCGTCCTTACCGCCCCGCCACGCGCGGCAGGCCTCGCGCCCGCCCGTATCGCCCTGGTCGGCAATCCCAATTCCGGCAAGACCGCCTTGTTCAATGCGCTCACCGGCGCGCGCCAGAAGGTCGCCAACTACGCGGGCGTCACCGTCGAGCGCAAGGAAGGCCACGTCGAGACGGCGAGCGGCCGCAGGCTGTCGATCCTCGACCTGCCCGGCACCTACTCCCTGCGCGCTCGCAGCCCCGACGAGGCGGTTACCCGCGACGCGGTGCTGGGCCGGCTGGCCGGCGAGGAGACGCCCGAAGTCATCGTCTGCGTCGCCGACGCCACCAACCTGCGGCTGGTTCTGCGGCTGATCCTGGAGCTGCGCGAGGTCGGCCGGCCGATGGTTCTGGTGCTGAACATGTACGACATCGCCCAGCGCCAGGGCCTGCGCATCGACCTGGAGGGTCTGGCGCGCGAACTGGGCTGCCCGATTGTCACCACGGTCGCAACCCGCAAGCGCGGGATTGAGGAGTTGGTGGCCAAGATCGACGAGGTGCTACAGGCCGCGGCCCCCGCCCTCGACAACACCTGGCGCGAGCCGGCGGCGGCCGAGATCCGCAGCGCCCACCGGGAAGCCCAGCGCATCCTCAAGGCCTATGTCCGGCCGCCGGAACGGCCCGACACCTTCACCGCGCGCGCCGACGCCGTGCTGCTGCACCCGATCGCCGGCCTGGCGATCCTGTTGACCCTGCTGTTCGTCATGTTCCAGGCGGTGTTCACCTGGGCCGGGCCGGCGCAAGACGGCATCGAGGCGGCGTTCCTCTGGCTGGGCCAACTGGTCGCCGCCGTGCTGCCCGATGGGCTGCTGCGCAGCTTCATCGTCGACGGTCTGATCTCCGGCGTCGGCAGCGTGCTGGTGTTCATCCCCCAGATCCTGGTGCTGTTCTTCTTCATCCTGGTGCTGGAGGACTTCGGCTACATGGCCCGCGCCGCATTCCTGATGGACCGCATCATGGGCGGCGCGGGGCTGCATGGGCGCGCCTTCATCCCGCTGCTCTCCAGCTTCGCCTGCGCCATCCCCGGCATCATGGCGACGCGGACGATCGACAACAAACGCGACCGGCTGACCACCATCCTGGTCGCTCCGCTGATGACCTGTTCGGCGCGGATCCCGGTCTATACCCTGATCATCTCGGCCTTCATTCCGCAGCGCACGGTGGGCGGCATGTTCGCCCTGCAGGGCCTGGTGATGTTCGGCCTCTACGCCGCCGGCATCCTCAGCGCGCTCGCGATCTCGTTCCTGGCGCGCAAGGTGTTCTGGCGCGGCGCGGTCGAGCCGTTCCTGATGGAGCTGCCGACCTACAAGGCGCCAGACCCGGCCAACGTGCTGCGCAACCTGTGGCAACGGGCGATGATCTTCATCAGCCGCGCCGGGCGCCTGATCCTGCCGCTGATGGTGCTGGTCTGGGTGCTGTCGACCTTCCCCGGACCGCCTCCCGGCGCGACGCAGCCGGCCATCGACTACAGCTTCGCCGGCATGATCGGCCATGCGGTCCAGCCGTTGCTGGCTCCCATCGGCTTCAACTGGCAGATGACCGTGGCCCTGGTGCCGGGCTTCGCCGCGCGGGAAGTGGCGGTTGCGGCGCTGGGCACCGTCTACGCCGTGGCCGACGCGGATTCGGCCCCCGGCGCGCTGGCCACCACGCTGTCGAACCACTGGTCGATGGCCACCGGCCTGTCGTTCCTGGCCTGGTACGTGTTCGCCCCGCAGTGCGCCGCCACGCTGGGCGTGGTGAAGCGCGAGACCAACAGCTGGATGTGGGCCGCGGTGATGTTCTTCTACATGACCGCCCTGGCGTACCTGTCCTCCCTGCTGGTCTACCGCGTCGCCGTCGCCATGGGGGCCGGCTGAGGGATTCGCCTCACGGGCGAGATCGGTTGCAGGCTGCGCCCGCGCGCCGCAGGTGACAGGCGAAGAGAGGTTCCGGCTTTAACGCCCTGCTAAACCGGGACGATCTAGGCTTGCGCCATGGGCATGATCGCCATCAAGGAAATCGCCGTCGAACGGCGCGGCAAGCGTCCGCCGCGGCGCCGCCATGACATGGCGAAGTGCATCCGCGAGACCCTGCTGGCGCTGGGCGGTCAGGCCCACCGGCGCACGGTCATCGAACAACTGGCGCGCGAGTTCGGCGTCGACGTGCTGCACATCCCGGAAGACCTCGAGACCGCGGTGATCAACTGCTTCGAGGACATCTGGCGCGATCAGGAAAAGCGCGCGGCCTTCGGCTTTCACCTGCCGTTCGGCGAAGGCTCCCACCGCTGGAGCGTCAAGCTTCCCGACGTCGGGGCGCTTCCCCAGTAGGATTGTCGCCTGCCAGGGCGGCCGCCGCCGACTGCAGCCGGAGCAACAGCCGCTTCATCATCGCCACCTCGTCCGGCGCCAGGCCGGCGATCAGCGCCGCCTCGTAGGCCAGCGCCAAAGGCGCGATCTCCACATAGAGCGCCCGCCCTTCCGGGCTCAGGGCCAGCAGGTGGGATCGCGCATCGGCGTGGTTGTCGGCGCGCTCCACCAGCCGGCGTTGCAGCAAGCCGTGCGCCGCGCGGCTCACGGTCACCTTGTCCATGCCGGTGCGCCCGACGATCGCCGCCGGGCTCGACGCCCCGCCCTCGGCCAGCACGCACATCAGCCGCCACTGCGGGATCGTCAGGCCGAAGCGGTCCTCATAGGCCCGCGCGATCAGCCGGCTGACCGCGTTGGAGGCCACCGACAGGCGATAGGGCAGATAAGCGTCCAGCTGGAGGCCGGCGGTGGTGTCGGCCGGCTCGGGCCGGGACGGTGCGGTCATAGGGCCTGGACCTCCTGCTCGATGGCGCCGAATATCGAGTGGCGGCGACCGTCGCGCATTTCAATCCGCACCGTATCGCCCGTTTTGAGGAACGGCGTCCTGGGCGCCCCGTAGGCAAGCGCCTCAACGCTGCGCAACTCTGCGAGGCAGGAATAGCCGACGCCGCCTTCGCTGATAGCGCGGCCTTGCACGCCGCTGTCGCCGCGATTCGACACCGCGCCGGAGCCG
>NZ_JAUXZW010000385.1 GCF_030693805.1 Phenylobacterium sp.
AACCGGTGCGCAGCACGTAGAAGATGCCATTGACGATTTGACGATCATCTACCCGCCGCTTGCCCTTACCGACCGCCGGAAGCAGGGGCTCCACGATCCGCCACTCCGCTTCGCTCAGATCATAACGCGCCATCCCAAGGCACACTTCCGGAAACCTTGAAACAAGCTTCGGCCACAGCCTCAACTGCTATTGAGTACGCGCCCTAGGCGGTCACTGTCGCCAACTCCGCGATAACGCTGAGCCGAGGCCTGCCTGGCAGCCGGTGTTGGATGAATTGGTGCGGACGGCGGGGCTCGAACCCGCACTCCTTGTGGGAAGCAGATTTTAAGTCTGCTGCGTCTACCGGTTTCGCCACGTCCGCAGGGTGCGCCCTTACGCCATAGCCGCGTTCGCAGTCGGCGGGAACGTCAGGCGCGGGTCTCTTCGGGGTCGATCAGCTTGATCGTCGCGACGCCCGCGCCGCGCAGCGCCTCGACCAGCTCGTCGACAGTGGCGTCCAGTTCGTCCGCGTCGCGGGCTCGCAGCACCAGGTTGGAGCCGTAGCCCTCGGGGCCGAAGAACGGATAGCTGCCCAGCGACATCTTCGGGTGCGCCTTGGCGACGGCCTCCAGGGGCGCGGCGATGACGCCTTCTCCCGAGCCTTCGACGCGGACGGTGCGCGCGATGGTCACCACGCCGCTGCGCATGCGCCAGCCCACGTCCTCCAGCATGCCGCGCATGATCGCCGGCACGCCCGCCAGGGTGAAAACGTTGCCGATGGTGAAGCCCGGCGGGCCTTGCACCGGGTTCTGCACCAGATCGCCGCCCACCGGCACGCGGGCCATGCGCCGGCGCGCGGCGTTCAGCTCGCCGCCCCAGCGCTTGCTCATGATCGCCAGGATGTCGGGGTGCTCGTGCAGCTCCACCCCGAACGCCAGGGCCACCGCATCGGCGGTGATGTCGTCGTGGGTCGGGCCGATGCCGCCGGTGGTGATCACATAGTCGTAGCGTTCGCGCAGCGCATTCAGCGCATCGACAATCTCGTCCATCACGTCGCGCACGGTGCGCGCCTCGGCCAGGTCGATCCCGTGGACGGCCAGGTAGCGGGCGATGTCGCGCAGGTTGGTGTCCTGGGTGCGGCCCGACAGGATCTCGTCGCCGATGATCAGCACCGCGCACTCGACCGGCGCATCCTCGCTTTGCGGACTTCCCATCGCGTTCACGCTCCTTCAAGCCGCCCTGCTCCGGCGCAGCGCCGACTCGGACTAAGCCTCAGCCGATGGACTTCCCGCAACCGCTCGTTCACGGCGTCCTGGTGCAGCGCTACAAGCGCTTCCTGGCCGACGTGGTGCTGGACGACGAAACGGCGCTGACCGTCCACTGCCCGAACCCCGGCGCGATGCTGGGCCTCAACACGCCGGGCCGGGGCGCCTGGCTGTCGAAGTCGCCCGACCCGAAGCGCAAGCTCGCCTGGACCCTGGAGCTTGTCGAGGCCGACGGCGGCCTGGTGGGGATCAACACCATGCACCCCAA
>NZ_JAUXZW010000399.1 GCF_030693805.1 Phenylobacterium sp.
GTTACTAAGATTGGAAAAGGGGGAAGAAGATTTCTTGTTCGAGATCCCGAATTAACACATGTAGAAAAAAGAAAGCCCTATCAGCTTGACGGAAATGAATTGTTAAAGCAAAGAGTTTTTCCATCCTCATCTTCTAAGCTGTGGAATAGATATATTATTGAAGGAAAAACAGTAAAGGGTTTTATGCTTAGCGATAATATTTTATATTGGTCGCCATTAAATAATGGGGCAACATCTCACGGGAATATCGTTAAAGGAGCTCTGATTACCGAGCCTACCGATGGTGAAGTATCTTTCACACTTAGAAATGCATCTCCCGATAGGGAACATAGAATTCCCTTTTTTGAAATAGAGGCATGTTCTAAACAAGGGCGTAGGCTTGTTGAAACACTGGTAAAATATTTTGCAAAAAGCCTTCCGGAGCATAGTCAAGTAAAACTAGAGATAGCGTATGCGGATGTATTATCAGATCAAACAGTCAGATTTAACGGAACAATAGAAGAGTATTTTAAAAGCAGGCAAAATCAGCCCCAACAAACCACATAGATAATTTTGAATGTCCGTAAATCTCGTCCATTTTTTGATTACAGCATGATATAATTTCTTGCTTTCTTTACTATTTATTAATAATATATTTATATGGGCAATCAGATAACAATTGCTAAACTTATAGAAAATCACACAATGAGTGCTGATATGGCAGGGCTTTTGTGGGCCGCGGTTTCGGAGAAGGTTTCATTCTTAACAGCAGCAGTTTATAGAAATGCCGGAAAATCAACAGTTGCCAAAGCAGTACTTTCGCTTCGTTCCAAAAACGTTTCTTTGCATTACGCATCCGACAACCCCGAAGTTACGGAAAAATTATTAAATGTAGAAAAACACGGCGGGTATTTAGTTGTTGATGAGTTTAGCGCTTATGATTATCCCGGGTATTTATGGGGAGATGAACTAAGACATGTCTTTAAAATGCTCAAAATTGGTTATTCATTGCAGGCATCAATACACGCTGAAAATGCGCAAGATGCGATTTTAGAACTGACAGAAAAAAACCAAATATCGGATGAAGACGCTTCGCAAATTCAGCTTGTTATTTTTATAGAAATGTTTGGTACAACCCTTGCCGATGCAAAAAGAAGAGTAACGCAAATTTACGAAGTTCATAGAGTAGATGAGGGAAAACCTCTGGGTCATCTTATTTTTAAATGGGATAAAGAGAGCGATAATTTTGAAATGGTGGAAGAAAGCCATTTATTTGGCAGAAACAAGGAAGATGTTAGAAAAAGAAGCGAAATATTAGGATATTTGGCAAACACAGACAAAACTTCACAGGAAGATATAGAAAAAGCTCTCGCTGATTTTTCAAAAGAATAATTTTATTCCATTCGTTCGGATAATTTATTCAGAGAGCTTTTTTTAAGTAAATGAAAAGGATGATAATGTACTCTTCCTTCCGCAATATAAATTCCTAAAAACACAAGAACAGTTGCTATTAAATAAGATTCTGTTATTACTTCGTGTAAAAGGGGAATGGCGACTAAAATTGTTGCGATAGGATCAACATAAGTAAAAACGCCAGTTTCTGAGACTTTTATGTTTTTTAAGCCAAAAAATAAAAAATAATGGGCAAGTATTGATGAAAGAATAACAGCATAAGAAATACCAATTAAAAATTTAAGATTAATAGGAAATAAACCGAGAGAATTATATTCAAGAAATGCCGGAAGCATAAGGGTAAAACTGCCAATTAAGAAAGTAAGAAAGACGGTAATTAAAGCGCCGTTTCTTTCAACTATTTTTTTAATTATCAATGCCTGAATTACGCTGCAAATTGTTGCCAAGAATATAAAAAAATTTCCCAAAACCGCTCCTGAAAAGCCTGATTCTAAGGCTGGGTTAAACATTAAAACCATAACTCCAAATAAGCTTATTAAGGTTCCTGCTAAGAGTTTGGGAGAAATCTTTTCTTTTAAAAATATGACAGACGAACCCAAAAGAAGAATTGGCCCTGCGGAAATAATAATCGGGGCATTAATACTCGGCGCTAATTTTAATCCAAAAAAAAGTAAAGGAATCTGAATTGTAATAGAAACAATGGATGCAAATATTAGTTTTGGTATGTCTTTTTTTTCAAACTTAAAATCTTTGATTACAAATGGAAGAAGAATTAAAAAAGAAATGAAAAATCTTAAAAACGCAAAAGTAAAGGGCTGAATTTGCTCAAGCGTCCATTTGTAAATCGGAAGCGAAGCGCCCCAGATAATATTTGCTAAAATAAGGACGATAATT
>NZ_JAUXZW010000404.1 GCF_030693805.1 Phenylobacterium sp.
CGCGGGCAAGTCCACGATCGCCATCCACATCGTGACCGGGCTGCTGCACGCGGGCGCCAGCGTCGCGGTGATGGACCTTGACCTTCGCCAGCAGTCGATGGGCCACTTCTTCGCCAACCGCCGGGCGTGGCTGGCCGCCAACGGCGAGACGGCGCCGATGCCGATCGAGAACACGCTTGGGGTCGATGGCCGCAAGCTGGCCAAGGCCCCTGACGCCGAGGCGCTGGCCCGGTTCGAGGACACGTTCGGCGAGGCGCGCGAGGCGGCGGACTTCGTGCTGATCGACACCCCTGGCGGCGACACAGCGATGTCGCGCGCGGCGCACGGCGCGGCGCAGCTCATCGTCACGCCGATGAACGACAGCTTCGTCGACTTCGACATGCTGGGCGTGGTGGATCCGGTGACCCTCGAGCTGAAGCGCCCCAGCCTCTATTCCGAGACGGTGTGGAACAGCCGCAAGGACCGCGCGGCGGCGCAGGGCGAGACCATCGACTGGGTGGTGCTGCGCAATCGTCTGGCGCCCACCGAGGCGCGCAACCGCAAGCGGTTGGACGAGCGCGTGCACGCGCTGTCGCGACGCGTCGGCTTCCGGGTCGGGCCGGGCCTGCGGGACCGGGTGATCTATCGCGAGCTGTTTCCCTTCGGACTGACGGTGGCAGATCTGTCGCCGACCATCCGCCCCGTGGCGATGTCGCTGCAGCACGTCGCCGCGCGCCAGGAGCTCCGCGCGCTGATGGGGTCGCTGGGCCTGACCGGGCTGGAAGACGGCGACATGATCGCGGCGCAGTAGCCGTGCCCGCGGGCCGGCGCCGATGATCTATCTGGCGCTGGGCGCAGGATTGCTGGCGTTTCTGGTGTGGGTCGGGCGGGGCGGTCGATCGCCCTTCAAGCGCCGGGAGTGGCGGTTGCTGGCCGCTGCGCTATCGCTCGCCGCCTTCGCCGCGGCGGCGTTCGTGGGTATGCGGGGCGGGATTGGAACGGCCCTGGCGCTGGCGTTGGCCGGGTTGTGGCTCGCCGGTTCGGTGCGCCGCACGCCGGCGCCCGCCCGCGGATCCGCTGCGTCGTCTCAGATGAGCCTGACCGAAGCCCGCTCGACCCTGGGCGTGGAGCCGGGCGCCACGCCCGCCGAGGTCAGGGCCGCGCACGCCCGTCTGATCCGCCTGGCGCATCCCGACGCCGGCGGCACCGTCGGCCTAGCGGCGCAGCTCAACGCTGCTCGCGATCGCCTGCTGCGCGAATAACGCGGTCCAGACAGAGTCATGGCCGGGACGAGGCCCGGCCATGTTTGGGAAGGTGACGAGCCGATACTCAGCTCGGTGAGATGACCTGACAGGCCAGCTTCTTTGCCTTCAGCGCGCTGCAAGCGGCCTTGGCTGAGCTCTCGGAGAAGCCGTTGAAACGGCTGCGATAGGTACCGGCGGCGCGATCGGCGACCTGGCCGTCGGCCTGGGCGAACTGCTTGCCGAAGCGGTTACGGACGAAGGAGAGCTGCTCCTTGGCGTCGCTCTTGGACTTGAACGAGCCGACCTGAACGGCCCACTCGCCGCGCTTCTTGTTCTTCCTTTCGTCGGCCTTGGCCTTCTTCTCCGCCTTCTCGTTCTTCAGGCGGGTCTTGTCGGATTCGACGATCTTCAGCGAGGCGAGCTTGGCCGGCGGGGTGGCCGAGGCCAGCATGATGCGAGTGTCCTGATCTCGATCACCTTGCTCGATCGAGGGACGCATCACCGAACCGGCGGGCTCGGGCTCGAACATGTTCTGGGCGACCGTGATCTGCTCGCCGCGGTTGCGGCGCGCGATGATGTTGAAGCCGGTCAGCAGCAGGTCCTGGGCATTGTTGTCGCGCGCGGCGTTGGACGAACCGCCCATGACTACGCCGATCAGGCGGCGGTTACCGCGCACCGCCGAGACCGCGAGGTTGTAGCCGGACGCGTTGGTGAAGCCGGTCTTCAGGCCGTCGACGCCGGGCATGCGGAACAGCAGGCCGTTGTGGTTACGCATCAACTGGCCGCGGAAGGCGAACTGCTGCTGGCTGAAAAGTTTGTAGTACTGCGGATAGTCGCGCATCACCGAGCGGGACAGGATGGCGATGTCGCGCGCCGTCGTCAGCTGGCGGCTGTCGGGCAGGCCGGACGCGTTGACGAAGCGGGTGTTCTGCATGCCGAGCTCGCGGGCGCGCAGGGTCATCAGCGCTGCGAAGCGGCTTTCCGTGCCGCCAAGCTTTTCGGCCATGGCGACGGCGGCGTCGTTGGCGGACTTGATCGCCATTGCCTGCATCGCATCGCTGACGCTGATCGAATCGCCGGCGGCGACGCCCAGCTTGGTCGGCGACTGCGCCGCGGCGTGCGGCGAGAACACCACGCGGTCGTCGGGCTGCAGCTTGCCCGAGGCCAGCGCCTCGAACGTCAGATAGAGGGTCATCACCTTCGTGATCGACGCCGGATAGCGCGGACTGTCGGCGCGCTTGGCGTACATGACCTCGCCGGTTTTCGCATCGACGACGATCGCCGCGTACTTCGGCTCATTCGTCGGAAGCTGCAGATACGGGATTTGCGCATAGGCCTGCGGAGCGATCGCTGCAGTGGCTGCAGCGACGGCGAATCCAATGGAAAGCAACAGGCGGCGGGCGGGCTTGATCATGCTTCGTCCGTCAAAACAAAGGGTTGAGACGTATATAGGTACGCCCTTACTGCATCCATCATGCCACCCTCATCCTTGCACGATGGTAAACAGCAGTTGAATGGGCGGTTTTGTCGCGCAGGTCTCTCCTCAAGTTTTCCTTGTCGCCTATTTTATGGTGCAGTGCACAAAAGTCGCTTGACTGCTGCACTGCAACATGAGATTTCTCAGGTCGCCCCAAGGCTGTGTTCCATCAGTTTGCGATCTCCGCGCAACGCCGCGCTGCAAAACCCCCAGGAGTTGAATCCATGCCCGCCGCCGAAACCATGAAATCGACCGTCGAACAAGTCGCCGCCTCGAGCAACCTGGCGTTCAAGGACGCCGTCGAGAAGTCGCTCGCCGCCCTGACCGACGCCAATGGCGCGTCCAAGAAGAACCTCGAAGCCGTGATCGCTTCGGTCACCGCCGCCACCAAGGGCGCCGAGACCCTGGGCGCGCAGGCGATGGCGTTCTCCAAGAAGTCGGTCGAAGAGCAAGTGACCGCCGCCAAGTCGCTGGCCAGCGCCAAGAGCATCCAGGAAGTGGTCGAACTGCAGACCACTTTCGCCAAGAGCGCCCTGGAAGCCTATATGGCCGAAGTCGGCAAGATGTCGGAAACCGTCGCCTCGTCGGTGAAGGATTCCATGAAGCCGATCAACGAACGCGTCACCGCCTTCGTCGAACGCATGCAGGCCGCGCGCTAACGTCACAGCGCTTGCGGCGCGCCGTTCGCGGCGCGAATTCGGAAAGGCCCGGACCTTGGCTGGTCCGGGCCTTTTCTATGAGGCGCGCCGGGTTTAGACCTTGGGCATGTCGCAAGTCGAAGCCCGCCTGGCCGCGCTAGGGATCACCTTGCCGGAGCCTGCGTCTCCGGTCGCCAACTATGTCCCGTTCGTGCGGTTCGACGAGCTGGTCCATATCTCCGGCCAGGTGTCGAACGACGCCTCCGGCGGCATCCGCGGCGTGGTCGGCGAGGCCGTCGATGTCGAGACCGCCATCCGCGCCGCCAGGCTTTGCGCCATCAGCCTGATCGCCCAGATCAAGCGCGCCTGCGACGGCGATCTCTCGCGTGTCGTCCAGGTGGTGAAGCTGAACGGCTTCGTCCAGGCAGGACCTGACTTCTTCGACATCCCGCAGGTGATCAACGGCGCTTCCGACCTGATGGTCGAGGCGTTCGGCGACGCCGGGCGGCACGCGCGCTCTGCGGTCGGCGTCTATCGCCTGCCGCTCAACTTCGCCGTCGAGGTGGATGCGGTGGTGCGGATCTGGTGAAGAGTCGTTTCGGCCAAGCTTGGGAGCTGCTGTTCGACCCTCCGGTGGCGCACCGAGGACTATGGTCGCGCGGCGGTGCGCCGGAGAACTCCCTCGCCGCTTTCCAGTGCGCTTGCGCCGCCGGATATGGCATCGAACTGGACGTGCAGCTATCGGCCGACGGCGAGGCGATGGTGTTCCACGACGACGAGCTGTTGAGGATGACCGGCCAGTCAGGACGTCTGCGCGAGCACGCGGCCGCCGATCTGATGGAGATGCGCCTGGGTGGCGGCGACGAACGGATTCCAACATTGCTCGAGGCGCTGGCGGTGATCGGCCGCCGCGCCATGGTCCACATCGAGCTGAAGACGCCGCTGGGCGAGGTCGGGCCGCTGGAGCAGCGGGTCCATGAGGTGCTGATCGACCACGCGGGCCCGGCCTGCGTCATCGGCTTCAATCCCTATTCCCACGCCTGGTTCGCCGAGCGTTTCCCGGGCGTGCTGCGCGGCTTCGACGTCGAGAAAGGCTGGCCCGCGCCCCGACGCGATCCGGGCAGCGAGCTCGCCGAGGTGCCGCTGGCGCGCGCCCATTTCCTGGCGCTCAGCGTCGATCTGCTCGATCATCCTGAGACCGCCGCCGCCCGCGCAGCCGGGACGCCGGTGCTGGCCTGGACGATCCGCAGCGCCGAACAGCGCGCCCAGCTGGCCGGCGCTTGTGACAACATCATCTTCGAGGGTTTCGCCGCGTGACGCTGAAGCCCGCCGTCACCGCGCACAAGAGGATCGCGGAGATCGGCCGGGCGGACTGGGACGCCTGCGCGCGCAACCCCGCCTATTTTGAGAACCCGTTCATCCACTTCGATTTCCTGCAATCGCTGGAGGAATCCGGCTGTGCGGTGGAGCGGACCGGCTGGGGGCCGCGGCACCTGAGCGTCGCCGATGAGCACGGGCAGACAGCCGCTGTGATGCCGCTGTACATCAAGTCCCACAGCCAGGGTGAATACGTGTTCGATCACGCCTGGGCCGACGCCTATGAGCGGGCCGGCGGGCGTTACTATCCCAAGCTGCTGTCGGCCGCGCCGTTTTCGCCCGTCACGGGACCACGGATGCTGGTGCGGCCGGACGTCGAAGCGGACGAAGCGCGCGCCATCCTGCTGGCCGGCGCGTTGCAGCTCTGCGAGCGCTATGGCGCGTCATCCCTGCATGTGAACTTCGCCAGCCCTGAGGAGTGGGAATGGCTGGGCGGGCAGGGTCTCGCGCAGCGCCAGGGCCAGCAGTACCACTGGCGCAATGGCGGCTATTCGACCTTCGAGGATTTTCTGGCCGCGCTCTCGTCAGGCCGGCGCAAGACCATCCGGCGCGAGCGGCGCGACGCCCAGGCCGCGGTGGAGATCGTGGCGCTGACGGGCGCGGAGATCACCGAAGCCCACTGGGACGCCTTCTACGCCTTCTATATGGACACCGGCTCGCGCAAATGGGGCCGGCCCTACCTGAACCGCCAGGTGTTCTCGCTGCTCAGCCAGTCGATGGCCGACCGCATCCTGCTGATCATGGCCAGGCGGTCGGGGCAGTGGATCGCTGGCGCGCTGAACCTGATCGGCGGCGACTGCCTGTACGGGCGCAACTGGGGTTGCCTCGACGAGGTGCCGTTCCTGCACTTCGAGCTCTGCTACTACCAGGCGATCGAGTGGGCGATCGACCACGGCCTGGCGCGCGTCGAAGCCGGCGCGCAGGGCCAGCACAAGATCGCCCGCGGTTACCTGCCGAGCCCTGTGCATTCGGCGCATTTCATCGCCGACCCGGCGCTGCGCAAGCCGGTCGAACGGTTCGTCGAGCAGGAGCGCGCGGCGCTGGACCACGAGATGGAATGGCTGGCCGATGAGTACTCGCCGTTCCGCCAATCCGCCTACCAGACCCCTTTGACACCGGAGCCCGCGCCATGAGCCTGGACGGCGAATACGACGACGCCAACATCTTCGCCAAGATCCTGCGCGGCGAGGCCCCCGCGGTGCGGGTGTTCGAGGACGGCCACGTGCTGGCGTTCATGGACGTCTTCCCACAGTCACGCGGCCACGTCCTGGTGATCCCCAAGCACTCCCACGCCCGCAACCTGCTGGACGAGGATCCGGCGGTGATGGGGCCGTTGATGCTGGGCGTGCAGCGGGTGGCGCGCGCAGTGCGTGCGGCGCTGAAGCCGGACGGGATCGTGGTCACCCAGTACAACGGCGCGCCGGCCGGTCAGAGCGTGTTCCACCTGCACGTCCACGTCATCCCGCGCTGGGAAGGCGTGCCGATGGGCCGTCACGGCCAAAGCGGCATGGCCGACCTGGACGAGCTGAAGGTCCTGGCCGATCAGATCGCCGCCCAGATCGCCTGAGCCGCGCCCCCTCCGTCGCGCCCGGCGGGCGCGCCACCTACCCCGATTCATCGGGGGAGGTGGCTTCGCCGCAGGCGAAGACGGAGGGGGCATGCTGCGCTCGCTAAGAAAAACCCCGGAGGCGGACCTCCGGGGCTTTCCCCGATTTCACAGCTTTGGGTCTGTCGATCGTTAGCTCGCCAACTCCGGCGCAGCGCTCGCGGCGTCTTCGGCGGGGTTCTCGATCTGCGGCGCGCCGAGCTCGCGCTCCTCGCCCTCGATCTCGAAACCGATCTTGCCGTCCTTGAGCACAACCTTGACGTGGCCGCCTTTGACCAGTCGCCCGAACAGGATTTCGTCGGCCAGCGGCTTCTTGATGCTCTCCTGGATGACGCGGGCCAGGGGCCGTGCGCCGTAGAGCTCATCGAAGCCGTTCTTGGCCAGCCAGTCGGCCGCTTCGTCGGACGTCTCGATGGTGACGTGACGGTCGGCGAGCTGCACTTCCAGCTGGATGACGAACTTCTGGACGACCTGACGGATGATGTCCTGGGTCAGCGCGCGGAACGCCACCACCGCGTCGAGGCGGTTGCGGAACTCCGGCGTGAACAGGCGCTTGATCGCCTCGTCCGCCTCGTCGTCGGCCTTGCCACGGCCGAAGCCGATGGTGTTGCGCTGGGAGTCGGACGCGCCCGCGTTGGTGGTCATGATCAGGACCACGTTGCGGAAGTCGACCTTCTTGCCGTTGGCGTCGGTCAGCACCCCGTGGTCCATGACCTGCAGCAGGATGTTGAAGACGTCCGGGTGCGCCTTCTCGATCTCGTCCAGCAGGACCACGGCGTGCGGATGCTGGTCGACTGCG
>NZ_JAUXZW010000415.1 GCF_030693805.1 Phenylobacterium sp.
GGCAGTACAACCAGTGGGTCGCCGACCAGACCCTCGAGGACTATGCGCTGCGCTTCACCGCCGAGACCGGCCGGCGTTGGCCGGTGTCGCGCGTCGCCAACACCGCCCTGGGCTCCATCGCCTTCCTGGCTTGCGAGGCGATCGGCGCCGCGGTGGCGCTGAACTACGGCATGACCAACACCGTCTGGGCGTTGGCCGCCGTGGCCGTGGTGGTGGTGTTGACTGGACTGCCGATCTGCTACTACGCCGCCCGCTATGGGGTCGACATGGACCTGCTGACTCGAGGGTCGGGGTTCGGTTACCTGGGCTCGACGATCACCTCGGCGATCTATGCCTCCTTCACCTTCATCCTGTTCGCCATCGAGGCGGCGATCCTGTCGACCGCACTGCAGCTCTGCTTCGGGATTCCGCTGGGGTTGGGCCATGTGATCAGCGCCTTGGTGGTGATCCCGATCGCCGCCTACGGGGTGCGCCGGATCAGCTGGTTGCAGGGCTGGACCCAGCCGATCTGGCTGGTGCTGCAGGCGGCCCCCCTGGTGTTCATCGTGCTGAAGGCCGGCGACGGAACGCCAATCCTGCCGGCGCCGTCGGCGGGGCAGGCCTTCGACCCGGTGCTGATCGGGGCGGCGGCGGCGATAATCCTGTCGCTGCTGCCGCAGATCGGCGAGCAGGTGGACTACCTGCGGTTCATGCCGCCGCGCACCGACGAGAACCGTGGCCGCTGGTGGGCGGCGCTGCTGTTCACCGGGCCTGGCTGGATACTGGTCGGCGGGGTGAAGATCCTGCTGGGCGCGGTGCTGGCGTACATGGCCCTGGACGCAGGACGCAGCCCTGACGAAGCCGCGGCCCCGGCCCAGATGTACGCCATGGTGTTCGGCGACCTGCTGGGTTCGCCGGCGGCGGCGCTGGTGGTGACCGGCCTGTTCGTCGCCGTCTGCCAGGTGAAGATCAACGTCACCAACGGCTACGCAGGCTCGATCGCCGCCTCGAACTTCTTCTCGCGCCTGACCCACCGCCACCCGGGCCGGGTGGTGTGGCTGGTGTTCAACGTCCTGATCGCCTCAATGCTGATGCAGTTCGGCATCCTTGAGGTCGTCGAGCGCATCCTGACGCTCTACTCGAACTTCGCCGTCGCCTGGATCGGCGCGGTCACCGCCGACCTGGTGATCAACAAGCCCCTGGGCCTCAGCCCCAAGGGCATCGAGTTCAAGCGCGCCTACCTCTACGACATCAACCCGGTGGGCGTGGGCGCGATGTTGGTCTCGCTGATCGCCTCCAGCGCCTCGTTCTTCGGCCTGTTCGGCGAGGCGGCGCGGACCTTCTCGCCGATGGTCGGCCTGCTGGCGGCGTTCGTCGCCGCACCGGCGATCGCTTGGGCGACCCGCGGCCGGTACTACCTGGCCAGACCTAAGGAGGTGCTGGAGGAAGCGGTCCTCACCTGCGTGGTCTGCGAGAACCGCTTCGAGCGCCCCGACATGGCGCTGTGCCCGGTCTACCAGGGGCCGATCTGCTCGCTGTGCTGCACCCTTGACGCCCGCTGCCACGACGCCTGCAAGACCGATGGGCGCATCGTCGACCAGACGGCCAGCGTACTGCGCCGCATCCTGCCCGCCGCCCTGCCGCACGACGCCTACCGGCTGGTGGCGCGGTTCCTCGGCGTGATCACCCTGGTCGCCCTGATCCTGGGGACCTTGCTGGGGTCCATATATCTGCGCCAGGCCGACCGGCCGGAATCGCCGGGCGCGCTGGGCGAGACCCTGGGGCTGGTGTTCGCCGGCCTGCTGGCGCTGGGCGCGTTCGCGGCGTGGTTCTTCGTGCTGGCCGGCGCCAGCCAGCGCGCGGCGGAGGAGGAGAGCGACCGCCAGACCGCGATGCTGATGGACGAGATCGAGGCCCACCAGCGCACCGACGCGGAACTGGAACGCGCCAAGGAGGCGGCCGAAAGCGCCAACCTCGCCAAGAGCCGCTACATCGTCGGCGTCAGCCACGAGATCCGCGCGCCGCTGAACGCCATCTCCGGCTACGCCCAGTTGCTGGAACGCAATCCAGGCCTCAACGCCCGCGACGCGGTGCGGGTGATCCGCCGCAGCGCCACCCACCTGGCCGACCTGGTGGATGGGTTGCTGGACATCTCGCGGATCGAGAACGGCACGCTGCGCATCGAGCGCGAGCGGATCAACCTGCACGACCTGCTGAACCAGATCGTCGACATGTTCCGCCTGCAGGCCGCCGCCAAGGGCATCGTGTTCCGCAACGACTGGCCCGACCATCTGCCGGTTTGGGTCTACACCGACCAGAAGCGGTTGCGGCAGATCCTCATCAACCTGCTGTCCAACGCGATCAAATACACCCAGGTGGGCGAGGCGGTGTTCAAGGTGCGCTGGCGCGGGGAGGTGGCCGAGTTCGAAATCTCCGACACCGGCGTAGGCTTCGCCGAGTCCGACTTTGAGCGGATCTTCGAGCCATTCCAGCGGCTGCAGACCGAACAGACGGCCGCCGCGCCGGGCGTGGGCCTGGGCCTGACCATCACCAAGCTGCTGACCACCATCCTGGGCGGCGAGATCTCCGTCGACAGCCGGCCGGGCGTCGGCAGCACGTTCAAAGTGCGGCTGATGCTGTACGAGGCCGCGCGACCCAGCGCCGACAGCGGTCGCGGGCGCAGGATCGCAGGCTTCGCCGGTGAGCGGCGGCGCATCCTGGTCACCGACGACGACCCAACGCACCTGGATCTGATCCGCGAGCTTCTGCAGCCGCTGGGCTTCGACTTGGCGTTCGCCTCCAGCGGTCTCAGCGCGCTGGCCTCAGCGGTGGCGTTCGCCCCCGACCTGGTGATCATGGACGTCTCCATGCCCGGCATCGATGGCTGGGTGACCGCCCAGCGCCTGCGCACCGAGTTGGGCGAGGCCGTCGCGATCCTGATGGTCTCGGCCAACGCCCACGACTTCTCGCGCACCCGGCGCGAGGACGATCCGCACGACGACTTCCTGATCAAGCCCTACGAAGTGGACGACCTGCTGGAGCGTATCCAGGTGCTGCTCAGCCTCCAGTGGCGCTACGCCGGCGCGGACGCGGGGCTTAGCGCATGAGCGATCTGATCCTGCTGGTCGACGACGACCCGGACACCCGCGACTGGCTCGGGCTGGCGCTCGAACAGGCGGGCTATGAGGTCGCGCTGGCCGCCGACGGCGCCGAGGGCGTAGCGGTGGCCGACGCCAGGCGGCCGGGTCTGGTGCTGATGGACGCCGCCATGCCGGGCTTGTCCGGGTTCCAGGCCTGCAGCCAGATCAAGGCCGCGCCGCAGACCGCCCACATCCCGGTGGTGTTCATGACCGGCCTCAGCGCCACCGAACATGTGGTCGAGGGATTCCGGGCCGGCGGCGTCGACTATGTCACCAAACCGGTGGTGCTGGACGAGCTGCTGGCGCGCATCCGCGTCCATCTCGCCAATGCCCAGATGTCGATCAGCGCCCGCGCGGCGCTGGACGTCTCCGGCCGCGCGCTGCTGGCCAGCGACGACGAAGGCAAGGTGCTTTGGCGCACGCCCCAGGCGGTCAAATTGCTCGACGAGCTGACGCCAGGGGCCACGGAGGCCGCTCCGCCTGAGGTGCTGAGCGTGCTGCGCGCCCTGCTGGCCGAGCCGCGTGACGCCAACGCGCCGCCGTTGGTGGTGCAGGTGGGCGCGCGGCGGTTGCAGGTGGCGTTCGCCGGCCGCGCCGCGGGCGAGGCCTATTTCCGCCTGAGCCTACCGCTGGAGGGACGCGAGGAGGCGCTGCTGCGCGACTACCTGAAGCTCACCGCGCGAGAGGCGGACGTGCTGCTGTGGATCTCGCGCGGCAAGTCGAACCGCGACATCAGCGAGATCCTCAACATCAGCGCGCGCACAGTGAACAAGCACCTGGAGCAGGTGTTCACCAAGCTGGGCGTGGAGAACCGCGCCGCGGCCGCAGCCATCGCCACGCGCATCGTGATCGCGCACGGTTGACGTAGCGTCTTCGCAAACCGCGGGCGCGCGCGCTATGAACGCCGCGCCGGCGTGACAGGCCGGCGTTGCGTAGGGCCCAAGCGCCGATCCCGGCCTGAGGCGACGCCTGGAACGCGCGGATGACGAGAGCAGAGCGCCGCTCGCTGGGGGACCGCGCGCCGGCCGTCCAATGGGTGGCTCTGCTCATACTGTCGGTCGTCTTCGTCGTGGTGCTGGAGACGTTGCGTCTGCCCGCGGCTTTGCTGCTTGGGCCGATGCTGGCTGGCCTGGTCCTGGCGCTCGCGGGGGGCACGGTGCGGGCGCCGGCAGCGCCATTCGCGTTCGCCCAGGCGGTGCTCGGTTGCATGATCGCCCGCAGCATTCCGCTCTCCACCCTGCACGAGATCCTGCACGACTGGCCGCTGTTGCTGATCAGCGTATTCGCGGTGATCGGCGCCAGCTATGGCCTGGGGTGGCTGCTGGCGCGATGGGGCGTGCTGCCGGGCGCGACCGCCGTTTGGGGCTCATCGCCGGGCGGGGCCTCGGCGATGATCGTGATGGCCGACGCCTATGGCGCGGACGCCCGCCTCGTGGCGGTGATGCAGTACATGCGTGTGGTCATCGTCGCCAGCGGCGCCTCGCTGGTCGCCCGCATGGTCGCGGGAGACCACGTCGCGGGCGCGAAAGCCGTCGCCTGGATGGCGGAGCCGGCCTGGACGCCGCTGGTCCAGACCCTGGCGCTGGCGATCGGCAGCGCGTTGCTCGGCGCGAAGCTGCGTTTCCCTTCGGCGTCGATGATCGCTCCGCTGGTGCTCGGCGTCGTGCTGCAGGACACCGGACTGATCGTCATCGAGCTGCCGCCGATCTTGCTGGCGGTGAGCTATGCGCTGATCGGCTGGAGCATCGGGCTACGATTCACCCGGCCGATTCTGATCCACGCCGCGCGCGCGCTGCCGAGGATCATCGCCTCGATCGTGGTGTTGATCGCCGCGTGCGGCGGCTTGGCGGCGATGCTGGTCGTGATGGCCGGCGTCGATCCGCTGACCGCCTATCTGGCGACCAGTCCGGGCGGCGCGGATTCCGTGGCCATCATCGCCGCCTCGAGCGACGTCGACCTGCCGTTTGTCATGGCCATGCAGACCGCGCGCCTCATCGCGGTGCTGCTGACCGGCCCGATCATCGCGAAATTCATCGCGGATCGGGTCCAGGCCAACGAACGAATCTTGTGACCGCGGCGCCTTAAGCGCGCCGCTTCACCAGACCCAGTAGGAACAGCAGGACCACGGCGCCGATTGTGGACACGATGATGCTGCCGATCCAGCCGCCGAAATTGATTCCCAGAAGACCGGCGACGAAGGCGCCGAGCAATGCTCCGACCAGGCCGACGACCAGATTGGTCAGCAGCCCGTGGTTCCGTTTCATGATCTTCTCAGCGAGCCACCCGGCCAAAATGCCGATGATGATCGCACCTAAGATTCCAACGCCGCTCATGTTCACCCTCCAGCTTGAGCGCTGTTAACGTCGGCGGAGGCACGTTTGTTCAAAGTCGCGCGCGCATTTCCCCGACCAGTTCATAGGACCGCAGTCGCGCTGTGTGGTCGAACACCTGGCTGGTGATCATCAGCTCCTCGGCGCCCGTGCGTTCGATGAACGCTTTCAGGCCCGCCTCCACCACCGCCGGCGACCCGACGATCGAGCGCGACAGCACCTCGGCGAGCAGACCTTTCTCGGCCGGCCCAATCTTGTCGATATAGCCCTCGACCGGAGGCGGCAGCGGACCCGGCTGGCCGGTGCGCATGCGCACGAAGGCCTGCTGTTGGGAGCTGGCGATCAGCTTCGCCTGATCGTCGGCGTCCGCGGCGACCACGCTGACGCCCAGCATCAGATAGGGTTTGTCCAGCCGATCAGACGGGGTGAACCGCGAGCGATAGATCTGGATCGCCTCCATCATCTGCGCCGGCGCGAAGTGCGAGGCGAAGGCGAAGGGCAGGCCCAGCATGGCGGCCAACTGCGCGCCGAACAGGCTGGACCCGAGGATCCAGATCTCAATATCCGCGCCCTCGCCGGGAAAGGCGCGCACCCGGCGGCCAGGCTCGGCCGGCTGCAGGTAGTGCATCAGCTCGACGACATCGCGCGGGAAGTCGTTGGGGTCGCTGGCGAGCGTGCGACGCAGGGCGTGCGCGGTGACCTGATCGGTGCCCGGCGCGCGGCCCAGCCCCAGGTCGACGCGGCCCGGGAACAGGGCCTCGAGCGTTCCGAACTGCTCGGCGATCTGCAGCGGCGCGTGATTGGGCAGCATGATTCCGCCGGCGCCGACGCGGATCGTCTTGGTGCCGGCGCCCACGTGGCCGATCACCACAGAGGTGGCGGCGCTGGCGATGCCGGGCATGTTGTGATGCTCGGCGACCCAATAGCGATGGAAGCCCCATCGCTCGGCATGCTGGGCGAGATCGAGGGTGTTGCGCAGCGACTGGGCTACGCCGCCGCCTTCTACGATCGGAGAGAGGTCGAGGACCGAAAACGTCGTCATGCCCGCCATATGGGGGCGAACGGCGGCGCTGCGAAGCCCTAAAGTAGCGGGGGGCGCCCCTACGGCATCCTGGAGGCGACTTTGTTGTAGGTGCTGCTCAGTCGTCCGCCGATTGCGTCGACGCCGGCGACCAGGGCCGCTGCGATCAGCACGGCGATCAGTCCGTACTCGATCGAGGTGGCGCCTGACTGGTCCGTCAGGAAGCGGCGTAGGAAGGCGGACATGGGCGACTTAGCTCCGACCCGGCGACAGGTTTGCTCACCGCCGATCTAGCAGCGTATTGCGCACTAAACTTTAAAGAGCTGAGCCTTGGGATGCTCTTCCGCCGCGTTTTGCGTCACTTCGGCGCGAATTATCCCGAATCCGGACGTTTACGCCCGCAGCCTGGAACGGCGGGGTTCGGCGAACATTGGATTGGGCGAACACATCCCCCCGAGGGTCCCATGAACTACCGTTCCACGTGTCTGGCCGTCGCGGTTGTCGCGATGTCCGCCGCAACCGCCGTCCGCGCCCAACACAGCGCACCCACCCCCGCCGCGGAAGCGCCCACTGCGCAGGCGGCGCAAGTCGACACCGCAGCGCTCATCGACAACGCCGCCGCGCCCGACGCCGCCAAGGCCGACATGGTCGACAAGATGGGCGCCGAGACCGCCACCGTCCTGACGAGTTCCGCGCGCGCTGGCCGCTCCGACTGGCTGAGTGACGAGAGCCGGGCCGTGGCGCACCCGAGCACGGCTGCCGACGTGGCGCCGCTACCGCGCGCCATGAGCAAGGCGCAGGTCCGCGACCAGGTGGCGTTCCTCTACCGCTGAGGCGGACGACGCCCGTGATGCTCGCGCCCGGTAGTGGCGCGCGGCGCGGCGATTGGCTAACCCTACGCGCTTGTCACAGCACAGCCGACCGGGACCACCATGACCAAGACCGCTTTCATCACGGGCGCCACCTCCGGAATCGGTGAGGCCGCCGCCCGCCGCTTCGTCCAGGCCGGCTGGCGCGTCGTCGCCACGGGCCGCCGCGCCGAACGGCTTGAGGCGCTGGCCAAGGAACTCGGCCCCAACCTGCACCCCGCCGCCTTCGACGTGCGCGACTCGGCGGCCTTCGAAGCGGCGATCGCCGGCTTGCCTTCAGGCTTCAGCGACATCGATCTGCTGATCAACAACGCCGGCCTCGCGCTGGGCCGCGAGCCTGCGCAGAAGGCGGACCTGGAAGAGTGGCGCACGATGATCGACACCAACATCAACGCCCTGGTGACGATCACCCACCGCCTGCTGCCGTCGCTGATCGAACGCCGTGGCGGCGTCATCAACGTAAGCTCCGTGGCGGCGAACCATCCCTACATGGGCGGCAACGTCTACGGCGGCACCAAGGCGTTCGTGCGCCAGTTCTCGCTGGGGCTGCGCTCAGATCTGCACGGCACCGGCGTGCGCGTCACCTCCATTGAACCGGGGATGGCCGAGACCGAATTCACCCTGGTGCGCACCGGCGGAAACCAGAAGGCGTCGGACGCGGTCTATAGCGGCGCAGACCCGATGACCGGCGCCGACCTCGCCGACACCCTGCTGTGGCTGGCCGAACTGCCTGCGCATCTGAACGTCAATACGATCGAGATCATGCCGGTGACCCAGTCGTTCGCCGGCTTCCAGGTGCATCGCAAGGAAGGTTGAGGCCGGCCACGAGACCGCCACTGGACGGATGACGCCCCGGCGATCACTTTCAGACGGCGACAAGCGACGCCGGTGATCAAACCGGCGCGTACAGGAGGTGACGTATGATCCCGGGTCTCATGCAGCCGGTCCCGCTGCAGATCATCGATATCCTGCGTTACGCCGCCCGTGCGCATGGCTCGCGCGAGGTGGTCTCCCG
Organism: Phenylobacterium sp.; assembly: GCF_030693805.1. Taxonomy (GTDB): domain Bacteria; phylum Pseudomonadota; class Alphaproteobacteria; order Caulobacterales; family Caulobacteraceae; genus Phenylobacterium. Next base: position 8,355 of record NZ_JAUXZW010000415.1, read on the forward strand.
GCTGATCGACGAGCCGATCTGGCGCTACGACTACGCAGGCCTCGCCGCCCGCGCGGCCCAGGCGGCGCACATGTTGCGCGCCCTGGGCGTCGGCTCGGGCGACCGGGTGACGTCTCTGGGCTGGAACACCCATCGCCACCTGGAACTGTTCTATGCGGCGCCGGGGCTGGGCGCGGTGCTGCACACCGCCAACCCGCGGCTGTTCGACGAGCAGGTGGCCTACACGATCAATCACGCGGAAAGCAGCGTGCTGCTGTTCGACCGCAACCTGCTGGCCCTGGTCGAACGGATCGCGCCGACGCTGGAGACCGTGAAGACCTTCGTGATGATGTCGGACGCCGAGCGGCACGAGGCCGGGAGCGTAAGCGCGCTGTGCTACGAGACGCTGCTGGCCGGCCAGCCCGACGCCATCGACTGGCCGACCTTGAACGAGAACGCCGGCGCGTTCCTCTGCTACACCTCCGGCACCACGGGCGATCCCAAGGGCGTGCTCTACAGTCACCGCGCGGTGGTGCTGCACGCCATGGCCGGGGGGCTGGCCAGCGCCTTCGGCTTCACCGCGTTCGATGTGGTGATGCCTTGCTCCTCGCTATATCACGCCACCGCCTGGGGCCTGCCGTTTGCGGCTCCCTTGTGCGGCGCGAAGATGGTGCTGCCGGGCGACAAGATGGACGGCGCCAGCCTGCACGAACTGATCGAGGCCGAGGGCGTCACCTTCACCGGCGGCGTGCCGACCATCTGGACCATGTACCTGACCTGGCTGGATGCGCAGGGCCGTACGCCCGGCGTTCTGAAGCGGGTGGTGATCGGCGGCTCGGCGGTTCCGCGCGCCATGGCCGAGACCTTCAAGCGCCGCTACGACGTCGACGTCCTGCAACTCTGGGGCATGACCGAGACCTGTCCGATCGGGGTGGTGGCGACGCCGACGCCGGCGCTGGCCGCCCAGGGCGAGGAAGCCCTGCGCGAGGCGATCTGGACCCGCCAGGGCCGCCTGCAGTTCGGAATCGAACTGCGCACCGTCGACGACGACGGCGAGGACGCGCCGCGCGACGGCGAGACTCCCGGCGCGCTGATGGTCCGCGGACCCTGGACGCTGGAGCGCTACTACCGCCATCCGCAGAGCGCGGTGGACGATGACGGCTGGTTCGACACCGGCGATGTGGCGACCCTCGACGAACTCGGCTTCATGCGGATCACCGACCGCAAGAAGGACGTCATCAAGTCCGGCGGCGAATGGATCAGCTCCATCGACCTGGAGAACGCCGCCGCGGCCTGTCCGGGCGTGAAGATCGCCGCGGTGGTCGGCATCGTCCATCCCAAGTGGGAGGAACGCCCGCTGCTGGTGATCGAGGCGCATGACGGCGCCAACGTCACCCGCGAACAGCTGCTGGCGCATCTGACGCCGCTGGTCGCGAAATGGTGGCTGCCTGACGACGTGGTGTTCGCCGCCGTGCCGCTCACCGCCACGGGCAAGATCGACAAGAAGGTGCTGCGCGCATCCTTCGGCGACCACTACACGAAGACGCCGGCCCCGGCTGTCTGATCAGAAAGTCGTCTGATCAGGCTTCGGCGTGGCGTGAAGCGTTCTTCAGCGGAGCCAGCGCCGTCAGGCTGATCAGCGCCGCCACCGCCAGATAGACGCCCACGGGAACCAGACCGCCCCGGTCGGCCAGCGCCTGGGCGATGATCGGCGCAAGGCCGCCGCCCAGGATGCCGCCGACGTTGAACGCCATCGAGGCTCCGGTGTAGCGCACCCGGGCCGGGAACAGCCCCGGCAGGAAGGCGCCCAACGGTCCGTAGACGAAGCCCATCAGGAACAGGGCCAGCGACAGGAAGGCCCAGATCAGCGCCAGCGAGCCTGCGCCCATCATCACCGGCAGCAGGGCGCCGGCGACCACGGTCGCGCCGCAACCGGCCATCAGCACCAGGCGCGGGCTGGACTTGTCGGCCCACCAGCCGGCGGCGACGATGCCCACCGCCATGAACAGGATCGCGCCAAGCTGCACGCCCAGGAAGGTCTCGCGGCTGTAGCCCAGGGTCGTCGTGCCGTAGCCCAGCGCGAAGGCGGTCGCGAGGTAGAAGATCGCGAAGCAGGCCACCACCGCGAAGGTGCCGGCGATGGTCTCGCGCGGATAATGCCGCAGCACTTCGGCCAGCGGCACGTTGGGCGGCGGCGCCTCGGCGAGCGAGGCCTGGAACGCCGGCGTCTCGGTGAGCTTCAGCCGCACCCACAGGCCGACGCCCACCAGGATGGCGCTGGCCAGGAACGGCAGCCGCCAGCCCCAGGCCTGGAATTGCTCGGGCGTCAGGAACAGGCCCAGCAGCAGGAACAGGCCGTTGGCGGCGATGAAACCCACCGGCGCGCCAAGCTGCGGGAACATGCCGAAACGCGCGCGCCATCCGGGCGGCGCGTTCTCCACCGCCAGCAGCGCCGCACCGCCCCACTCGCCGCCCAGCCCGAAGCCCTGGCCGAAGCGCAGGGTGCAGAGCAGGGCGGGCGCGACCCAGCCGACCATGGCGTAGGTGGGCAGGAAGGCGATCAGCAGGGTCGACACCCCCATCACCATCAGCGACGCGACCAGGGTCGACTTGCGCCCGATGCGGTCGCCGTAGTGGCCGAACACGAACGAGCCCAGCGGTCGCGCGAAGAAGGCGATGGCGAAGCTGGCGTAGGCGCCGAGCAGCTGCGCCGAGGGCGACGCCGACGGGAAGAACAGCGGCCCGAACACCAGCGAGGCGGCGGTCGCATAGATGTAGAAGTCATAGAATTCGACCGCGGTGCCGACCAGGCTGGCCAGCAGAATGCGGCGGGTCGAGGCGCCGCCGGCCCCGGCTTTGGTGTTCGACACGCGCGTCCCCCTTGTCGTTGCGTCCGCCTTGGCCTTAGCGCGCGGCGACGTCAAGCCGCGGGACCCGTCGCCGGCCATTGATGGGGCGCGTGGTCGAGATGCACGAACTGTGCAATCTGGCCGTCCTGCTGATGGGTCCGGGGGCCGAGTACATCAACGGCCAGACCATCGCCATCGACGGCGCGGCGTTCCTGGGCGGTGGCCAGATGCGGCCGGAGCTGTTCTCCTGGGACGACGCGGAGTGGGCGCAGGCGCGCCAGTCGATCCGCGCCGTCAACGACAGGGACCGCGCCCAGCGCACCACCTGAGGTCAGGCGGACGGGGGCCGCGGCGCGACAAGGGCGAGCTTCACCGCCCGGCCGGCGTAGAGACCGATCACCGCTTGCACGACCGCCGCGGCGGCGCAGATCCACAACGCGGCGTCCCAGCTTCCCATGGCGTCGTGCAGCGCGCCCATCGACGCCGGGCCGATGGCGGCCAGGGTGTAGCCCACCGACTGCGCCATCCCCGACAGCGCCGCGCCCTGTTCGACGCTGGAGGCGCGCAGGCTGGCGAACGACAGGGCCAACACCAGGCCCGCGCCGCTGGCCGCGCCATAGGCGGAGACCCACAGGATGGCCCATTGCGGCGCGACGGCCAGGCCCAGGAAGCCGATCGCCGCCAGCAGGGAGACGAGGAAGGCCACCATCCGCTGGTCCTTCAACCGGCTCATCAGCCGAAGGGCCAGCAGCGGCGGAATGATGCCGACGGCCTGCATCAGGCCGTGCAGCACGCCGCTGTCGGCCATCGTGTGGCCCTTGGCCTGCAGCATGGCCGGCAGCCAGGTGATCATCACGTAGAAGGCGAAGGAGTTGAGCGCCATGAACCCTGTGACCTGCCAGGCCAGCGGCGTGCGCCAGAGCGAAGGGCCCTTGGCGCGCTCACCGGGCGGAGCGAGCGCGGCGCCGCGGCGGGTGCGGGGCGACCACACGACAATCGCCAGCAGGACGGGCGCAAGGCCCAGTCCCAGCGCTATGCGCCAGCTCCCCAGGGCCTCGAACAGCGGCGCCACCAGAACCGAGAACGCCGCGCCAGACAGCGCCATGGTGATCACATAGAAGGTGGTGGTGGCGGTCACCCGATCCGGGAAGTCGCGCATCACCATGGTCGGCAGCAACACGTTGCCGAGCGCGATGGCGGCGCCCATCATCCCGGTTCCGGCGAACAGCGCCCACAGCGGGCCTGCGGAGCGCAGCGCGATCCCCGCACCCAGCAGGATCATCGCCGCCATCAGCGTGCGCTCCAGACCGAAGCGTCGGACCAGGCCCACGCAGAACGGAGACACCGTTGCGAAAGCTATGATCGGCAGGGCGGTCAGCAGCCCTGCCTGGGCGGCAGACAGGCCGAACGATCCGCGGATGATCTCCAGCAGCGGCCCGACGCCGGTGATCGGCGCACGGAAGTTGGTGGCGCAGAGCAGCATGGAGGCCAGCAGCAGTCCGCGGCCCAGGCCTGGTCGATCGATCGCGTTCTGGGTCACGAAGTTTCCTGGCGAATCCCCCGACGCCGGTGTTCCGGTCGCCTCTCTCAGCATCGCGCGGCGACGTAACCGGTTCAACCGTCGTTACAGCCTGAAGCTTCGCAGGCGTAGCGCATTGGCGACCACGCTGACCGAAGAAGCGGCCATGGCGGCGGCGGCGATCTGCGGCGACAGCAGCAGGCCGAACGTCGGATAGAGCAGGCCCGCGGCGATCGGCACCCCGGCGGCGTTGTAGGCGAAGGCGAAGGCCAGGTTCTGGCGGATGTTGCGCATCACCGCTCGCGACAGAGCGCGAGCACGCACGACGCCCATCAGGTCACCCTGCAGTAGGGTGACGCCGGCCGTCTCTATCGCCACGTCGGAGCCCGCGCCCATGGCCAGACCCACGTCGGCCGCGGCCAGCGCCGGCGCGTCGTTCACCCCGTCGCCGGCCATCGCCACCACGCGGCCCTGGCTGCGCAGGCGCTGGACAACCGCCGCCTTGTCCTGCGGCGACACCTCGGCCTCAATCTCGTCGACGCCGGCTGCGCGGGCCACGGCGTCGGCGGTGACGCGGTTGTCGCCGGTCAGCATGAGGACGCGCACGCCCTCAGCCCTGAGCGCGCGGATCGCGTCTGCGGTGTTCGGCTTGATCGGATCGGAGAGCGCCAGCAGGCCCGCCGCCTGACCATCGACCGCCGCAAAGATCACCGTCGCACCGCCTGCTCGCAGAGCGTCCGTATCGGTCTGGAAGATCTGCGCATCGACGCCCTGCTCGGCGAGAAAGGCGACCGATCCCAACAGAACTCTGCGACCGTCCACCTGGCCCAGCACGCCCTTTCCGACCGGCGAGTCGAAGCCCAGCGGTTCGCTGAGCGTGAGGCCGCGTTCGGTCGCCGCCGCCAGAATGGCGTGGGCCAGCGGGTGCTCGCTGGCGCGCTCGAGACTGGCCGCCAGCCGCAGCAGTTCGTTCTCGCCGAAGCCGCCCACGGCGCGCACCGCGCTCAGCGTCGGGCGCCCCAGGGTCAGGGTGCCAGTCTTGTCGACCACCAGGGTGTCGACTTTCTGCAGGCGCTCCAGAGCTTCCGCGTCGCGGATCAGCACGCCCGCCTGCGCGCCGCGTCCGACCCCCACCATGATCGACAGCGGCGTCGCCAGTCCCAGGGCGCAGGGACAGGCGATGATCAGCACCGAGACCGCGGCCAGCAACGCGAACGACAGGCGCGGTTCAGGGCCCGCAGCCATCCAGGCGGCGAACGCCGCGACGGCGACCGCGATCACCGCCGGCACGAACCAGGCCGCGACCCTGTCCGCGACACGCTGGATCGGCGCGCGACTGCGCTGGGCCTGGGCGACCATCTGGATGATCCGCGCCAGCAAGGTGTCGGCGCCGACCTTTTCCGCCCGCATGATGAAGGAGCCGGTGCGGTTCATCGCGCCGGATACGACGGTGTCGCCGGGCGCCTTGTCCACAGGCATGGGCTCGCCGGTGACCAGCGACTCGTCGACCGCCGCCTGGCCCTCGGTCAACACGCCGTCGACGGGGATGCGCTCGCCGGGACGCAGGCGCAGGCGGTCCCCGACCTTGATGGCGTCCAGCCCGACCTCTTCGTCGGAGCCGTCCGCGGTCAACCGTCGGGCGGTCTTCGGCGCCAGGCCCAGCAGCGCGCGGATCGCGCCGGACGTCCGCTCACGCGCCCTAAGCTCCAGGATCTGGCCGACCAGCACCAGCACGACGATGACCGCGGCGGCCTCGAAATAGACCGACGGCTCACCCGCGTGCCCGCGCACGGCGGCGGGGAACGCGTCCGGGGCCAAAACCGCCACGGCGCTATAGGTCCAGGCGACGCCGACGCCCAGCGCGATCAGGGTGAACATGTTGAGGCTGCGCGCAGCGACCGAGCGCACGCCGCGCTGCAGGAACGGCCAGCCTACCCAGAACACCACCGGCGTCGCGAGCACGAACTGGATCCAGGCCGAAAGCCGCGCGCCCACCGGCCACGCCCCGCCAACCAGGTGGCCGCCCATCTCCAGCAGAACCACGGGCGCCGTCAGCAACAGTCCGATCCACAGTCGCCGGGCGAAATCGACGAGTTCCGGGTTGGGCCCGTCGTCGGCGCTCGCCACCTCCGGCTCCAGCGCCATGCCGCACAGCGGGCACGAACCAGGGCCGACCTGGCGCACTTCGGGGTGCATCGGGCAGGTGTAGACCGCGCCCGGAACGGCCGCCGGTTCGGGCTGCTTCTCGCCAAGGTACTTATCAGGATCGGCGACGAATTTGGTGCGGCAACCCCCGCCGCAGAAGAAGTAGGCGACCCCGCCGTGTTCGGCCGAATGGGGCGTGGTCGTCGGATTGACCTTCATGCCGCAGACGGGATCGGTCGCGGTCTTGCCGTCCGCCGTGGCGTGGTGATGGTGCTCGTGGGCCTCAGTCATGGGGCCTAAGTATAATGCCTGCGGGAAAGCGCCCAACAGGCGGCGTGAAAGCCGTTGCCTATCGGTTCGCCGCCGATAGGCTCGGAAGCAACGCGTAGCTGGCGCAGGGAGGCGCTCAGGACCATGGCTGACGGCAAACAGGCGGGCGCCAGACCCCTGGACGGCGTGCGGATCATCGACCTGACGGCGGTGATCCTGGGGCCGTTCGCCGCGCGCATCCTGGCCGACTTCGGCGCGGAGGTGATCAAGGTCGAGACGCTGGAAGGCGACTCCACGCGCAACTACAAGCCGCTGCGCCATGAGGGCATGTCCGGCATGTTCATGACCCTGAACCGCAACAAGCGCAGCTTGGCGATCGACCTGCGGTCCGAGGACGGCCGCGCGGCGTTGCGCGCGCTGATCGCCACCGGCGACGTGTTCATGCACAACATGCGTCCGGCCGCCATCGCGCGCCTGGGCTTCGACTATGAGGCGGTTCGCGCGCTGAAGCCGGAGATCGTCTACTGCGGCGCCTACGGGTTCGGGGCGGAGGGGCCCTACAGCGACAAGGCGGCCTACGACGACTTGATCCAGGCGGGCTCCGGCATCTCCTCGCTGGTCGCCAAGGTGAAGGGCGCGCCGGACTACCTGCCGACGGTGATCTGCGACAAGCTGGCGGGACAGGCGATGGCCTATTCGATCCTGGCGGCGCTGTTCCAGCGGGCCAACGGCGGCGGCGGCCAGTCCATCGAAGTCCCGATGTTCGAAACCTCGATCGACTTCTTCACCATCGAGCACCTGAGCGGGACGGTGTTCGTACCGCCGATGGGCCAGATGGGCTTCAAGCGGATCATGAGCCCTGACCGCCGCCCATTTCGCACGGCGGACGGATACGCCTGCATCCTGCCGTACTCGGATCGCAACTGGCGCGACTTCTTCATCTTCGCAGGCCGGCCGGAGCTGGCCGACGAGCCGCGCTACCGCAAGCTGTCGCAGCGCGTCGATCATATCGCCGAGCTCTACGGCCTGATCGCCCAGACCGCGGTGCGCCACACCACCGCCGAATGGGTCGCGTTCTGCGACTCGGTCAGCATCCCCTGCATGCCGGTGCTCGACATCGACGCGCTGGACGAGGACGAGCATGTCCGCGCGGTGGAACTGTTCCAGGAGGCGGATCATCCGAGCGAAGGGCGCTATCGCTACGTGCGCAGCCCGATCACGCTCAGCGGCTCTGATTTCGAGATGCGCCGCCACACGCCGCGGCAGGGCGAGCAGTCCCGCGAGATCCTCGCCGAGGCCGGGCTCAGCGCTCCGGAGATCGAACGGTTGATCGAGGCGGGCGTGGTGCTGACGCCGGATGTCGAGGTGAAGGCATGAGCGCGATTCCAGCGGACGGATGGCGTGAGACCGGGATCAAGGTGGTCCCGGCGGGTCAGCTCGACACCAACACGCCGCAGACGCCGGGCATGAAGCGCGCCGCGGCGATCAACTTCGCTCGTGTCGGCGCCCGCAAGCTGTGGGTCGGCACGGTGCACATCCATGCCGACGCCAAGACCGGCGCTCATCACCACGGGGCGCTGGAGAGCGTCATCTATGTGATCAAGGGCCGCGCGCGCATGCGCTGGGGCGAGAAGCTGGAGTTCGTCTGCGAGGCCGGCCCTGGCGATTTCATCTACGTGCCGCCGTATGTCCCGCACCAGGAGATCAACGCCTCGACCGACGAGACGCTGGAGTGCGTGCTGGTGCGCAGCGACAACGATGCGGTGGTGGTGAACCTGGAGATCGAGCCCGTGGAGGCGCCTCAGACCGTGGTCTGGGTCGATCCGATCCACCGCCACCCGACCGACGACGCCTGAGCCTCAGGCCGGCGCGAAACCGTCGATCAGCCAGCGCAGCTCATCCTCACCCACTAGGCTTGCGGCCTCGGCGGGCGGCGACCAGCGCTTCTCGCGCTGCCCCATCTCCGGCCAGGCCTCGGCCTCCTGCTCGACGCGCAGGGCGTAGACCGCGACGCGGACGTGCTGGATGCGGCCTGTGCGCAGGCGTTTGTCGTAGTGGAACACGCCCAGCGACTTGCCGCTGATCTTGCCGATCACGCCGGCCTCCTCGAAGGCTTCGCGCTCGGCCGTCCCCGACGGCTTCATGCCCTTGATCGGCCAGCCTTTGGGGATCACCCAGCGGCGGGTTTCCCGCGAGGTGATCAGCAGCACCTCCAACGCCCCGTCCGCCGCGCGCCGCCAGGGCAGGGCGGCGTACTGGGAGCGCGGCTCACGGTCGGGCTCGGGGCGAGTGCGCGCATCCTTCTTGCCCATCAGCCGAACACCCGGTCGGCGAGACGGGCGAGGAAATAGAACCCCGCGCCCATCAGGGCGGCGATCGGCATGGTGATCACCCAGGCCCAGACGATTCCGGTGGCCAGGCTCCAGCGCACGGCGGAGACCCGGCGCGCCGCGCCGACACCGACGATCGCCCCGGTGATGGTGTGGGTGGTGGACACAGGCACGCCCAGGTGGGTGGCGAGAAAAAGGGTGATCGCGCCGCCGGTCTCGGCGCAGAAGCCCTGCTGCGGCGACAGGCGGGTGATGCGCGATCCCATGGTGTGGACGATGCGCCAACCGCCCATCAATGTCCCAAGTCCCATCGCCGCCTGGCAGCTGATCACCACCCAGAACGGCACGTGGAACTCGCCGTGCAAATGGCCGTGCGCGTAGAGCAACACGGCGATGATCCCCATAGTCTTCTGGGCGTCATTGCCGCCGTGCCCCAGCGAGTAGAGCGAGGCGGAGACAAATTGCAGCTTGCGGAAGGTGTTGTCGGCGATGGTCGGCGTTGCGCGCACGAACAGCCAGGAGACCACCAGCACCAGGATGATCGCGAGCGTGAACCCCATGGCGGGTGAAACGACGATGCCGGCGGCTGTCTTGATCACGCCCGACCAGATCACCGGGTCGAACCCGGCCTTGGCGACGCCGGCGCCGATCAGTCCGCCGATCAGGGCGTGCGAGCTGGACGAGGGTATGCCGGCCAGCCAGGTGATCACGTTCCAGGTGATCGCCCCGCCCAGCGCGCCGAAGATCACCGCATCGCTGACGATGCCCGGCTGGATGATGCCCTTGCCCACCGTCTGGGCCACATGCAGGCCGAAGAACAGGAAGGCGATGAAGTTGAAGAACGCCGCCCACATCACCGCGTAGCGGGCGGGCAGCACGCGGGTCGAGACGATGGTGGCGATCGAGTTCGCCGCGTCATGCAGCCCGTTGAGGAAGTCGAAGGCGAGCGCCACGACGATCAGGAAGACGAGCATCACGCCCGGGCCGCCGAGGTCCATGGGGTGCGCCCTAGAGGTGTTCGATCAGCACGCCGCTGATCCGGTTCGCCACGTCCTCGAAGCGGTCGACGACCTTTTCCAGGTGATCGTAGACCTCGCTGCCGACGATGAACGCCATGGCGTCCTCGCGCGCCGGTCCCTTGAACAGCGCGCTCATGCCGGCGTCGTAGAGCTGATCGGATTGCTCCTCGAGCCGGCGGACCTCTTCGGTGATGGCGGTCAGGCGGGTGGCGTTGGCGCGCAGCGAACGCAGCAGCGGCACGGCCTCGGCGGTGAGCTCGGCGGTGCGCACGATCACCTCGCCCATGGCCACCATGGACGGCTGAAAGGCGCGCTGCTCGAACAGGGTGATGGCCTTGGCGGTCTTGTGCATCTGGTCGATGGCGTCATCCATCGAGGAGATCAGGTCGCGGATGTCGCTGCGGTCGAACGGGGTGATGAAGGTGCGGCGCACGGCCAGCAGCACTTCGCGCGCCACCTCGTCGGCCGCGTCCTCCTGGCGAGCGATCTCGGCGCAAAGTTCCGGCACGCTCGGCCCGCCGTCCAGCAGGCTGCGCAACGCGGTCGCCCCGGCGCAGAGGGTCGCGGCGTGGGCTTCGAACATGTCGAAGAACCGCTCCTCCTTGGGCATCATGGCCTGGAAAAATCTCAGCATAGCGACTCGGTTTCTCAGACCACGGACGGATGTTGGGTAGGCGCACGCCAAGGGCCTGTAAATACGCCTGCGGAGCGACGCAGCGCCTCAGTCCAGGAACACCTTGCCGGGGTTCATGATGCCGGCGGGATCGATGGTCCGCTTCAGGCTGCGCATGAGAGCGACGGCAGCCGCCCCATGCTCGTCGACCAGGTGGTCGCGCTTGCCGGCGCCGATGCCGTGTTCGCCGGTGCAGGTGCCGCCGGCGGCGAGCGCCCGGGCGATCATCGCCTCGTGCACCGCGTCGACCCGGGCCATCTCGTCGGGATCGTCGCGGCGCAGGTGGAACAGGACGTGGAAGTTGCCGTCGCCGACATGGCCGACGATCGGGGCGATCAGCCGGTTGGCGTCGATGTCGCGCCGGGTCTGAGCGACAACCTCGACCAGGGCGGAGACCGGCACGCAAACGTCCGTGGACAGAACTTCGCTCGCCGGACGCAGCGCCAGCGCCGCGAAATAGGCCTGATGGCGGGCCTTCCACAACCTGGCGCGGTCCTCTGGCAAAGTCGCCCAGGCGAACGCCCCGCCGCCATTGGCCTGCGCCAGTTCCGAGGCGGTCGCCGCCTGCTCGGCGACGGACGCGGTGGAGCCGTGGAATTCGAAGAAGATGTGGGGCTTCTCCGGCAGTCCGAGGTTCGAGTGGCGGTTGGATGCGGCGACCTGGACCTCGTCCATGAACTCCGCGCGCGCCACGGGCACGCCGGACTGCACCAGTTGCACGACGGTGGCGACCGCGGCTTCCAGCGTCTCGAACGCGCAGGTCGCCGCCGACATCGCCTCGGGGATCCCGTAGAGGCGCAGCGTCACCTCGGTGATCACGCCCAGGGTGCCTTCGGAGCCGACGAACAGACGGGTCAGGTCATAGCCGGCCGCCGACTTGCGCGCCCGACCGCCGGTGTGGATCACCGAACCGTCGGGCAGCACCACGGTGAGCGCCAGCACGTTGCTCATCATGGTGCCGTAGCGCACCGCGTTGGTGCCCGAGGCGCGCGTCGAGGACATGCCGCCCAGCGTGGCGTTGGCGCCCGGGTCGATGGGGAAGAACAGGCCCTGGTCGCGCAGATGGGCGTTGAGCTGCTCGCGGGTGACGCCGGCCTGGACGGTGCAGTCGAGGTCATCGGGCGACACCCGCAAAACCGTGTCCATGCCTGACAGGTCAATGCTGAGGCCCCCGAACGGCGCGGTGATGTGGCCTTCGAGAGAGGTGCCGGCGCCGTAGGGGATGACCGGGATCTTCCAGCGCGCGCAGATCGACACTGCGCGGGCCACCTGTTCGGTGGAGACCGCCAGCAGCACCGCGTCAGGCGGCAAAACCTGGGCGTAGCCTTCGCCGCGGCCATGCTGTTCGCGGGTGGAGACGTCGGTGCGCAGCGACGGGCCGAAAGCCTCGGCGAGTTCGGCGAGGGCGCCGGCCCAGGCGGCCAGCGGTTGATGGGGCGCCTGCGGCGGCGACAGCAGGGACATGCGCGGTTCTCCTCAGTCGCCGAACACTACGCCGATTGAGCGGCCGTGGCTCAAGTCCCGAACTCGGCGCGCAGGCTCGCATCGTGCGCGCCCAGGGTCGGCACGGATCCTGGGACCAGCTCAGGCTCGCCCTTCCAGCGCACGGCGGGGGCCGGCAGGCTGACCGCGCCGCCCGCCGTCTCGACCTCGATGCGGCGCAGTTGCGGGTGGCGCGACAGGTCGGCGACGCTGTTCAGTTCGCCATAGGCCACCTTGGCGGCGCGCAGCCGCTCCACGAACTGGTCGCGATCCAGGGGCTGCAGCGCCTCGAGGATGATCGCGTCCAGGGCGGGGCGGTTGGCGCAGCGGGCGCTGTTGCCGACGAAGCGCGGGTCGACGGCGACCTCGGGCCGCTGCAGCACGCCCTCGCAGAAGCTGCGCCACTCCCGTTCATTCTGTACGGAGATCACGACCTGGCGCCCATCGCCGGCGGCGTAGGCGCCGTAGGGCGCGATGGCCGGATGGTTGAGGCCGGCTCGGCCCGGCGCACGACCGCCGTAGTCCTGATGCAGTAGCGGCGCGGCCATCCACTCGGCGATGCTGTCGAACAGCGATACCGCCACGCCCTTGCCCAGACCCGTGCGATCGCGCTCGTACAACGCCTGCAGGATCGCGGCGTGGGCGTTCATTCCGCAGCAAATGTCGACCACAGAGACGCCGACCCGCGCCGGCTCCGACGGGCCGCCGGTGATCTCCGCCAGGCCCGCCTCGCACTGGACGAGGAAGTCGTAGGCCTTCATCTGCGCCCAGGGACCGTCCTCTCCGTAGCCGCTGACGTCGCAGGTGATCAGGCGCGGATGGGCGGCGCGCAGCGCGTCCGAGCCGAAGCCGGCGCGGGCCGCCGCGCCCGGCGAGAGGTTCTGGATGAACACGTCGGCGGAGGCGATCATCCGATGCAGCACGGCCGCGTCGGCCGGGTCCTTCACATCCAGACGGATGGATTCCTTGCCGCGGTTGAGCCAGACGAAATAGGTGCTCTGGCCGTGCACCACGTGATCGTACTCGCGCGCGAAGTCGCCTTCGGGGCGCTCGACCTTGATCACCCTTGCGCCCGCGTCCGCCAGCCGCGTGGTGCAGAAGGGAACCGCAACGGCCTGCTCCAGCGCGACGACCAACAGACCATCCAGAGCGCGCATCGCCGACCCTCAATCCTCGCCCGCGGAACAAAGCCGCCCTACGCGTGCTACACCAGCAATGGGCGTCTGGCCCATCCTTCTACAGGCGATCTGGCCAAACAGTGACTTCCACAACGATCACCAAACCTGCCGCTGACGAGCGCTTTGACCTCACGACGGCGCGTATTGGCGTGCTGATCAACACCTCCAGCGGAAGTTGCGACGTCGGGGCTCAGTCCGATCTGCAGGCGCTGCTGGACGACGCCGGGCTGAAGGCCGTGCAGACCTGGTGCGGCGGCGGAGACGAGGTGGATGCGGCGCTCGCCGAGGCGGGCAAGCACAGCCTCGAGGTCCTGATCGTGCTGGGCGGCGACGGGACGATCCGCGCCGCGGCCGAGACCTGCCACAGCGGCGGCACGCGGCTGATCCCGTTGCCCGGCGGGACAATGAACGTGCTGCCCAAGGCGCTGTACGGCGCACGGTCCTGGCGCGAAGCGTTGAAGGACACCCTGGCCGATTGCGTCGTGCAGGCGGTTCACGGCGGCGCAGTGGGCGCACATCGCTTCTACATCGCCGGGATCTTCGGCGGCCCGACCAAGATCGCCGATGCCCGCGAGGCGGTGCGCGAGGGCGACCTTGCCGGGGCGATGGAGAAGGGCGTGGCCGCGATCCGTGAGTCCTTCACCTCCGCCGGCGTTGAATACGCGTTCGCCAACCACTCCGGCACAGCCGAGGCTGTGGCGGTGATCTGCCCGCTGATCTCCCGTGGGCTGGACGACGACGAGGAGACGCTGGAGGCCGCCGCCATCAAGGTCGAGAGCGCCCCCGACGCGCTTCGCCTGGCGATCAACGCCGCGTTCCGCGACTGGCGCGAGGATCCGACCGTGGTGCTGGCCAAGACCCGCGCCATCGAGATGTCTTGCGACCGGTCCATCCCCGCTTTGCTGGACGGCGAGCGCTTTACGCTGGGCCACACCGCGAGCGTTTCGTTCGTGCGCGACGCCTTCGAGGCGCTCAGGCCCCGCGAGACCGAGGGCGACGCTTAGCGGGCGCCGATCGTGCATCCGGCGCCCAGCAGATGGGCGCCTGAGCGGTCTTGCCGCACAGGGGAGCCGCCGTTCACCCTCCAGCAACCGGTAATCCGCGAACGCTTGTTTCGCGTGCAAGCGGCTTGGTGATTTCCGGCCGCAGGCAAGGGATCCTGGCCTGCATGGCCGCACGGGGAGCGCTGCATGAACTGGTTCGGCTGGGCCAAACCATCGACGGATGCGGGTAAGCCGCAGGCGCCTTCGGTCGGGTCGCTCCGCTCGGGCTCCCTGTTTGGGGCCAACGCCGAAGCCGCCTCGCGCGACGCCGAGGTCGCCGAGATCTGCCGTGCGCTCGTGCAGAACAGTCCGGACTGCATCGAGATCCTGACGCCGGAAGGCCGCTGGGAGTTCATGAACGAGCGCGGTCTGGAGTTGCTGGAGTTCGGTTCCTACGCGGAGATCGCGGGCAAGGAATGGGCGACCTCGTTCCCGCCCAGCGCGCAATCGATCGTCAGCGAGGCGCTGGTCTTGGCGCAATGCGGCGGCGTCGCCCGCTTCCAGGCGCCATGCCCCACTGCGCGCGGCCTGTGGAAGTGGTGGGACGTGATGATGACCCCGGTGCGCAGCGCCGACGGTCACGTGGAACGCATCGTCTGCACGTCGCGCGACATCTCAGGCATCAAGCAGGTCGAGGAAAGTCTGAGCGAAGCGCTGAAGGAGGCCGAACAGGCGGCGCGCGCCAAGGACGACTTCCTGGCGAACCTCAGCCACGAACTGCGCACGCCGCTGACCAGCATCCTTGGGTTCGCCGAATTGCTGGGCATGCGGGCCGAGCTCAGCGTCGAGGCCAAGGGGCACGCCGGCCGCATCGAGTTGGCGGGCAAGAGTCTGCTGGCCCTGCTCAATGACATGCTGGATCTGGCGCGGGCGGGCGCCGGAACGCTCAGGGTCGAGCCGGCGCCCTGCGATCTGGCGGATCTGATGACCCACGTGGCCGAGCTCGTCGCTCCGCTCGCGGCGCGCAAGCCGATCGAGGTGTCCGTCGAGATGGACGCCGGCCTGGAAGGCTGGTTCGAGCTCGATCGCGAGCGGGTGCAGCAGGTGGTGCTGAACCTGGTCAACAACGCCATCAAGTTCACCGACTCGGGCCAGGTGGCGGTCGGCGTCTCGCGGACCGGCGATGGCCAGGGCCGGCTGAAATTCACCATCAGCGACACCGGCTCCGGCATCGAGGCCCACGTCCTGCCGACCCTGTTCGACCGCTTCACCCAGGTGGACAACTCGATGGCGCGCAAGCATGGCGGCGCGGGCCTGGGCCTCGCCATCTGCAAGGAGCTGGTCGCGCGCATGGGCGGCGAGATCGGCGCCGAAAGCCGGATCGGCGAAGGCTCCACCTTCTGGTTCAGCCTGCCGCTAGTGGAGCTGGCGGCGGCGAACGTCGACACGCACCTGGAAGTCGATGCGGGCGCGGGCCTGAAGGTCTTGATCGCCGACGACAGCGAGGCCAACCAGCACCTGCTGTCGGCGATCCTGCGCGCCGGCGGCCACGAGCCGCACATCGCCAGCGACGGGATCGAGGCGCTGGAGGCGCTGGCCGCCGAGCCGTTCGACGTGGTGTTGATGGATATCCAGATGCCGCGGATGGACGGGTTGACGGCGATCGGCAAGCTGCGACGCGCAACCCACCTGAACGCCCGTACGCCGGTGATCGCGATCACCGCCAACGTCTTTCCCGAGCAGGTGGCGACCTATCTGGAAGCCGGCGCCAACGACTGCGTGGCCAAGCCGTTCAAGGCGCCGGAGGTGCTGGGCAAGCTCGGCTACTGGGGTTCGCGACCGGTGGACGTCGTCGAGGACGCGCGCATCGCGGTCTGAACCTTTGCGCCTACGCCGCCATCAGCCGCGCCTCCGCGCCCTGCGCCAGGTCGCGCAGCCAGCGGCGCACCGCGCGCATCCGGGCGGTGTCGTGGACGTCGCGGTGGGTGGAGAGCCACAGCCTGCGCTCCAGCATCACCGAGTCCAGCACACGCACCAGATCCTCCGACATGAAGGCCGGCAACACGCCGATACCGCCCCCGGCCAGCACCATGGCGCGCTGGGCCTGGATTGATGAGCTCGCCATGGTCGGCTTCAGGCCGGGCAGGATCTCGTCGAGGTAACGCAGTTCGGGCGCGAAGATCAGGTCCTCGACATAGCCGACGATCTGGAAGTCGGGCAGGGCGGCGATGCTGCGCGGCGCGCCGGCGCGGGCCAGATATTCGCGGCTCGCATACAGGGCTAGCTGATAGGGCGCCAAGGCCTCGACGATCAGGCGCGTGGTGTCGGGCGCGCTGAGGGTGACCGTCATGTCGACTTCTCGGCGGCTGGCGGACAGGAAGCTGGCGTTGGCCGCAAGCTCGACCTTCAACCCAGGATAAAGCTCGACCAGCCTGGGCAGGGCGGGCGCTAGCACGGCCGTGCCGAAACCCTCGGCGGTGCTGATCCTCACGGTGCCGGCGACCACGTCGGGGCGCGCCACATGGGCGGCGGCCAGCATCGCCGTCTCGGCGTCGAGCGCAATCTCCAGCAACTGGGCGCCTGCCGCCGTCAGCTGCAGACCAGCAGGCGAGCGGATCACCAAGGTGGACTTCAGGGCTGATTCCAGCCGCGCTACGCGCCGCCCGACGGTGGCCGCGTCGACCCGCAACCGTTCTCCCGCCCCGGCCAGCGAGCCGGTACGCGCCGCGGCGAGGAACACCCGGAGATCATCCCAATCGAACATGTCATGCAGAAATGCACATAGGAGGCTGCAACAATGCAATACCCCTTGGCCCCGCCGAGTGTTAGCTGGAGGCGCAAACTCCAGGACAAATCCATGCGCGACATCACCCACTTCATCGACGGCGCATCCGTCGCCGGCGTCAGCGGCCGTTACAGCGACGTCTACGATCCCAACACCGGCGAGGTGCAGGCGCGCGTCGCACTGGCGAACCAAGCCGAGATCGACACCGCCGTCGCGGCCGCCGTCAGGGCGCAAGCTCTTTGGGCGACGGTCAATCCGCAGCGCCGCGCGCGGGTGATGTTCGAGTTCAAGCGGCTGGTCGAATCGCGCTTGGACGAGCTGGCGCGGCTGCTGTCGTCGGAGCACGGCAAGGTGCTCGCCGACTCACGCGGCGACCTGCAGCGCGGCCTTGAGGTGATCGAGTTCGCCTGCGGCATCCCGCATGCCCTGAAGGGCGAATACACCGAGGGCGCGGGCCCCGGCATCGACGTCTATTCGATGCGCCAGCCGATCGGCGTCGGCGCCGGCATCACCCCATTCAATTTCCCGGGCATGATCCCGATGTGGATGTTCGGCGTGGCGATCGCCACCGGCAACAGCTTCATCCTGAAGCCGTCGGAGAAGGACCCGAGCGTCCCGGTGCGCCTGGCCGAGCTGTTCATGGAGGCCGGCGGGGCAGCGGGCGTGGAGGTGAAGGGCGTGCTCAACGTCGTTCACGGCGACAAGAGCGCGGTCGACGCGATCCTCACCCATCCGGACATCAAGGGCGTCAGCTTCGTCGGGTCGTCCGACATCGCCCAGTACGTCTACATGACCGGCGCCGAGCACGGTAAGCGGGTGCAGGCTATGGGCGGGGCCAAGAACCACGGCATCGTGCTGCCGGACGCCGATCTCGACCAGGTCGTGAAGGACCTGTCGGGGGCGGCCTTCGGCTCGGCCGGCGAGCGCTGCATGGCCTTGCCGGTGGTGGTGCCGGTGGGCGCCAAGACCGCCGACGAACTGCGTGAGCGCATGGTCGCCGAGATCGCCTCGCTGAAGGTCGGCGTCAGCACCGACGCTGACGCCCACTACGGTCCGGTGGTCAGCGCCGCACACCGCCAGAAGATCGCCGACTACATCAAGCTGGGCGCCGACGAAGGCGCAGAGCTGGTGGTCGACGGCCGCGACTTCGCCCTGCAGGGCTACGAGAAGGGCTTCTTCATCGGCCCGACCCTGTTCGATAACGTCAAGCCGGCCATGCGCACCTACCAGGAGGAGATCTTCGGCCCGGTGCTGCAGATCGTCCGCGCCGAGACCCTCGACGAGGCGATCGCCCTGCCCAGTCAGCACCAGTACGGCAACGGGGTGGCGATCTTCACCCGCAACGGCCGTGCGGCGCGCGAGTTCGCGGCCAAGGTCAACGTCGGCATGGTCGGCATCAATGTGCCGATCCCGGTGCCGGTCGCCTACCACACCTTCGGCGGCTGGAAGCGCTCGGCGTTCGGCGACACCAACCAGCACGGTCTGGAAGGCGTGAAGTTCTGGACGAAGATCAAGACGGTGACCGCCCGCTGGCCAGAAGGCGCGGTCGAGGATTCGGCGTTCGTCATTCCGACGATGCGCTGATCCCGCGGACGAAATAACGCCGGCCGCGCATGACGCGGCCGGCGCAATGATTGAAAACGGGAGAAGACCGATGGCCAGGATCGTCAGGTTTCACGAGCTGGGCGGACCCGACGTGCTGCGGGTCGAAGAGGTCGATCCCGGCGCCCCGGGCGCGGACGAGGTGCTGCTGAACATCGAGGCGATCGGTCTCAATCGCGGCGAGGCGGCGTTCCGCGGCGGTCACTACATCTTCAAGCCCACCCTGCCGTCGTACATCGGCGGCGAAGCGACGGGGCGGGTGGCGCAGTTGGGCTCCAACGTACAAGGCCTCAAGGTCGGCGACGCGGTGGTGTTCATGCCGATCTCGCCTCCTGGCGAACGCAGCATCTATGGCGAGCAGGCGGTGGTGCCGGCGCTGTCGCTGGTCAAGGCGCCCGAGGGCCTGGACGCGATCCAGAATGGTTCGGTCTGGGTGGCCTTCCTGACCGCCTGGGGCGGCCTGGCCAAGGCCGGCCTGGCCAAGGGCCAGACGGTGATCATCCCCGCCGCTTCCAGCGCCGTAGGCTTGGCCGCCGTGCAGATCGCCCACGACATCGGCGCGACGGTGATCGCCACCACGCGCCGCAGCGGCAAGTCCGACGCCATTCTCGCCGCCGGCGCCGACCACGTGGTCGCCACCGAAGAACAGGACATCAAGGCCGAGGTCGCCCGGATCACCGGCGGCAAGGGCGTGGAGCTGATCTTCGATCCGGTCGCCGGACCGTTCGCCGAGACCCTGTTCGAATGCCTGGCCGACGACGGAACGCTGATGATCTACGGCGGCATGGCCAATCAGCCACACATCTTCCCGAGGCAGCTTTCCATCCGCAAGAACCTGACCATGCGCGGCTACAACTTCTTCGAACTGCTGCGCGACCGCCCGAGGTTGGACGCGGCGATGGGCGAGATCGCCGCGCGGATCCGCGACGGGCGCTTCAAGATGCCGGTGGCGAAGATCTTCCCGCTGGACCAGGTGGCCGAGGCGCATCGCTTCCTCGAATCCAACACCCACATCGGTAAGATCGTCATGCAACCCTAGCCCTTGCCGTCGCCTGCGGACCCGTGCCTTGATCGCGCGTCGAGCCGGCTCAACCGGCTGGCGTGCGCCAAGCGACCGGAGGTGACGGATGGACTACGAGGACCTGCTTTATGAGATGTCGGGCCACGTCCTGACGATCACCTTCAACCGGCCCGAGCGGTTGAACGCATTCAGCAACCAGACTGAACTCGAACTGCGCCACGCCCTGGAGCGGGCGGATGGGGATCCGTTGGTGCGCGCCATCATCCTCACCGGCGCAGGCCGCGCATTTTGCGTCGGCGCCCACATGGCGGCGCTGCAGGGGGTGGGTGCAGAACCCACGCGTGCGGCGCGGGTCGTGGAGCCGGTGGGCGAGGGGATGGAGTCCAACTACCAGCGCCGGCTGAGCTACATGTTGCGGATCTCCAAGCCGATGATCGCAGCGATCAACGGCCCGATCGCTGGCGTCGGCGTTAGCCTGGCGGTCTATTGCGATCTGCGGTTCATGCTCGACACCGCCAACCTCTCGACCTCGTTCGCGCGCCGCGGGCTGGTGGCCGAGCATGGCATGTCGTGGATGCTGCCCAGGCTGGTGGGCGTCATGAACGCCCTCGACCTGCTGATGACCGGGCGCAAGCTCTCCGGCCTGGAGGCGGAACGTCTGGGCCTGGTCCGCGCCCTGCCGGCCGACGAGCTCATGCCGGCCGTGCGGGCGTTCGCCGCCGACCTTGCCGACAACACCTCGCCGCGCTCGACCGCGATCATCAAGCGGCAGGTCTATGACGCGTTGATGCAGCACCTGGGTGAATCCCTGGTGGTCACCGAGACCGAGGAGATCGCCTCGTTCGCCTGCGAGGACTTCCGCGAAGGCGTGGCGCATTTCGTCGAGCGCCGACCGCCAGCGTTCACCGGCCGCTGAGGCCTGCACCACGGCTCAGGCCATGGTCTTGCCGCCGTCGACGATCAGCGTCTCGCCGGTCATGAAGGCGCCCGCGCGGGTGGCCAGGAACACGATGGCGCCGGCCACGTCCTCCGGCTCGGCGACGCGCTTGATCGGCGTGCGCGACAGCATCTGCGCCTGGCGGGCGGGGTCCTCCCACGCGCCGCGCGCGAGCTCGGTGCGGGTGAGGCCGGGGGCGACGCAGTTGACGCGGATGTTCTTCGGTCCCAGCTCCACCGCGAGCGTTCGGGCGAGCTGGGTCTCCGCGGCCTTGGCCATCGCATAGGCCCCGGAGAGCGGGCTGCCGCCGCTATGACCGCCGATCGAAGACACGATGATGATCGCGCCGTCCTCCCGCGCCGTCATGTCGCCTACCGCCTTTTGGATCAGGCCGACGTTCGCGAAGAGATTGACCTCCATGCTCTCACGCAGTTGCTCCGGCGTGATCTCGGTCAGCAGCGCGCCCATGAAGCTGGTCGCGGCGTTGCAGACCAGGATGTCGATCGGTCCGAACGCCTCGCGCGCCCGGTCCATCAGGTGCTGCTGGTCCGCAGCCCGGGTGATGTCGCAGGCCACCGCGATCGCGTGGCCGGGGTGAGCGGCGTTGATCGTCTCGGCGGCCGCGTCGCAATCAGTCTGATTGCGTGACGAGACCACGACGCGCGCGCCCTGCTCGGCCATCGACACCGCCGCTGCGCGGCCGATGCCGCGCGATGACCCTGTGATGACGGCGACCTTCCCCGTCAGATCAAACATGCTCATGAATTTCCTCGCCCGAATGTGTCGCTTTTTCTTATTGCCCCAACCCTGCGAGCGGCGGGAGGTGATGGCAAGTCGGCGGAGAACGCTCGTCAAATATTCGCGTGTGGCGGGCATTCGACAGTTTGGAATCTTCGTCAGGTAGAATCCCAGAAAAACGAAATCGACGGATTCTGCGACAGCGCCAAACGAGGCCGAAAGGCGGCGTGTGTGAATCACGCTCAAATGATCGCCGTGAGAGACGACTCGAGAGTTCTTCACGTAGCAAGTTGATGGCCCAAAAGTTGCAGGCTGGAAATCTAAGTCCCTTCATGTATCATCATGGAGCGACGGGGGTCTTTGGCGTGACTTCGCGAATACCTTGGGGGTGCGAAGTCTGAGGGGCGGGCGGGATGCATATCGATGTGGTCGACACGTTCGACGGTCTGAAGGGCCTGCGCGAGAACTGGGATCGGCTGTATGAGGCCGACCCGGAAGCGCACTTCTATTCGTCCTGGATATGGATGTCCGAATGGCTGGAGGCGCTTCCCGGGCCTTGGCTGATCCTTTGCGCCAAGCGCGAGGCCGGCGACCAGGAGTATGTGGGCTTCCTGGGCCTGCGGCTACGTGCGCACTTCCATACGGTCCATGGGTTCAAGAACGAGGTGTACCTGGCCTCCGACGCCTTCTCGGACTACGCGGGCATCCTTTGTCTGCCGCAAGACGAGGCGCGGACCATGGCGGCCTTCGCCGCCCATATCCGCGAGGAGCTTCACTGGGCGCGGCTGACACTCGACAATCTGTTGATGTCGGAGCGACGGCGGGCGCTGTTCCTGCGGGGGTTCGACGCCCATCGGTTCGTGCACCACGAGATCAGCTACGCGGACAAGAACGGACCGGACAACACCGTCGCCCCGGCGATCGATCTGCCGGACGACTGGGAAGCCTATCTGGCCACGTTGAGCGCCAACAACCGCCAGAAGATCCGCCGCTTGCTGCGCCGCCTGGAAGAGGCCGACGAATACCGCATCACCGTCTCGGGCCCGGACGGCGTCAAGGCCGACATCGAGACGCTGCTGCGCCTTTGGACCGTCAAGTGGGCGAAGCAGAAAGGCGAGCGGCTGGAGGGCATCGTCGCGCGCAACCGCGCGATGCTGAACCGCTGCGCGGACGCAGGGCTGCTCTACATGCCGGTGTTCTGGCATGGCGAGCGGCCGGTTGCGGTGCTGGGCACCTACGTCGACCCCGTCAAGAAGCACATGTTGTTCTCGATCACCGGTCGCGACGAGACCTACACCGAAAACCCCGCAGGCTATCTGCTGCACGCCCACAGCATCCGCCACGCCATCGCCGAGGGGTTCAAGACCTACGATTTCCTGCGCGGCGACGAGCCGTACAAATACCTGTTCGCCCCTACGGACAGGTGGTTGCGCGGTTGCTACGTGGAGACCAAGAACGGCCGCAACCTCCACGATCTCCTGGACGGTCGCGCCATGCCGTCGATGCTCTCCCGGGCGCTGAAGCTCGAGGAAGAGAGCAAGCTGGACGACGCAGAGTTCGCCTACCGCCAGATCATCGAGCTCGCGCCCGACGGCTCGCTGGGCCTGTATCGCTTCGGACGTCTTCTGGCGCGCAAGGGAAACCACCTCGAGGCCAAGGTCATGTTGACCCGTTGCGTCGAGGTGCAGCCTGAGGCCGACAATCCCTGGTTCTGGCTGGCTCAGACCCTGCTCGCCCTGGGCGAACGTGACGCCGCCCTGGCCGCCTGCCGCAAGGTGTTGGCGATCGCACCGGACAATCGACGCGCCAAGGACCTGCTGATGAAGCTGAGCCTGGCGGCGCCGGCGAAAGTGCTTCCCGGCCTGCCGAAGATCCCGCCTCGGCCGCAGACGCCGAACAGCGCCGTCCAGCCGGGCCAGATCCTGCAGCAGCTCGCGGTGCAGGCGCGCAGATGGGACCCTGCCGGCGCGACGCTGACCGCCGTCCGCAAGTCCTGATGCTGCCGGCGTCTAGGCCCCGAAGATCCAGTCGCCCGTGAGCGAGGACATCGACACGCCCACCAGGATCATCTGGTCGGCGCCGGCGACGGTGATCACCACGTCTGCGCCGGACTGGGCGACGGCGTAGGTCGTTCCGGCGTCGAGCATCACCCGATCACCTTCGGCCCGGCTGAAGTCCAGCACACGGTCGAGGCCGGCGCCGGGCGAGATGTGGAATGTGTCGGCGCCGCCGCCGCCGCTGATGGTGTCGGAGTCACGGTCGCCGGACAGCCAGTCGTCGCCCGCTCCGCCCCGCAAGATGTCATCGCCCTGGCCGCCGCGCACGATGTCGCCGCCCGCGCCGCCGTCGCAGGTGTCCGCGCCCATGTTGCCGTACACGACGTCCGAGCCGTTCTCACCGTAGAGGGCGTCGTTGTCCTTGCCGCCGGCCACCCAATCGTCGCCGTCGCCGCCGAACGCGGTGTCGTTGCCCATGTTGCCGTTGATGTCGTCGAAGTCGCGGCCGCCCGTCATGCGGTCCGCGCCCTCGCCGCCGCGCAGGTAGCTGACGCCGTCTCCGCCCTCGATGGTGTCGTCGCCCGCGCCGCCGGTGATCGTGTCCGGCCCGGAGCCGCCGCGCATGACGCCCGCGACAGCCGCCTGGCCGGCTTGCGGATCGACGAGGTCGAGCTTCACGTTTCGGCCAGAAACCGTCGCCTGCTGTGAGCTGGCGGCGAAGCCGCCTCCAGAGAAGGTGACCGTGTAGGTCCCGTTGGCCAGCGCCAGCGCGTAGCCGCCGGAGCCGTAGGTCGTCGTCGAATAGGTCGCGCCGCCGGCGCCCACCGCGGTCACCGTCAGCCCGCCAAGGCCCTCGCCGGTGTCATAGAAGCGATCGCCATCCAGGTCGTCGATCGCGACGCCGGTAAGGTAGGTGGCGGTTCCGGTCTTGCCGAAATCCTGAGTGACGAAGGCGCCCTGCCAGCTCTGGTATTCGCCGACCTCGAAGCCGATCCCGACTTCGCGGTAATTGGCGTTGAGGATGTTCTCCCGGTGGCCGGTGGAGGCCATCAGGTTGGCGTGCAGCAGCAACACCTCGTCCTGGTAGCCGGCCGGCGCGCGCAGGCTCGCCCAGGCGATGTTCTCCCCCGTCGCCCATGAGCCCGACAGCGCATAGCCGGAGGCGGTCATCCGCTGGGTGGCGCTCGAGCCGCCCGCACCGGTGTGGGAGAAGGTGTCGGTGGCGATCATCCACTGGCTGTGCAGTTCGGCCGCGTCGTCGAGCTGGAAGTTGAAGACCAGCGGCTGGACGCCCGCCAGCGCCCGCTCGGCGTTGATCAGTTCGAGGTCGTACTGCTCGAAGACATTCGGTTCGGACATGGTGGGGATGCTCCGCCCTCGCGGTTAAAAGTTCGCGTGCGGGGCGAAAAGGGCGGGCAAATGAGTCTGCCATGCGACGCGCGGCTGCGACCCGTTGGCGCACTGGGGTGTCCGTAGCGGATTGAATTATGTCAGTTTTCGCCGAACGCCGGCGGCGTTGGACCCTGAAAAACGCCAAGGGCGCCGCCGGTTGCCCGACGACGCCCCAGTAGTCTTCAAACAGGCCTCGCAATGCGAAGCTGACGTTCGATCAGGCCGTGGCCAGATCCTTCTGGGCGGCGCTGGCGCCGTCGCCGGTCTTCGGCGGAGCGATCGCGAACACCTTGGACGAGTTGAAGATCCAGGTGCCGACGAAGCCGTGCTCGACCGGAGGCTGGTTCAGCTCGCTCATCGCGCCGACCAGGCAGCTCCAGTTGAGGATCTCCTGTTGACCAGCGTCTTCGACCTCTTTGCCGGTCAGGTTGCGCCAGGTGTCCCAGTCACCTTTGACAAGAGCCTCGTACATCTTCCGGTCCGCAGGCACGTCCGGATAGAGGTAGTGGTTCTTCATCGTCAGGAAGGCGTGCGACCAGCCGGACGAGGCGATCAGAGCCACGCGGTAGGGCGACTTCTTGAGGATGCGCGCCGTGGCCGCGCCAAGGTCGAACAGGCGCTTGGGCGTGGGCGCCGGCGGATCCAGTTCGTCGTCGCTGAGCTCGTGGTCGAAGTTCGGGCTGCCGCCGCGCTGCGCAATGACCCGACGACCGTAGCAATTGATCGCGAACGGGATCAGCGGATAGGGGAAGCCCTTTTCCCGACCGTAGTCGAGGTAGTTGACCGCGTTGTAGAACGCATGCCCCAGCGGGTGGTGCAGGGGCTTGTACGAGTAGGCGACGTCGAAGCCTTCCTCGATCAGCGACGTGGTGAGCTCCTTGGCGATTTTGGGCGCGCCGGCGATCCGGATCTTCTTCGTCGGATCCTCGCCCCAGACGTTGTCAGCCGGCGGCGAGAAGTTGAACTCCTCGTGGGCGCTGATCGCGAACGGCGGGATGATGTCTTCGCGGAAGTTCTCGTACTGGTCGTCGCCCCACATCAGCACAAAGTCGGGCTTGAACGCGTCGAGCGCTTCGCGGCTTCTGTCCATCCAGCCCACCAGGTCGGCGCGGTGACGCGCGGCGGCGGCAAGGCCTTCATCATTGGCCCATTGCTGGCGCATCTCTTCCGGCCAGCTCTTGGGATCCTTCAGATGTTCCGGAAGGCGCGGCATGGTGAGCATGCGTCGAAGCAACCCCGCCATCTGCTCGTCTCGGCCGCTGAGCGGCGGGTAGTGAGTCAGTCCGAGGGCCAGGATGTCGCCCATGTGAAGTTCCTCCACGTGTTGGCTCGCCTCGAACCTTGGGGCCACTTGAGACGCGGCGACTGGGCCGGCTTGCGAGCGCGGTTTGCGCCTGAGGGGGTCTCCGCTTTGCAGCGCGGCCAGGATTTCCTGGGCGGCTTCGGCGGGCGCCTCATCAGCGCGATTGAGCTTTTTGTATCAGGTCTCACGTGTTTCGATCATAGAATCAGCCTCCGAGCGCCCACATTCACATGCTTGAATGCGGCAAGTGGGGCCGGGGAGGGAGAAAGCGTGACCGCTGCGACAGTCAAATCGACGGAACGCGGCTTCGCCATCCTGGAGATGTTCGATCGTGAACGTCGCCCGCTTTCGCTGAGGGATATCTGCGCTGAACTGGGTTATGCGCCGTCCAGTGGATTGAGTATCCTGAAGAGCCTCGTCACTCTTGGATATTTAGATTTCGACTCCAAGACCCATACTTATCTGCCCACTATGAGAATTTCTTATCTTGGTCGTTGGGTTGAAGATGTTCTTTTTGGCGATGGGCAGCTTATCCGGATGATGGAGCGGCTTCATTCCTCGACTGGCCGGATCATCATACTCGGCACTCAGAGCGGCCTGTATGCACAATGGGTGCATGTGGTGGCGGGTCAGTCATCGCTGAACTTCATCGCGCCGCCCGGGACCTTGCGGCCGCTGACGTCCTCGGGCGTGGGCCTGATGTTGCTGAGCGGCTACACGGACGTCGAGATCGAAAAGATCTGCAGGCAGATCAACTATTTCAACAGCGAGGAACGGGTCGAATACGAGACCGTGCTGAGGACCATCGAGGATGTTCGCCGCAACGGCTACGCGCTGACCATCGATACCCCGCTGCCAGGGGGAAGTCTGTTGTCGGTGGCGGTGCCGGGGGTCTGGAATCATCGCCGACTCGCGATCGGCATGCCGTTGGCGACCAGCAGCGTGCACGAGCAGCTTGAGCCTGCGCTGGGCATGTTGCGCATGGAAATCGCCAGCCTGGGCGCCCAGGCTGCGCCCTGAAGACCATGATCTTGCGCCGGCTGCGCACGGAGTTTTGCATTTGCCGTCTGACCGGGGCAGTTCTGTCGAGATGGACGACGCCGATATCAGAGCCGGAGGATCCAAACCGGGCGCGCGCGGTCGCGACCGGCGACTGGGCCGCGCCGACTGGATGGCGGCCGGCCAGGCGCTGCTGATCGAAGGCGGCGTCAGGGCGCTTCGGCTGGCGGCGCTGACCGCGCGGCTGAAGGTTTCGTCGGGCAGCTTCTACCATCATTTCCGCGACATGGACGAGTTCCTGGGCGCGCTCGCCGACGACTACAGCGCCGAGCAGATCGAGCGGCTGATCGATGAGATCAGTCGTGAGACGCAGGACCCCCTGGATCGCCTGCGCCTGCTCGCCCGCCGAACCTGGCGCAGCGAGCTCATGCGACTGGACGGGGCCATGCGTGTCTGGGCCGCCTCCGACCCGCGAGCGGCTCAGGCGCTCAAGCGCTCGGAGGGCGTGGTGCTGGCGTTCATGAGTGAAGCGTTCCGGGTCGCTGGCTTCGATGACGCCGCGGCGACGATGCGCGCGCGGCTGTTCACCTCGCTCCAGGTCGCCCACCTGCTGTCCCTGTCGGACGCCGAGTCTTGGCAGATGCGCCGCGAGGTGTTCGTCCTGCTGACGGCGCTGCCCGCCAAGCGTTAGGCGGGCTTGGGAGGTCGCGGGAACATCGCCTTGGGGTCGATGTATTCCTCGATGCGCACGATGTGCTCGCCGCGGGTGGTGACGATCAGGCAGACCGGGAGACGCTCGAAGCCGCCGCCGGCGGCGAAGCTGCCTGACAGCAGGTGCTGCTGCACGAATCCGTCGGCGGTCTGCAGGCGTCGGACGTCGCCGCACTTGAGCGCGCTCAGCGACCCGAAGAACTGGCGCACGCCCTTCATCGCCCCGGCGCGGTCGGTCTCAAGCTGGTCGAAGCTGTGCCAGACCGTAGCGTCCTGGGCGTAAAGCGTGTCGAACGCGTCCGCGTCGAGGGTGTCGAAGGCGCGCGTCAGGCGCTCGGCGATTTCGGTCATCGGCGGTTTCCCAGAAAGCAGAGCGCCTCAGCGCGAGCGCAGGTCGGTGGTTGCGCGAGGGCGTTCGAAGCCGAGCAGTTCGGCGACCCTCGGCGTCAGTTCGTCCCGCTTCGCGCGCGGGATCAAGGCCGGCCAGGGCCGCTGGGTGACGATGAACGGGCGGACGTAGTAGGCGAACAAGCCGGTGCGGGTCTCGGCGTCGGTGACGTTGGCCCCGGTCTGGTGCCAGACGCGGCCATCCATGGCGAACAGCGAGCCGGCACGGCAGACGATGGGCTGTGCCTCGTCGTAGTCGCCGTTCCACTTCGGACCGTGATCACGCTTGTGGCTGCCTGGGATGTAGCGCGTGCCGCCGTTCTGCGGCGTGAAGTCGTCCAGCGCCCAGCCGATGTTGAACGCCATGGCGTAGGGCGGCCAGGGGCTGGGCAGGAAGCCCTGATCGGCGTGCATCCCCATCCGTCCCGACCCCGGAGCGGTGCGGTTGCCGCTGAAGTTGGACAGGCGGAAGTCCGCGCCAAGCGCGTGCTCCACCAACGCCAGGGCCAGTGGATGCTCCACCAAGCTGCGCATCACCTCGCTGCGCGGCGCCAGGTCGACGATGCGGATATTGCGGTCGTCCGGATCGTAGTGGAACCCGGTGAGCTGGGCGCCCGTGGCGCGATCGGCGGCGATCAGCTGATCCACAGCGTCGCGCGCCGCTGCCAGCTCTGCGGCCGACAGAACGTCAGGCGCGACGACCACGCCATGCTCGTCCAATTCGGCCAGCATCGCCGCGAGTGTTCCCGTCGGCATCGGGCGATCCTCCCTGTTGGTTCGCTTGAGCATAGGATAAGTTATGTTATCGTTCCGGGTAAAGCCGTCGCGAGCGGCACGCGGGAGGAATGTAATGACACTGGTCGAAGCCGCGCCGGCGCGCCTGCCTGCCGCGACGCGCGATCCCCAACAAGCCGAACGCGACCTGAAGCAGCACGGCGTGTGCATTGTCGAAGGCCTGCTGCAGGGCGCGGATCTGCAGCGTGCGCGCGACGCGCTGTACCATGCGGCCGAGACCGATCCCGGCCGCGGCAAGGGGCCCCGCATCCGGCTCGACTATGGGCCCGAGAGCAACCAGCGCGTCTGGAACCTGCTGAACCGGGACCGAGTGTTCGGCGATCTCGCCCAACACCCGCTGGCTATGCGCCTGCTGCGCTCGGTGATCGGGTGGCCGGCGCTGCTATCGAACATCTCGGCCAACATCACCGAGCCTGGCGGTGGCGACAGTTACGTGCACTGCGACCAGCAATACATGCCGGAACCCTGGAGTGGGCCGCAGGGGATTAACTTCGTCTGGTGCCTGGACGATTTCACGCCGGACAACGGCGCGACGATGATGGCGCCCGGCAGCCATCTGGAAAACCGGGCTCCACGCCCTGACGACGCCGCCACGGCGCATGCGCCGCTGGTCGCGCCTGCCGGTTCTCTCTGCGCGTTCGAGGGGCGGGTCTGGCACAAGACCGGCGTCAACATCACCGCCGACGAGCGCCGCGCCGGGATCTTCGCCTGGTACACCCTGCCGATCTATCGCCAGCAGGAGAACTGGTACCTGTCGCTGAACCCGACGGTGCTGCAGTTCGCCTCGCCGACCCTGCTGGAACTGCTGGGCTATCAGACCAAGGGGTTTGGCCTGGTCAACGGCCTGCCGCCGCTCTGGCGCGAAGAGCACGCCACGCCGAACTAGGACGAGACGGGCGGCTGCTCGCACCGCCCGCATCCGCTGAGAGGCTCAGGCGTCCTGCAGCTCGTCGTAGAGCTCGTGGGCCTCGGCTTCCAGTTCGTGACGGATGTAGCTCGGGAACATGTCGTTGATCGGCGCGTAGTCCTTCAGCACTTCACGCGCGACGGTGACCTTGTGGACTTCGGTCGGGCCGTCGGCGAGGCCGACGTGGAACGAGTTGATCACCAGCTCGGCGAACGGCATCTCGTGGCTGATGCCCAGCGAGCCGTGGATTTGCAGGGCGCGCGCGGCGATATCGTGCAGCAGCTTGGGCATGGCGGCCTTGACCGCTGCGACGTTCTTGCGGATCGCCTTCCAGTCGTTCCCCTGGTCAGCCAGCCATGCGGTCTCCAGGATCAACAGGCGGAACTGACGAAGCTCTGTCCAGGAGTCGGCGATCTTCTCCTGCACCATCTGCTTCTTGGAGAGCTGCTCGCCCTTGGTGAAGCGGGAGACGGCGCGTTCGCACATCATCTCGAAAGCGCGTGTGGCCTGCGCCAGGGTCCGCATGGCGTGGTGCATGCGCCCGCCGCCCAAACGCACCTGGGCGACGACGAAGGCGTCGCCTCGGCCGCCCAGCATATTCTCGGCCGGCACGCGCACATTGGTCCAGCGGACGTGGCCGTGCGTGTCTTCCGGTTCGCCGTAGAAGCCGTAGTTGCGGACGATCTCGATGCCGGGGGTGTCGGCCGGGACGATGAACATCGACATCCGCCGGTAGGGGGCCGCGTCAGGGTCGGTGACAACCATGACGATGTAGAAGCTGGCGAAGCGGGCGTTGGAGGCGAACCACTTGTCGCCGTTGATCACCCATTCGTCGCCGTCGCGCACGGCGCTTGCGGCGAGCACCAGCGGATCGGCGCCGCCCTGTGGCTCGGTCATCGAGAAGCACGAAACGATATCGTTGTTGAGCAGGGGCTCGAGGAACGTCTTCTTCTGCTCGGGCGTGCCGTAATGGGCGAGGATCTCGGAGTTGCCGGTGTCGGGCGCCTGCGAACCGAACACGATCGGCCCGAAGCGCGAGCGGCCGAACTTTTCGTTCATCAAGGCGAGCTTGAGCTGGCCGTAGCCCTTGCCGCCCAGCTCGGGGCCGAGGTGGCAGGCCCACAGGCCGCGGTCCTTGACCTTCTGCTGCAGCGGCCTGACCAGGCGCTTGAACTCAGGCGCGTGGATGTCCCACTGGCTGCCCAGAAGCACGTCGAGCGGTTCGACCTCCTCGCGCACGAAGGTGTCGATCCAGTCGAGCTCGGGCTGGAACTCGGGATCGTTCGAGAAACTCCACATGGTCTGGCTCCGGGCGGCTGAGGAATGATGCGGCGTTGAAGACCCGCGTCGCGAGTAAGTCAAGATTGTGAATGATATTGTCCGACAATCTGGCACGCCCATGACGCCGCGGTCTGCGCCGGTGGTCAGGCCTGCGCGACCGGGTCAGTCCTCCGGCGCGAACGCATCGTCGGGCAGCCCATCCAGGTCGCCCAACAGACGCCGCGTCCGGGCCCGTCCGATCGCCTCGGCGGCCTGGGCGTCGCCGCGCAGCACGGCGTCGTGCAGGTCGCGATAGAGGTCGAAGCGCTCGCGCTCGTATTCAAAGTCGTACTGCCGAAACTGGGTGCGCGTCAGGTGCAGGTCGGTGTTGGGCAGCACGCGGGCGAGTTCGCGATTTCCGCCGATGTCGATCAGCACCCGGTAATAGGCGTTGCGCGCCTGCACCCGGTCGCGCAGGCCGGCCAGATCGCGGGAGGCCTGCAGAAGCTCATAGGCGTTGCGCAGCGCCGCCCGGGCGCCCGGCTGATCGATGTTCTCCGCCGCCAGCCGCGCCATCAGCCCGTTCAGCACCTCCGACACGACGATGATGTTGCGCGCGGCCCTGCGCGACAGCATCCGGATCGAGGCGCCCTTGTTGCGGGTGATCTGCACGACGCCGGCGGCTTCCAGCCGGCTCAGCGCCTCGCGCACCGCGCCGCGGCTGGCCTGGTAGCGCTCCATCAAGTCGGCCTCGATCAGGCGTTGGCCGGGGGAGAAGCGACCTTCGTACAGCCCGTCCATGATGTGA
This sequence comes from Phenylobacterium sp., assembly GCF_030693805.1. Classification (GTDB taxonomy): domain Bacteria; phylum Pseudomonadota; class Alphaproteobacteria; order Caulobacterales; family Caulobacteraceae; genus Phenylobacterium. The sequence continues at coordinate 40,424 of NZ_JAUXZW010000415.1, forward strand.
CGGGCGAGGATGTCGTGGGGACTGACGCTCATGCGGTAATCTGCGGTTCCAGGCACATCGCGGGCAATAGCGCCGATCGACGTCCGCGTCATGCGCGTGCAGGTTGGCGCGCGGCGCCAGAGTTCGGGGGCGCGGTGTTCAGGGGCGGCGCCGATGTGGATGGTGTTTGGCCGCGACGCGCCGCGGCCCAGGTTGGCGGCGGCCGTCGCCATCGGCATCCTGCACAACTTGCTGGCCTTCACCTTCAACACCGTGGTGTCGCCCTGACGATCAACATGGTGGCCGGGCTGTTCTGAACGACCGACCTAGTCGAGCCGGGCGATCAGCGCCTTGAGTTCCGCAGAGACAGGACAGGTGCGCAGCATTTCGCGCAGACGCTCCTCAACGGCAGCCTGGCGCTGTCCGGCCAGGCCGTCGTGCTGATCGATCTTCGGGGACGAGATCTGCGACTCACGTAAATGCGGCGAGTAGAAGCGATCATAGGTCTTGGGTTCGACCTCCGTCATCAAGATGTCGAGCATATGACTTATGTCCACGCCGGGCTCTGGCGGTGGATCGGAGCAGACGCGCCGCCATAATTCAGCAAGCTCTGCATAGATGATCTCATCGCGGCCCGTCATGCGCCTGTCCTTCGCAACCTCAGGGCCAGACCAACCGCAGGGCGCAACCAAGAGTTCCATCGTCGTGGACTTTCTGCGCTTCTAATTGATCTTGGGCCGTCGAATCAGACTGCGGCGGCGCAGCACAAATGAATGCTGCAGTGCAGGGAACCTGCTCGCGCGTTCGGAATTCGGATTAGTGGGGAGGCGCGGGCGCGACTCCACCCGCCTTCCGGATCACCCTGCATTGAAGGAGCGCCGCCATGAGAATCGCCCAGGTGTCACCGCTGTACGAGGCGGTCCCTCCGAAGCTCTACGGCGGCACCGAGCGCGTCGTCGCCTATCTCACCGACGCGCTGGTCGATCTCGGTCACGATGTGACCCTGTTCGCCAGCGCCGACGCGCAGACCTCAGCGAAGCTTGCCGCCGTGCGTGATCAGGCGATCCGACTGGACCCCGCGCCGCTGAAATCCGATCTCGCCGCGCACATGTCGATGCTGGACGCGGTGCGCCGCCGGGCGGATGAGTTCGACATCATCCACTTCCACACCGACATCCTCCATTTCCCGTTCTTCGAGGCGCTGGCGGGCAAGACCCTGACCACCCTGCACGGCCGCCTTGACCTCAAGGACCTGCCGCCCGTTTACGCGCGATGGAGCCGGTATCCGCTGGTCTCGATCAGCGACGACCAGCGCCGACCGCTGCCGGACGCAAGCTGGATGGGCACGGTGCATCACGGCGTGCCGGGGCAGGGGTATGACCTGCAGCCCGATAGCGACGGCTACCTGGCGTTTCTCGGCCGCATCTCGCCCGAGAAGCGCCCCGACCGCGCCATCGCCATCGCCACCCAGCTCGGCCGACGGCTGAAGATGGCCGCCAAGATCGACGCCGCCGACGCCGCCTACTATCGCGAGGAGATCGAGCCGCTGATCCGCGACAACCCGCTTGTCGAGTTCGTGGGTGAGATCTCAGACCAGCAGAAGTCCGCCTTCCTGGGCGGCGCAGACGCGCTGTTGTTCCCCATCGACTGGCCCGAACCGTTCGGCCTGGTGATGATCGAGTCCATGGCCTGCGGCACGCCGGTGATCGCCTTTAAATGCGGCTCGGTGCCGGAGATCGTCGAGGACGGCGTGACCGGCTTCGTCGTGGACTCGCTGGAGGCGGCGCTTGACGCCGTGCGTCGGCTGCCGACGCTGAACCGGCGCGAAATCCGCCGGCGTTTCGAACTGCGGTTCTCGTCCATGGCGATGGCGCGCCGCTATACGGCTCTGTATGAGGAACTTGCCGCCTCCCCTCGACTGGAAGCCCCCAGGGCGCTCGTGATGTGAGTTGAACGCGTGGACGATCTCGCACCCGCCCCAAACACGGCGGTAGAGCATGGCGAGACCGGCGAACCGCGGGTCCCGCACCGGCTTTTTGCGCTGAAGGACAAGGACACCTTCGTGGTGTCGGACGCGTTCGGGGACATCCTGGGCGCGGGCGACGGCCTCTTCCGGGACGACACCCGCATCCTGTCGCGGTTCCGGCTGCTGCTTGGCGGCCATTCGCCGTCGCTGCTCAGTTCGGCCTTGGCGCAGGACAATGTGTTCTTCACGTCCAACTGCACTAACAGCGCCCTGCCGTTCCCTGGCGCCTCGATGGGTCCCCCTGGCGTGCTGCACGTGGAGCGCAAGCGCTTCCTGTGGGAGGAGCGGCTCTACGAGCGCATCGCCATCGTCAATTACAGCCGTGATCCCGTCATCATGCCGTTGACCATCGAGTTCGACGCGGATTTCCACGACATGTTCGAGGTGCGCGGGATGAAGCGCACGCGGCGTGGGACGCTGGCGCCGCCGGAGATCGACGGCCGCCAGGTGCGGCTGGCCTACGAGGGGTTGGACGGCGTGCGCCGCACCAGCGTCATCGCCTTCTCCGATGCGCCAGGACGCCTGAGCGCACGGCGGGCGGAGTTCATGGTTTCGATCCATCCGGAGGGCCGCCACCAGCTTTACCTTGAGATCGGCGCCGAGGGCGAGCTGACGCCCACCCGCGAACGGTTCCGAGGCGCCGCTGCGCGCGCGCGCTGGGAAATGCGGGCCCGCAACCGCCTCGGCGCGCGGGTGCACAGCTCGGGACGACTGTTCAACGAGTGGCTGAACAAGTCCCGCGCCGACATCGCCCTGCTGACCACGCCGATGGAGACTGGCCCGTACCCTTACGCGGGCATCCCCTGGTTCTCGACGGCGTTCGGGCGCGACGCGATCATCACCGCCTGGCAGATCCTGTGGATCGACCCGTCGCTGGCCAGAGGCGTGCTGGCGTATCTCGCCGCTCACCAGGCCCACGAGATCTCGGCCTTTCGGGATTCCGCGCCGGGCAAGATCATGCACGAGACCCGCAAGGGCGAGATGCCGGCGCTGGGGGAGGTGCCGTTCGGCCGCTACTACGGCGGCGTCGACACCACGCCGCTGTTCGTGGCCCTGGCTGGGGCCTACGCGGAGCGCACCGGCGACATGGCCCTGATCGACCAGATCTGGCCCGCGCTGAAGCGCGCCGCCGACTGGATGGAGGTGTTCGGGGACACCGACGGCGACGGCCTGATCGACTACAAGCGCGGATCGGATTCCGGTCTCGCCAACCAGGGCTGGAAGGACAGCGAGGACTCCGTCTTCCACGTCAACGGCCGCTTTCCCGACGGTCCCATCGCGCTCGTCGAGGTGCAGGGCTACGCGTTCGCCGCCTATCGCGCCCTGGCCAGGTTCGCGCGCCTTCGCGGCGCCGAGGGCGCGGAGGACTGGGAGGCTCGCGCCGAGCGCCTTCGCCGGACCGTAGAGGACCGCTTCTGGATGGAGGCGCAGGGCTTCTACGGCATGGCCATCGATGGAGACGGCGTGCTTTGCGAGGTGCTGGGCTCGAACCCCGGCCACCTGCTGTTCTCCGGTCTGCCCGCCCCCGACCGTGCACGGCGGGTGGTCAAGCGACTGAGCTCGAACGCCTTCGCTTCGGGTTGGGGCGTGCGCACGCTGGCGGTCGGCGAGGCGCGCTTCAATCCGATGTCCTATCATAACGGCTCGGTGTGGCCGCACGACACCGCGGTCTGCGCTATGGGCATGTCGCGCTACGGCGAGCGCGAGGACGTGGTCCGCCTCACCGCGGCGATGTTTGAAACCGCGGCGCATTTCGAGATGCGGCTGCCGGAACTGTTCTGCGGCTTTCCACGGTTTCCCGGCGAGCCGCCGGTCGCCTACCCGGTCGCCTGCCTGCCGCAGGCCTGGGCGGCGGGCTCGGTGTTCATGATGCTGCAGGCCTGCCTTGGCCTGCAGGTCGACGCCTTGGAGCGCCGCATCGAGATCGTCGACCCGCACCTTCCGGTCGGCATCAGTCGTCTGAACATCGAAGGCCTGGCCGTAGGCGATGTGAGGGTCGACCTGCTGTTCGAACTGGTCGGTGAGGCCGTGCTGGTGCGCGTGACCGGCGCCAATGGGGTCGAGGTGGCGATCAAATAAATCGGAACCGCCGATCCCCGCACCCGTTTGCGTCAAGCGGAGCCGTAAGGATGTTTGCGGCGCTTCAACGGGAGACGCCCCCATGCCGGAAATCAAACCGGACCACAGCCTCATCACGTCCAGCCGGGTGACAGACACCCCGGTGTTCAACCGAGAAGGCGACCGGATCGGCCGGATCGAGGATCTGTCGATCGACAAGCTCTCAGGGCAGGTGCGCTACGCGCTGCTGTCGTTTGGCGGATTCCTAGGCATTGGTGAACGCTACCATCCGCTGCCCTGGGCGGTGCTCGACTATGACACGACCCAGGACGGCTACGTCCTGCCGTTGACCAAGGACGAGCTCGAGAAAGCGCCCTCCTACGGCAAGGACGAACTCGAAGGCTTCGGCGGCGGCGATCAGAGCTACCGCGACTTGCTTTACGCCTACTACCAACCGTATGGCGCGGTGCCCTACTGGCCTTAGGCGGAACGTTACGCGCCGCACTATGTGTTGTCGTGACGTAGGCTTGCTTAGCGCTGCGTCGAACTAGGGCGCCGTCTTCCGGCGATGGTGGGGAGACTCTGCACGCCGATCGGCTAGCGGCGCTGGCTGGGTATCGCGTGCTCGACACCGGGCCTGAAGAACCCTTCGATCCCGACGCCCCGTCGCTCAACCGGCGGAGCAATGGCGAATACACGCAGCTGGCGAACATCTACGCCTAGTAGCATTCCTGCAACATTGAAATTTTTATCACGACCGTCACATTCACGCCCTTGACCGGCGGCGCAAAGGCTTCATGTTTTTGTTCGCACGAGCGTGTCGTTTTCGGCCCAATGCAAGGGCGCCCGTTGCGGCGTCGCTCTGCGAATTTGCTGCGGGTTCTCCCCGAACGTTCAGCACGCCTGGACCCGGCCGGCGCATGCCGGCCGGGTTCTTTTCGTGGGCGTCTGCGCCTTTCCCTCCGAACCCGCGGAAGGCTGCGGCGCCAAATTGATGCGATGAATGAAGCGTGCGCTTTATTCGCCATGTGAGTCAGTTCTCTTGGTGAGCTGGCGCGGGTGCGAGCGATCGCTGCGGGTTCATCCCCGAACTCTGCAGCAAACTTGACCCGTTGGACCCACGGCCGCTCGGGTTTCTTTTCATTTCCGGGCGCCGAAGGCGGCAGGCGGGCGATCCGCGCCGGTGCGGCTAGATCGCGGCGCGCGGGAATGCCAAACCGAGCGGCCGGCGCGGCGCCGGCGCCCGGGGACAGGCTGGCCCAGGTGGCGCGGCGCGAGGCGGCGATCAGGGCCTTGCCGGCCAGAGGGGCGCGGGGCCACAAGGACGGGCGATCGGCGAACCCGCGAAAGGCCACCCCCATGTACGACCTGCTCAAGGGATTGAGGATCGTCGAGGCTTCATCGTTCGTCGCGGCGCCGTCCAGCTGCCTGTACCTGTCACAGATGGGGGCCGAGGTGATCCGCCTGGACAACGTCGGCGGCGGCCTGGACTTCAAGCGCTGGCCGCTCTCGCCGGGCGGCGACAGCTTCTATTGGGAGGGGCTGAACAAGGGCAAGAAGTCGGTGGCCATCGATCTCTCCGGCCCCGCCGGTCGTGAACTGGCGGTCGCCATCGCCGCGGCGCCGGGAAAGAACGCGGGCCTGTTGGTGACCAACTATCCAGCCGAGGGATTCCTCGCCTACGACCGGCTGAAAGCGGCGCGCGGCGACCTGATCTGCGTGCGCGTGATGGGCTGGCCGGATGGCGGTACGGCGGTGGACTACACGGTGAACAGCGCGGTGGGCTATCCGCTGATGACCGGCCCGCTCGGCTCCGACGTTCCGGTCAACCACGTCCTGCCGGCCTGGGATCTGCTGACCGGGGCCTACGCCGCCTTCGCCATAACCGCCGCTGAACGCGCCCGATCCGCGGACGGCCAGGGGCGCGAAGTGCGGGTGTCGCTGTCGGACATGGCCGCTGCGACGCTCGCCAACCTCGGTCAGGTGGGCGAGGTGCTGTCGGCCGGCGCGGATCGACCGCGGATGGGCAACGACCTCTACGGCGCGTTCGGCCGCGACTTCGCCACCCGCGACGGCCGCAGGGTGATGGTGGTGGCGCTCACCGCACGGCAGTGGAGCGGCCTGCTCGAGGTGCTGGGGATCGGCGAGGCGGTTGCGGCGCTCCAGCAAAGCCTGGGCGTGTCCTTGAAAGACGAGGAGGCGCGCTTCACACACCGCGAGGCGCTGTTTCCGCTGTTCGAGGCGGCGATCGGCGGCCGCGACTACGCGGACCTGGCGGCGGGCTTCGACGCCAACGGCGTATGCTGGGGGCCGTACCAGAGCGTGCACGAGGCGGTCACCCGGGACGCGCGCCTGTTCGGCGCCAACCCGATGTTCTCCACGATCGCCCATCCCAGCGGCCTGAGCTATCCGGCGCCGGGCGCGCCGGCGATCATTCCTGACGCGGTGCGCGCGCCGCCGCGGGCTGCACCCAGGCTCGGCGAGCACACTGACGAGGTGCTGTCTCAGGTGCTGGGACTGCCTGCGGTGGAGATCGCCCGACTGCACGATGCGGGCGTGGTGGCCGGTCCTGCGCGCACGCCTTAGGCCGCAATGACGCCTGTTCGTCGAAGTGCCGGTGGTGATCTACGGCCGCCGCCTCGACGGTGCGCCGCTGCATCTGAGCGGTAAGGCGACCCTGCGCCGGGTCAACGATGTGCCGGGGTCCAGTGAGGCGCAGCGCCGGTGGCGGATCGTCGAGGCGCCAACCGAGTAGGTCGGCCTATTCGGCCGCGCGCCTGGGCGCGGGCGCCACGTGCGGCGTCGCCAGCTTCTCGCGGCGAGCCGGATCGAGGTTGGTCGGGTCGAAGATGTTGATCACGCCCGCCTGCAGCTCCTCCCATTGGGGATGGCCCAGCGCGCGAGCCGCATCGTGCGCGCCGGCCTGCCAGTGCTGGTTCACCGAGGCGCGGGAGAACTCGTAGTCGCCGCCGAACGCCTCATGGCCCGCCTGCCGGTAGATCAGGTGCACGATGTTCAGGGCGCGCAGCGAAGCGTGGGCGGACAGCAGCCGCAGGTCGGGCTCGTCGCAGAATCCGTCCGGTAACCGCGCCAGCAGCCGTCCCAACGCCAGCTTGACCTCCTGTTCGCGCTTGGCCACGTCGGTGTTCAACCGGGTGCGGCTGGAGAAGCGGATGGCCTTGGCGCGCGCGTCGGCCTGCAGCAGGTCGCGCGGCATCTCGCCGGTGGCGCTGAACAGGTCGAGTTGGAAGACCAGCAGGTCACGCGCCTCCTCGGTCTCGATCACATAGTTGAGCGGGGTGTTGGAGACTAGGCCGCCGTCCCAATAGTCCTCGCCCTCGATGTCGATCGGCGGCAGGCCCGGCGGCAGCGCGCCGCTGGCCAGGATGTGTTCAGGGCCGATCCGCGTGGTCGCGGTGTCGAAATAGGCGAAGTTGCCGGTGCGGATGTTGACGGCGCCGACGCTGAGGCGTGTCCGGCCCTGGTTCAGGCGGTCGAAGTCCACCAGCCGATTCAGCGTCTCGACCAGCGGCCCGGTGTCGTACAGGCTGAGCGCGTCCCGCGCGCCGACGCCGTTCGGCCAGGGCCAGGGCAGGCGGGGGGTGAAGAAGCCCGGCGCGCCGAACATCATCGCCGCCGCGGCGCGGGCCAGTTGTGGTTCTTCTGCGCCCAGATACACCGGCGCGAGGGACGCGGCCCCACTGGACACCGTCGACCAGAAATCCTCCAGGTGCTTCACCCGATCCGCGGCCGGCGCGCCGGCGATGATCGCCGCGTTGATCGAGCCGATCGAGATACCGGCCAGCCAGTCGAAGTCGGCGATCTTGCGCGACAGCACCGAATAGGCGCCGGCCTGGTAGGCGCCCAGCGCACCCCCGCCCTGCAGGACAAGCACGGTGGCCGGTGTGCGCAGCGCGTCGGCAGGCATGCGTGAACTCCGTTAGGCGGGCGCCCGCGAATGCGCCAAGGTGCGTCGCACATAGTGATTGCTGCACTGCAGCGCAGCGCTTGTAACGACCCAACCGTCACCAAGGCGACTACTGGCGTTCAAAAAATCGCCCGAGTTGGACGGATGCCGTGCTCTAGGCAGGCGCTGACCAGGGGATCTCGTACTTGAAGCTGAGGCGCAGCTTGATCCTGAAGGCGGTGATCTGGCCGTCGGTCCCGATGGCGAGGTCCTGCTCGACGACCTCGGCGATCCTCAGGTCGCGCAAGGTGCGCGAGGCGGTGGCCAGCGCCTCCTTGGCGGCGTCTTCCCAGCTTGCTTCGCTGGTGCCGATGATTTCCGTCACGCGATAGACGCTCATGGCTGCTCCCGATCCTGAAAGCCCCCGAGCGGCAGTAGCCGCCGCATTTTCGTTGCGTGCAAGCGTCGTGGCCGCGTCGGTTGTGCATACGCGTACACGCCGATATGACATCGCTGCACGGCGGGCGATCGCGGCGCGCGGGTTGGCTGGAAGGTTCGGCGTAGCCCTTGCAGTTGAGGATGCGCCAGCACATTTCCACTGCGGGATGGAGCGCCTAGCGTTCGAGTCATAAGAAGAATGCGTTGATATGAATAAAGAAAGTGGCGTTCGAGCGGTTGCTGCCTCGGGCCTTTCCGAGGACGAACCGATCGAGCGCGACGGCGTCTATGTGACCCAGACGCTGACCAGGGGGGAATTGACCGATCGGGTTGCGGAGATCCTGCGCAAGGATATCCGCGTCCATGGGACCCGCGAGCCGAGGGTGATCATCGCGAGCGGCCGCTGCCGCGTCGGATCAACGGCTCTGGCCAATGTCTTTGGCCTGGCGGGGGCGGCGTCGTTCTACCAGCCCGTAAAGACCATCATGCGCCACGTCATCCAGGCCAAACCGTTCGAGCAGCCGCTGCAGTTCGATGCGGCCTGCGACATCGTGTTCTTCAAGGAGACATTCGGCCCCTATGTGGAGATTGAGACCACCTTCGATCCGCTGGAGGCGATGCTGCGCTCAGGCTACCCCGCCGACCGCATCTCGGTGATCGGATTGGAGCGCCATCCGGTGCAGTCCTACGACTCCTGGCTGAAGAACTGGGGCGGCGTGGTCGAGCGCGGCAAGCTCCTGCGGAACTTCATTTCCGCCTCGCGCCAGAACGCCCAGGTTGAACGGACCGCGCGCGCCAACGGCATTCGCTACGCGCCCTTCCACTACGAGTGGATCGCCGATCGCCTAGGCGCGTTCGCCCACCTTGAGCGCGAACTCCAGCTTGGCGCCGGCTTCTTTGAACCGGCCAACGCGTCATGGGGAGCAAGAGGAGAGCTTGGGTCCGCACACTCGGCGATCCGCCATTTCGACGAGGCCGAAGTGTTCCTGACCAAGGACGCCCACCTGAATCTGGATGGCTACATCTACCAGAGGCGCCTGGTGCGTCACGTCCTGCCGCATGAGATCGCGATCATCGAGGCCGCGGGCCTGCCGGCCGTCCAGCCGGCCCCGCCGAACCTGCCCTAGCGTCTGACCGGGACCTCGCGGATCAAGCTGCGCATCCCGGCCACCATCGGCCCTCCGCGATCAGACACGACTGGCGCAATCCATTTCCTGCACCAGTCTTGCATAGTACAGCCGGGCCTCGCGGATCGGAAGGGGCGACCATGACTGCAGACGCGCCGACGGTCTCGATCCTGATGGCCTCGTACAATGGCGCGCGCTTCCTGCGGGCGGCTATCGACTCGGTTCTGGCCCAGACCCACGCGGCTTGGGAGCTGCTGATCGTCGACGACGCCTCCAGCGACGACAGCGCCACGCTCGCCGACCACGCCGCGCTGTTGGATCCTCGCATCCAGGTGTTCCGGCAGCCGACCCGCGGCGGACCGGGCGCCGCGCGCAACC
>NZ_JAUXZW010000002.1 GCF_030693805.1 Phenylobacterium sp.
AGATCAGATGGATATCGCTTGGTCTTCTTCGCGATCTTGGCCATCCGGCCACGGCTCTGCTCGGTCCACATCCCGAGCTTGAATCACAGACCACGATGAAGCGGAATCACCGCTCACGCCTTTTCCAAACAGCCTCTTAGATGAAGCGCTTCGTTGAGAGTGAAGACCGCCGGCAGGGTGTCCTGCTTCCCGAATATCTCGAAGACTACGTGGCCGAGGACAACCCGGTCCGGGTGATCGACGTGTTTGTCGATGAGCTGGATTTGGCGGGCTGGGGTTTGAGGGCGTGATCCCTGAAGCGACCGGCCGTCCGGGCTATCATCCGGGCGTGCTGCTCAAGATTTATGTCTACGGCTACATCAACCAGGTGCAGTCCAGCCGCCGGCTGGAGCGTGAGGCGCAGGCCGGCGGAGTGGGGAATGTGGCTAGATCCTTCGACGGATGCTGCCGACGTCATTGCGGCGGTGCGGCCGGAGCGGTTCGAGCTGCGAGCGACTGCCTAAACGCTTTCGTGCACACCTCCGGAGCCGCACCGCGTTGATCCGCGTTGACTCACGTGTTCTCTAATTGTTCACGTCGTCGGTATGGGCTCTCGCAATTCAGACCGCATCCCCATCCAGATGCGACGACGCAAGTGCGAGACGGTTGCTGACATGGCCGCCCAGGGTTGGGACGTGCTATCCAAATGTCAGGCCTGTGGCTTGGTAATGCGTGTGAACCTGAAGATGATCGCGAAGGTCAGCGGCCCAGCCACGAGCTTGTGGAACCGAAAGCAACGGTGTCGCCGAGTTGGCTGCACGGGTTTTATCGAGTTCCAAGGCCGAGCGCCCGACATGCACTGGCACGAGACGCTGTCCGCACCCTCCGATGGCGAGATGTGACGGAACAATTGCCAGCGATAAACGATTTGCAAGATAGGTCCGCGTCTCTGGGAGGACCTTCTCCAGTCAGCCCCCGGCGCCCCGACGCCGGGGGTTTTCATGTGCCCGGATGGACCGAGCCTTCAAGCTGCTAGATCGCTCAACTTCAGACTGGCTAGGATGCGGCAGCTCAGGCCAGCAGCCAGTCCAAGGGCTTCTGCACGGCGACCGGCGTCGATGCTGGCGTCACGCGCCACTGAGCGAAGGCGGCGCATTGTGTCGACATACCGCCTGACCGGCTCAAGTTTGTCAGCGGCGAGGGCCGCCTTCGCGTGTTCAAAGGCTGCGTCGTCATCGGTGAACACTGAACTCTCCCAGTAGTTCTGGCGTAGAGACCAAATCGGCACACTCGGATGCCTTCGGTCTGCGACGTCGCATAGTTCGCGCCGGGGCCAAATCGTGCACCGAGCGCAGATGCCTCCGCAGCGGAGAACTCGTACCATCCGGCGTCATCCGCTACAGGACGCGCAAAGCGTAGGGGCTCCCATGTACAGCCGCAGTCCAAGCGACCATTGAGCGGCTTCAGCGCCTTGCCTCAACAGCGACTGACAACGGACGCCGCGCTCAGTTGTTAGCTCTGATTGAGGCGGAGAAGCGCAAGATGCAGCCTGCAAAGGGGCCGCGAGACGCATATTGATCCAAAGCGAGAACGATGTCGGGCCGTGGGGGCTGTCGAGGTGAACGGTCGATGGTTCGTGTCGAGGATCGCTCGGCAAACGCGGTGACCGTGAATTGAAGTCTGCTTTGCGCCACAGGGGTTAGCGCGTCACTCAAGCCTGAGCCAATGCGATCGGGGCAGCCGCCGAGCGAGGGCTCCCTGTGATGCGTGACGCTCGTTTGCGCGCTTCTGAGGAACTTTTTTGACCTAGTGGCCTAAATTTCAGTGGGACGAGGCGCCCGAAAGGTGGTGCTCTATGCAGACTGCGGAACACTACGTCGTCCAAGCTAAGCAGCTTGAGGAGCTCGCGGCGAAGGTGAAGCTGCTTGGCGCCCGCGAGGTGATCCTGCACGCGGCCGACTTGTCACGACGACGAGCGAAACGCCTGGGAAGGGCGATTGAGGACTAACGCATCCAGCCTGTCGAAACCGAAGGACAGGAAAACCCACTTGCGCCAGAGCGCCTCGAGCGTGTGCTTTTGGTTGGGACCGATCCTCGCGGAAGGCATTGTGGCCAGCGGTCACGCGAACCGCACCAACAGGTCGAACACATGGCCGCACCGACCAGCAAAGGCGAGACGTCCGAAACACCTTGCCAAGGGGGCGCCGTCCACACATGGCGCATCGGGGACGTCGGCGGTCACAAGCACGAGCATCAGGCGATTTTCAAAACTCCCCGCACAATCCCCTGGTTTATGCTTCTCCCGTCCGCAGTGTCGGCCAGCTCCTCAAGAAGGTCCGCCACGCGCCGCAGGCTGCGCACAGTCCGTGGACCGCTGAAGCTGCGAATGATCATGGCCACAGCATCAGGCTCTGCATCCACCCGAGCGCTGATGAAGAGCCGCAGGTCCTCATCGGTGAGCTCATTATAGGCGAGCGTCTGCACGTATAGGGCCCGGTCCGCGACGGCTGCGGATATGACGCTGTTGCGTCCACCGGCCAGTGAGAACTCGCTATTCCCGACAAACACGAGCCCAAGCGGGAACGGAGCATAGCAGCGATCGGTGTCGTTCCAGTAGCGGAGTGCGTCGATTGATTCTCGAGACAGGTTCTGTGCTTCATCGAAGATCACTGTCAGCCTGCCGAGTTTGCCCGGCTCGTGCTCACCCTGGCGCACCGCGTCCGCATCAACGCCGGCCCAGTGACACATGGTCGAATAAATCTTCTGACGCAGCTCCCAAAGCGAAGTCGGAGCATGCTTGAGCGACGAGCCGCCCAGGCGGCGGAGCCCCTCAAGCAGGTGCTGCAGGACCAAGACTTCCTTGGCGTTCTGCCGCGCGATCTTCACCACCACCATCTCGTCTGGCCGGCGGGAACAGGCGACATCAATGGCGGTGGTTTTGCCGATCCCAGGGGGACCAGAAAACACTGAAATACGCCGCCGCTCGTGGGTCGCCTGGATCCGTGCGATCAGCCGGCGGGCGATCGAGGTTGCGACGTAGGCATCAGTCAGCATCACGTTACTTCCGTTCCAGCCGCTGGGTGATTTCCATTTCGCGTGCACGTACGCGATCCGCTGCCGCCGGTTCTAGACGCGGTGATTGAAGCTCTTCCGCCATCGCCTTGCCACGCACCTCGACGTCGCTCCCGAGATCGAGTCTCGTACCAATGAAGGCTGATTGTTCCTGGGCTTGGCGCTTCGACCAACGGATTTTCGCTGCGACAGGATCGAGCTTCGGCGCCCCTCGCGCTAGCTCCGAGACGTATTTCGATTGCTCGCTCTGGCGTCGGCTTGAGACCTGCGCCCCCTCGATCCAACGCGCTGGAAAGAGCTGCTCGCGCTGCAGGTACACCCATTGCTCGCCGAGCTTCGCCAGCGGGGCGGCGTCGCGTCGCCAAGGCAAGGCAAGATCGACAGTGGTTCGCGAGGGTAGGGCGGCGAGCTTCTCATGCGTGAAGCGCTGGCCGCCGATCTTCAGAACGCCGCGATCAGAGCGGCGGCTGTCGCGATCTGAGAACGCCGCATCGAGCGCGAGCGGATCGACAGTTGCGCTCCGCCAGCCAGTCGCGACTTTCGACTGCAGCCACCCATCGGGCGATCGGTCAGCCCATTGCCCGCCCACAGGGCGCTGGTTGTGAGCGGTGATCAGATCCTGCGCGGTTCGGCAGAACTCATCCCAACTGCCTGGAAACGGCTTTGGCGGCTTGCCTATGGTCTGGGTCTTCTTGGCCATCCGGTTTGACCCGGCATAGCCAGGGAGCAGGGAGAACACGTAGCGATCGAGACGTGCGAACAGGCTTTCGATGGGCTTGGCCGAGGCATTGTACGGACGCGCATAAATCAGCGTCCGCATCCCCGGCTCATTCAGCTGCTGCAGCGCGCCGTCGATCTTTGCGAGCGCCCCGAACTCCGAGCCATTGTCCAGATAGAGCCCTTGGGGGAAGCCCCAGTTGGGCGAGGTGACCATCGCCAAGAAGCCTTCGATCACATGTTCCTGGCGAACGCCCTCTCCGCGCTCGAGGAGCACGAGGTGGACGAACACCCGGCCCGTGCCGGCGTCCATGAAGGCGACGATCTTCGGCCATGCTGGTGAGCCGTCCACACGTGTGACGATGACGTCCAGGTGCTTCACGTCGGCGACGATGCGTTCCATCGGCGCCAAATCTGTCCAGTCCCTGCGGATACGCGGCTTGGCGTCGTCGAAGGCCTTCCGGTCATTCCGACGAGTGTTCACCACGCGGTAGAGTGAAAAGCGCTCGACGTAGCGCCGGCTGAGGCGAAGCGCGTCGGCCGGCAGCTGCACGCCTCGCCGCTCGCAGATCTCGAGCAGCAAGAACTCGGCGAGCCTTCGGACCTCGCGACTGCCGGCTTGTTCCGCGCGAGATGCCCATAGGCCCTTCAGCGCCAACTCGAGTTCGGCCGCAATATCTCGGTGAATCCGATTGCTGTAGCCGCGGCCGCGGAAGGCGCGGTCGAAGACCCGAGACACCAGCACACGCGCTAAGCCGGCATTCGATGGGCGAGCTCGCGAGAGGCCGCGAAAGCCGTGTTGTTCATACTGGCTAAGCCACCGATACAGCGTGCGTTTGCTGCACCCGATAGCCCGTGCAGCCTCGGCGATTGCAACGGCTCGATCTGGTGATTGGCAGGGGTGAGCGAACGCGGTTGAGATGGTGTCCCAGCGGCGCAGCGCGACGTGGTCCTGCTCGACAGTCGATCGCAGAGCCGGCAGCTGCCGGGCATTGCGAACTGCCTTATCTGCCGGGCGAAGTTCGTCAGGCAAACTGGCTACGCTGACCTGATAGGCGAGGCCTCCGCGTGCGCGGAGACGACGGACGCGGATCGCAGCACCCCGCCAAGGCTTGCCTTGCGAGCCCAGCCTCAGCGCCTTCCTGGCGGCCTGTACGCTGATGCCAGCAAGCTGGGCGAAGGCGTCCGTCGAGATCCACGGCCCTGATGCGCTGAAGCTCTGCATTTCAGACGGCGACAAAGTTAGAGGCCGACAGCTCAGGAGCGCCGTCAAACCGATAGGCGACTAGCGGCCCGCCCTTGGCCACGCTGTAGTCCACACACGCGACCCGGCGCGATGCGGGAGCCCGGGGTCCCTCGGGATCAAACCAATAGTGTCCGATGAAGGTCGGGCGGTCTGGTTCCGCGATGCGGCTGTCTGGAGGAACGTCGCCGTCCGGAAGCGTCACGCCGGAAGGGCCGATATAGGCCTCACGAAGGCTCCCTAACTGCGGATCCCACCAGCGCGTGCGGATCGCGCTGCGGACGTGCCCGTCCTTGTCTGTGAACGTCGCGCCGCCTGGCAACTCGACCTCGACGCCCTTCAGCAGCGCGTCGACCGCATCATAGATGTCCGAGCCTGGCCGGCTGGCGGCGTCGATGTCGCCTGGCGTCAAGCGCCCCTGATCGCCAAGACGCGTCTTAAGGACTGCGGCGTGGCCGGGGCTCCAGCACGCGTGCACGACGCGAAAGCTCGACTCCTCGATCCACAGCGGCAGCTGATAGAACCAGTCGACCCACGCCCGATGTTCTGGAGTGTCTGCGCCGACCTCGCTCAGGAAGGCCGCGTGTTGATGGCGATTCTTCTCGCCTTTAGGTCCCACGCGCGTCCGAAGGTGATCTCCCTCGATGTCTGCGTGCGGCGTTGCCCAGGCGATCGCATTGAGCTCGTGGTTGCCCATGACGGCTCGAGCGGAGCCGGCATCGATCATCGCGCGGACCAGCTCCAAGGTTCGAAGCTGACCTGGCCCGCGGTCAATCAGGTCGCCGACGAAGACAGCGGTGCGCGTCGGATGGCGCCAGGCGCCGTTCCGACGGCGATAGCCGAGGGTTTGTAGAAGCGCCTCCAATCGGTCGCCGTGACCGTGGATGTCGCCGATGATGTCTTGGCTCATAGCGCAGCCAGCCTTCCTCGACCCAGAGCATGGGTCGTCGATCTCATTGTTGTGCGAGAAGAGCCTCATTGGGGCCGCGGCATTGGCGCGGCGAACCGGAGGCGTTGAGCTATTGATTTCTTATAACGTATGCGGGGGCAAGGGAGAATCTTGCGCTCAAGGCTTACCTACAGCCCCCAGTGCATCGCGCCCCTGCGCCGACCGGAGCTCCCGTAATAGGAACCTCCATAAAGGTACCACTCCAAGCCATCGAGGTGAGCGAGCGCCGTTTCAGGGGTGATCGTCGCGGCGGCGGCTTCAGAGATGAGGCCGCGCGCCCAGCGGCCTGATTGGGTGAAGGCTTCATACTCGACGAAGTAACGCAGCCACAGCCGGCGGCACGTCCGACAGCGAAGGAGCCCCACGTCTGCGTAGCGGCCATCCGTCTCATCACAGCCGCCGCCACCATAACTATCGAACTGGGTGTATTGGGCCGCCGCCTCCTCGCAGGCGCAGCCCGTGAGGTCCGTCAGCGGCTGTTGTCGTGCATTGACCATGGATACCTCCAAGGGTGCGCGTGTCATCGCGCGACCCGTCCGTGTTCGCCCCGAACTGAGACGATGTAATTTGAGGAGAGGCGACGGGTCGCGTGATCACGCTGCGTCCCGAGGGCCGTGAGCTATTGATTTCTTATAATCACTGCACGGGCAAGCCGTAATTTGCAGCGGCCCGGGGGTCCTGCAGTCGGCGGCTGGAGGGAGCAAGAGGTTTCCCAATCGGTTTCCCTATCGTCCCGTGATTGAGGAACCTCGCGGAAGAATGTCCTGTAGATTCAATAGTGCGCGTGTCATCACGATTGGGAAACTACGTGCCCAAGCCAAGGAGAAACCACGCCCGCGAAGTTCGTTGGTTTCGTTCCAGGTTCCGCGGGGCTGTTGACAGAATCTATGTGCCAGTCTGCGCCATTTTGTAAGAACCGTTCCACTGACCGTGCGACCTTGCTAGTGCTTGAGAATAACTCAAAGCTGAGCCGGGCGTGCGATACCGACTGCCTTCCCTTAACGCCTTGCGGGCGTTCGAGACCGCTGGGCGGCGCGGCAGCGTCACGGGCGCGGCGGAGGAACTTGGCGTCACGCCCGGCGCGGTGAGCCGTCATATCGGCATGCTCGAGGCGCACTTCGGCGTCCGGCTGCTGCTGCGGCATGGCCGCGGCGTGTCGCTGACCGCGAAGGGCCAGACCTATTTCGAGGAGGTGGTGCGCGCCTTCGACGGCCTTGACCGCGCCAGCAACGACCTCGCCGGACCTGGCTCGACGGGCGTGCTGTTCGTCAGCCTCTACACGACGCTGACGACCGAATGGCTGGCCTCGCGTCTCGATCGGTTCCGTCAGCGCCATCCGGAGGTCGATCTGCGGCTCACGGTCACCGTCGAGCGGGTGGATTTCGACAACGAGGAAGTCGACCTCAGCATCATCGCCGGGTCCTTTCGGCGGCCGGACCTGCAGGAGGACGCGCTATTTCGGTCTTCCTTCTTCCCGGTGTGCTCCCCCCTGCTGCTGGAGCGCGAGGTTCCGCTGAAGACGCCTCTGGACCTCAGCCGCCACACCCTGCTCTACGCGGACCGGGAACTGGAGATGTGGCGCGCCTGGTGCAGAGGTGCGGATATCCCGCCGCTCGACATGCGCAACGGCCTGCGCTTCGACAACCTCAGCCTGACCTACCAGGCGGCGCGGGCCGGCGGCGGTGTGGCGCTGGGCCACCCCTTCTTCCTGGTCGACGACCTGGCCTCAGGACGGCTGGTGGCGCCGTTCAAGCTGGCGACTGATTCCTTCACCTTCCACGTCGTCTATCCAAAGGCGCGCGCCAACGCGCCCGCACTGATCGCCTTCCGCGAATGGCTGGTGCAGGAAGTCGCGACCAGCAACGCCGTCGCCCGTGCGCTGATGGCCGACTTCGAGGTGATGTCGGCCGCCTTCGAATAGCGGTCGCCGCGACGCTCAGGCGCTCACCGGCTGCGGCGCACGGCGCGCCTGCAGAGCCTGCATCGCTTCTGCGAAGTCGTCGCTGGCCGCACACGCCGCCACACGACTCCGTTCGGCCTGCATCTGCTGCTCGAAGTCAT
Source organism: Phenylobacterium sp. (assembly GCF_030693805.1). Lineage (GTDB taxonomy): Bacteria > Pseudomonadota > Alphaproteobacteria > Caulobacterales > Caulobacteraceae > Phenylobacterium. The sequence goes on from NZ_JAUXZW010000002.1 coordinate 8,022, forward strand.
TGACTGCGGAATCCCGCAGCAGAGCCTTGGCCTGTCGCAGGGCGAAGGGTGCGCCGCGCAGCAACTTCGCGACGATCTCTCCAGTCTTGGTCTCCAGATCCGCGTCGTCGGTCAGCCAGTTTGCGATGCCGAAGCGTTCTGCGTCGGCGGCGCTCAGCACATCGCCGACCAGGCACATCTCCAACGCCTTCGAGGGGCCGATCCGGCGCGGCAGCAGCCAGGATTCCCCGTGGTCGGTCACGTGTCCCAACTTCACGTTGTTCAGCAGGAACTTCGACGTCCGCGAGGCGACCACCAGGTCGGCGGCCAGCACGAACTGCATGCCCAGGCCGATGACATAGCCGCGCGCACTGGCGATCACCGGCTGCGGCAGGTTTAGCCACGCCCGCAGCAACGGCTGGATGGTGGTGTCGAGGGCGCGTTCGAAGCCCGCGGCGCGGTCCTGCGGCGTGGACTGGCCGTTCTGAGACAGGGCGCCGACGTCGGCGCCGGAACAGAAGTCGCCGCCGGCGGCGCGGACCACCACGACCTCGGCGGCTTTCTCATGCTCCAGCCGTCCCAGGATCTCGAGCAGACCCTTCATCATCTCCTGGGTGAAGGCGTTCTTCTTCTCGGGACGATCGATGGTGATCCAGCCGACGCGATCGGCGATATGCAGGGTGACCTGGTCGCTCATGGCAGTCCTTTCGTTCACGCGGTCGTCGGCGCGGGTTGATAGGCGTTTTGCAGGTCGCGCTTCACGACCTTGCCGTTTGGGTGCGCGGCAAGGCGTCGATCAAGCGTAGGTCGGAGAGAAGCTCGGTGGTGGACATGCAATGCTCCTCGATGTCGGGCTGGTCGCCCTCGGGCTTCAGGCGCTGGCCAACGATGTGGCGCGGACCACGCTCGCCGCGGCGCGCTGGCCGGCGCGGCGGCCGGTGATCGCCGAGCGCGAGAGCGCCGAACCGCTGAGGTACAGGGCGCCGTAGAAACCGCCGGCCGTCTCGCCAACCGCATACAGCCCCTCGATCGGGTCCCCGAACTGATCGGTCACCACCATGTCCGGGTTCACCGTCACGCCGCCGTAGGTCGAGGTGATCGCGTTGCCGGTGGCGGCGATGTAGTAGGGCGCAACGTCCACGGTCATCAGCTCGCCCTTGGCGTTCTGGTTCACCTTGCGGCCGAATTGGCTGTCGACGCCGCTCTCCCGCGCATCCTTGTTGTACTGGTCGACGCTGGCCTCGACCTTGGCGGGATCCAGGTTCATCGCGCGTGCGAGATCCGCGATGGTCGAGGCTGTGCGGATGTAGCCGTTGGCCAGCGCGTCCTTGAAGTTGTTGACGCTGGTGTCGGCGCCGGAGCCGTCCATCACCTTCTGGTCGAAGATCTGAAAGCCCAGGCCGTCGGGCTGCTTCATGCCGATGCCGCTCAGCACCTTGTAGCTCTGAGCCTCGTTGACGAACCGCTCGCCGTTCTTGTTGACCATGATCGCTCCGGCCGCGAAGGCGAAGATCAAGGGTGGGTAGTCGTCGTCCCCGGCCGGCTCGGGATAGTTGCGCAAGGCCCCGCCGTAGGAGCCGCTGACATAGCCCAGGTCGGCGTGCCCCGCGCCTAGCGCGGTCGCCATCACCAAGCCGTCGCCGGTGTTCGCGATGCCGCCGTGTTTGACCGCGTCGGCCAGTTCCGGCGCGTAGGTCTGCAGCAGCTTGCGGCTGCGCGAGAAACCGCCGGTGGCCAGGATCACGCCGCGCGAGACCTCGATATCCAGCGACTTACCGCCGTGGGTCACCGTCACGCGATTGACCCGCCCGGCGGCGTTGCGGTGCAGGCGCGTCGCCGCGGCCTTCGCGGCGTAGCGTAGCCTCGGGGTCTTCAGCGCGGCTTCGAACATCGCCGTGACCGCCCGGCCGGTCCCGGTGAGATGGGCGCGGGTGAAGCTGCGGATGCCTAGGTCGCCCAGGCTGAACTTGACGCCGTGGTCGCGCATGAACTCATAGGTGGCGAGCTGGTCCTCGACATAGACGTTGACCAGGGCGGGATCGTTCTTGTGCTGGCCGCTTTCCAGGAAGTCGTTGCGCAGAGCCTCCAGGCTGTCGCCGGTCATGCCGGCGGCCTCCTGCAGGTCGGTGCCGACGAAGGTGAACGCCCCACCGGCGTAGGACGAGCTGCCGCCGGGCTGATCGGCCTTTTCCAGCAGCAGGACGTCCGCGCCGGCCTCCGCCGCGGTGATCGCTGCACAGAGGCCCGCCATCCCGGCGCCCAGCACAAGCACGTCGGTCTTAGTGGGCAAAGCGTCAGCCTGGCTCATGGTCGTCTCCGGTCCCTGGGGCTCGTCGGGCGGCGGGCCGCCCGGACGCGCGCGGAGAGGCGTTCCGCGCCCGATGCCGTGGACGTTAGCATCCGGCCTCGGCGGCCTGAAAAGATAATAACCGCAAGCACCTGATTGAGGAAAACTCAAGTCCGGCGCGGAGCGCTGCTGGCCGTCGCTCGCGGTCTTAAGACGCCGCGGCGCTGGTCATCTTGAAGATGCCCTGGGCGTTGCCGCTGTCGAAGCTGAGGTCGAGTTTCCCGCTGCCCGGGACGCGCTCGCGCTGGATGAACTCGAAGAACGAGCCCGGTGTCGGCTGTTCGACATGGCGTCCGGCGGCGTCGACGAACACGCGCACGATCGGGTCGGCGCGATAGGCGGTCTGGCGAATCCGGCCGGTGGCCGAGACCTCGATGGTCTCCTTCATGGGCCGGCCCATGTCGCGTTGGGCGCCCGCCAGCGCCTCCACGGAGGACACCCGGTCGGTGGCGTGGTTGAAAGCGTTTCCCTCTGTGGCGATCCAGGCCATCTCGGCCGACTCGGCCAGCACGACCTCGTAGTCGGCGCGCGCCGGCGCAGGGTGCTGGCGGGCGAAGCAGGCGACCATCTTTGGCAGCAGGGCGCAGGCGTCCGCGAACGACAGCCGTCCGGCCTTCGACAACGCTTCAAGGCGGGCGCGGTCCGCGTCGTCCAGCGGATCGACCGAACCCTGGGTGATCCGCGCCGTCGCGGCCTGGAACGCCGGCGAGAAGCGCTCGACGTGCAGTTCGCTGAGGAAGAATTGCGGCACGGTCTCGGGGAAATCGGCGTGGGCGTAGGAGCGGCCGGTCATGCCCAGGCGGTCCAGGGGATAGACCTCGTTGCAGAAATAGCCGAGCGGCAGCAGGATCCGAGTGAGGGCGGCTTCGCCCGACGGCAGCGATCCCATGCCCGCCAGTTCCACCGTGCGCAGCGCCCCGTGGTCGAACACGAGCTGGCGGCCAGCCGCGCTCAGGTCCTGCATGTAGAGCCGGGCCGTCGGCACGCGATCGAGCAGGTCTTTCAGCAACAGGATGTTCAGCGCCTGGGCGAGCACGGCGCGCGAAACGTCGGTGTCGTTCGCCTCGGCGAAAGCCGGGTCGAGCTGGATCTGATCCACCAGCGCGGAGACCTCCGGCGCCGGATCCACCGATCGCAGCAGGCGCCGAAGAACGGTGTCGCGCACCTCTTGCATGATCTCACTCCCTGCGTACCGGCCGCAGACTAGGGCTTTTGCGGCCCATGGCAAAAGCGCTCGGCGGCGTCCGCGCTTAATGATCGATAGACGAAAAGCCGAAATCAGGCCGTTGATTGGCGATCGCCCTCGATCTGAAGTGGCGCGCCGGCGGCCGCAAGAACTGGACCTCGTCATAGTCAAGCAGGTCAGGGAGGGGCGGAATGCGTGGATCTATGACGCTTGCCGTACTGCGGAGCGTCGGGCTGGCGTGGTTCGTGGCCGCCGTGGTCGTCGCAGGACCCGTCGCGGCGCAGACCGCTCCGCCTGCGGGCGCCGGGCTCTCGCCTCAGGCCGAGGCGGCGCTGCGGACCCTCCGCTATCATCGCGAGGATGAGGACTGGCGCTGGCTGAAGCGCGGCGCGCGCACGCCGGACGCGTGGGATCGGTTTGAATACATCCCCCTGGGGAATGGCGCGTCGCTGTCGATCGGCGCCGACCTGCGCGCCTATTATGAGGGCTTTCGCAACGAGAACTTCGGGGTGGGCCTCGCCGAGAACCGGTACTTCCAGAACCGCGCCCTGGTGCACGCCAACCTGCGGATCAACGACAACCTGCGCATCTTCACCCAGTTGCAGAGCGAGGGCGTCACCAATCGCAAGGGTGGGCCGCGCCGGACCATCGACCGCAACGACCTCGACGTGAACCAGGCCTTCGTGGAGACCGCGGTTCCCGGCGGCGTGCTGCGGCTTGGACGTCAGGAATTGCGGCTGGGGGTCGGCCGGATCCTGTCGACCCGCGACGGCGTGCTCAATGTCCGCCAGCCGCTGGACGGCGCGCGCCTGATCCTCAGGAACAAGGCCGGCCGCCTGGACGCCTTCGTCTTCCATCAGGTGCTGACCACGCCTGACGCTTTCGACGATCGCTCGAAGGGCCAGCCGTATTGGTGGGGCGTGCAGGCCCAGCGCGCTCAGCCGACTCCGCGCGACCTGGGCGTCGAGCTTTACCTGCTCGGCTATGACGCCCAGCGCGCCACCTACTACGACGGCGGCGTGGGGCAGGAGCGGCGGCGTACGCTCGGCGGACGGGTGTTCATCAACCGCGACGGCTGGGACAGCGACGCCGAGGCCAATTACCAGTTCGGGACGTTCCGCGGGAACCGCATCGAAGCATGGTCGGCGGACTGGGAGGCCGGCTACACCTTCCGCGATCGGCCATGGAAGCCACGGCTGGGCTGGGCGTTCACCGCCAACAGCGGCGACAAGGCGATCGGCGATGGCGAGCTCAATTCCTTTCGCCCGTTCGTGGCGCGCCACCCCTGGGGCCAGCTTGCGCCGTTCGGCCTGACCAACATCGAGGGCGTCCAGGCGGTGGCGAATCTCCAGCCGCGCTCGAACCTGCGCCTGACCGCGCGGCGCTACTGGGTGCGTCGCCAGCAGGACGCGGAAGGGATCTACGCCGGCGGCTATGCGCCGCTGCGGCCTGGCTCACCCGCCCAAAGCCGCGACATCGGATCCCAGACCGAGCTCGCGGCCGAATACGACGTCACCCGTCATCTGAAGTTGTCGCTGTTCCTGACGCACGTCGAGGCCGGCCGCTACATTCGGCAGGGGCCCGGCGGCAAGGACATCGATTACACCGCCGCGATACTTCAGTACCGCTTCTGATCAATTCGGCGCCGCGCACAGTTGTGCAAACACGCGGGTTGGTGTCTCAGTCTCCGTTCATGATAGGTCCGACCAATAAGAGTCGGGCGGGGGACGGGACGGGATGCGGGCACTTACATTGGCACTGGCGATCGCCGCCGCCGGCGCGGGATCGCAGGCGCAGGCCCAGCAGCGCGCCCAGGAGAACGCCACGCGATCGGCCGACGACGCCTTCGGCGTGCAGGTCGGCAACGACCGCATCGGCCTCTACAGCGACCGCGACACCCGCGGCTTCAGCCCACTGGCGGCCGGCAACGCGCGCATCGAGGGGATGTTCTTCGACACCCGCGGCATGGTCACGCGCGTGCTGGCCAACACCACCATCCGGGTCGGCCTGACCGCCCAGAGCTATCCGTTCCCGGCGCCAACGGGCATCGTCGACTACGCCTTGAGGCCGCTGCCGGAGCGCGCGTCGTTCTCCAGCGTGCTGCAAGGAGGGCCCAACACCAGTTACGACATCGAGCTCGACGGCCAGCTGCCGATCGTCGAGGGCAAGTTCGGGATCGCCGGCGGGCTGATGTATCGCAATGACGTGCTGGTCCCGAGCGATCAGCTCAACACCCGTGCGGCGGGTCTTGTCGCCCGTTGGCGGCCTGCGGACGGCACGGAGATCATGCTGTTCTATGGCTATGCGGCGATCCAGCACGACCGGTTCAATCCGCTGGTGTTCACCTCCGGGCCGTTCCTGCCGCCGGACGTCAAGCCCACCTACTTCGGCCAGCGATGGGCGGTATCCAACGCCTGGAACCGCGCTTACGGCCTGCGGGCGCACAGACAGTTTGACGAGCACTGGCGGCTGGACACGGGCGTGTTCCACCAGAACATTCCCAACAAGGGACAGATCGCCGACCTCTACCTGAACACCGATCAGAACGGCGTCGCCGGACAGCACCTCGTCACCAACGAATTACCCGTGCAAGGCCCAGGCGTCTCGGGTGAGGTGCGGCTGAGCGGCGTCTACGTCGGCGATCGGGCCCGTCAGACCCTGCATCTCATGGCGAGGGCGCGCAGTTCGGAGCGCAACTTCGGCGGCACGGCGAACGCGATCATCGCGCCGCTGGTGATCGGCCAGCGTGTCGACCTGCCGCAGCCGGTGTGGAACTACGGCCGGTCATCGCAGGACGAGGTCCGGCAATGGACGGTCGGCGCCCAGTACCAGTTCGCCTGGCGCGGCCTTGGCGAAGCGACCCTCGGCGTCCAGCAGATCGACTACGAGAAGACCGTCACCCCGCCCACCGGTGCGCCGACCGTCACGGTCGACAAGCCTCTGTTCTACAACGGGTCGGTGGCCTTCACCCTGACCAAGCGGCTGGCCGCCTACGCGAGCTTCACGCAAGGACTCGAGGAGGTGCCGCTGGCGCCCGAGAACGCGTCCAACGCCCAGGAGGCGCCGCCGGCCATCCACACCGAGCAGTACGACTTCGGCTTCCGCTATGCGATCACCCCGCAGCTGCGCCTGGTGGTCGGCTACTTCAATGTGCAGAAGCCGTACTTCAACGTCGACCCGACGAGGGTCTACCGGTCGCTCGGGCAGGAAATCCACAAGGGCTACGAGATCTCGCTGGCCGGCAAGCTGACCGACCGTCTGAACGTGGTGGCCGGCGCGGTCCTGCAAAAGCCCGAGGTCACCGGCGAAGGCGTCGCCGCGGGCCTCATCGGACCCAAACCGGTGAGCCAGGCCGAGACCAACGTCCGCTTCAACCTCGACTACCGCACGGCGTGGATCGAGGGGCTGTCGGTCGATGCGGCCTTCGCCTACACCGGCGAGCGTGCGGCGACGGCGCGCGCCTTCGCCCAACTGGGCGGCAAGCAACTCGACGCCGAGGCTTTCGCCACCCTCGACCTGGGTTTCCGCTACCGCTTCAAGATCAGGGGCAATCCCTCGACCTTCAGAGCCCAGGCGCTCAACGTGTTCGACGATTTCGCCTGGCGCGTCTATCCGTCCGGCGCGTTCTATCTGGCGCCGGGGCGCGCCTATATGATGAGCCTAGCGACAGACTTCTAGGGGCGCCGTCTTGGGCCCGCCTGTCCGTTGCGATCCGTGGACGCGTTCAGGGACCAGCGCGGCCTCCACATCTCTCTGCAAGCGGGGTTCTGACATGAAGCCGATGATGCTGATCGCCCTGGCCGCCAGCGCGCTGGCCACGTCAGCCCTGGCCCAGCCGACGCCTGGAACCGGCGAGAACGCGGTCGATCCTCATGTGGTGTCCGACGCCGGCGCGGCGCCGATCGCCGGCCAGAGGATGTTCGAGGCGTTCCACGGCGAAGCCGGGATCAGCCGCATCGTCGACGATTTCGTCACCCGCATGGTCGCCGACCCCAGGATCTCGGAGATTTTCAAGGCCACCGATCTGGTCCGGCTGCGGCGCACCCTGAAGGAACAGGTCTGCTACCTGCTGGGCGGGCCGTGCGCCAACACGGGACGCGACATGACGACCACGCACATGGACCAGGGCGTCACCGCCGCCGACTTCCACGCCGGCGTCGAGAACCTGCAGGCGGCGATGACCAAGGAAGGCGTTCCGTCTCGCGTGCAGAACCGACTGTTGGCGAGACTCGCGCAGATGCAGGGCGACGTGGTCGAACGCTGAGCTAGAGGGTGATCCAGCGGCGGGGCCACTTCCAGCCCAGCGGCCGCACCTCGCCGGGTTTCAGGGCCAGGGACTTCACCGTGCCGGCCGAAAGCTCGCTGACCACATGCACGGGCTCCAGCCCTCCGACCGGGCTCACCGCGACGCCGCCCGCCAGCATCGCCTGATCGATCGCCGTCCATTCGGCCTTGGCGCGGTCCTCGTGGCCGACGGCGAAGAAGTGACGCAATGGCGCCGGCTCGCCCGCCAACTCCACCATCACCCCGATCATCCAGCCGCTGGCCATGGTCCGCCTCCCTTGCCGCCAGAGACGACAACCCGCCGCCGCATTCAAGGCCGCGCGGAGGCCTGTAAATATTTCATGGCCGCGCATGTTCGCCGGCGGCGCGCAGCATAAGCTGCGCCGCCCGCCAGGAGTCGTCATGAACCGTCGCATCGTCATCGCCGCCGCCCTGCTGGCGGTGGTCGGATCGCTCGCCGCCTGCTCGAAGCCCGCCCAGCCGCCCGCCAAGACCGTGCTCAACTTCTCGATCATCTCGGCCGAGAGCCAGCAGTCGGCGGAGGGCGACTGGCGGCCCTTCCTCGACGAGATGTCCAAGGCCACGGGCCTAACCGTGCGGCCGTTTTTCGGCAGCAACTACACGACCCTGATCGAGGCCATGCGGTTCAAGCAGACCGACCTCGGCTGGTTCACCAACCAGTCCGGACTTGAGGCCGTGCGCCGGTCGGGAGGGGAGGTGTTCGCCCGCTCGGTCAATCCCACCGGCGTCGATGGCTACGAGGGCGTGATCATCGTGCGCAAGGGCGGCGGCGTCACCCTCGACAAGCTGCTGAAGTGCGACAAGACGATCGACTTCGGCATGGGCGACGCGAAGTCCACCTCCGGCACCCTGGCGCCGATGACCTATCTGTTCGCGCCGCGCGGGATTGACCCCGCGACCTGCTTCCGGACCGTGAAGTCGGCCAACCACGAAGCCAACCTGTTCGCGGTGGGTAACGGCGTGCTGACGGCGGCGACCAACAACACCGCCTCGATGGACCGTATGGCGATGCTCGACACCGGCCTCGCCAAGCGCACGATCCATAATGTCGAGATCATCTGGCGCTCGCCGCGTATTCCCGAGGACCCGATGGTCTGGCGCAAGGACCTGGACCCGAAGATCAAGGCCAAGGTCGCCGACTTCATCTTCGCCTACGGGGTCGGCGACACGCCGGAAGCAGCGCGCCAGCGAACAATCTTGGCGCGCATCCAGACCCTGCCGTTCAAGCGGGCGAACGACAGCCACCTGCTGCCGGTGCGCGAGATGGAGGCCACCGAGCAACTGCTGGTCGCGCGCAAGAAGGGTGACGCGGCCGCCGTCGCCCAGGCCCAGGCGGCGCTGGACGCGGTGAAGGCCGAGCGCGCCGCTGCTCCGGCAAGCTAGGCGCGGGCGAGCCAGATCGTGTGCCGGGCGCCGCGCCGCCGGGCGCTGGCGCGCACCTGCGTCTCCTCGAAACTGAAGCCCGCGTCGCCGAGCCGTCGGTTGAACGCTGCATCGGGCGCCGAGGACCAGACCGCGAGGATTCCGTCCGGTCGCAACGCCCGACGGGCGGCGGCGAGCCCGGGCCGGTCATAGAGCCGGTCATTGCCCCTGCGGCTGAGGCCCCCTGGGCCGTTGTCGACATCCAGCAGGATCGCGTCGTAGGCCGCATCGGCCGAGCGGATCAGGGCGCCGACGTCGCCCTCGATCACGCTGAGGCGCGGGTCCTCGAGGCACGGCCCGGAGATGTGCGCCATCGGGCCTCGGCCCCAGGCGATCACCTCAGGAACCAGCTCGCTCAAGGTCACGCTTGCGTCGCCCGGTAGGACGTCCAGGGCGGCCCGCAGAGTGAACCCCATGCCGAAGCCGCCGATCAGCAGATGGGGCGCGGGGCGATCGCCGATCCGTGCGCAGGTCAGCGTCGCCAGCGCTTCCTCGGACCCGCTGACCCGGCTGTTCATCAGCTCGATGGCGCCCGACATGATCGAGAACTCGGCGCCGCGGCGCATGAGCTTCAGCTCGCCGCCGCCGCCGCGCATCACGGCGGTGTCAAGATGGACCCAGGGGATCACGACCTAGGTCAGCACGTGCTGCAGGAACTGCTGGCCGATCTGCAGGCCGGCCTCGTCGATGCTGTGGCCAAGCCTCGGCGACACGTGGGTGGTGACGTCGAAGCCCAGGGGGGTCAGCACGGCCTCCGCTTCGTAGAGCGACGCCACCGGCAGCATCGGATCGGCGTCGCCGTGGACCAGCAGGACCGGCGGTTTGGACTTCACCTCCGCGCCCAGGCTCTGCGCGTCAGCCAGCATGCCGGAATAGCCGATGACGCCGGCCAGCGTGCGCTCGCGGCGCGGCGCGACGTGCAGCGACATCATCGTGCCCTGGCTGAAGCCGATCAGCACTAGCCGATCCTCGCCGAGGCTATAGCGGGCGAGCTGCGCGTCGATATAGGCGTCGACCACGGGGGCGGCCGCGCGCACGCCCGCGGCGCGGGCCGCCGGGCTGAAGTCGGTGAGCGACCACCACTGATAGCCGCCCGGTGCGCCGGGGCAGGGCTGCGGCGCGTTCGGCGACAGGAAGACGACGTCGGGCAAGGCGTCGCGCCAGTAGGGCGCCAGGCCGATCAGGTCGGCGCCGTTCGACCCGTAGCCATGCAACAGGATGACCATCGCCTTGGGAGCGCCGCCGGAGGCGGGAAGGACGATCGGCCCGGTGAGCGTCGGAATGTCGGTCATGACGAAAGCTGGTGCGGGACGCGGGCGCGCCGGTCAAGCGTCAGAACATGGGTTCCAGGTCGCGCGGCTTTCTGCGGCGCGGGCGTTCGCGCATGACGCCGGGATAGCCCTTCAACGGCGACAGCGGCTCGCCCAGGTAGATCCAATCCGCCTGCTCGTGCAGGTACATGTGGTAGCGCGGCTCGCGGCCCGTACGGGTGGTGAACAGGGCGCGCGGGATGTTGACCATTCGCGGCGAGCGCGGCCGTTCATAGATCAGCGGCGTGCCGCAACGGGCGCAGAAGCTGCGCGCGGTGCCTTCCTCGGGGTCCTCGAAGCGGGTGATCTGCGCCTCGCCCTTGAGGATGCGGAAGCGGCTGCGCCAGCTGCCGACATAGGTGGGATAGGCGCAGCCCTGGGCGTGGCGGCTGGCTTGGGAGTGATCGTGCCACGACCAGACGGCCGGCACGTCGATCTCCAGCTCGACCGCGCCGCATACGCAACGCCCCTTCGACTGCACGGACGGGGATTTTCCGACCTTCGGCAAGGCGGCGGCTTTGTCAGGGCGGGGAAGCTTGGCCATTTGGCGCCTCGATTTCGTGCAGAGACGATCCCACGCCGAAATCGCCGCCGCGTCTACGCGCGTGGCGGCCGGTCTCGCGTCAGGGCGCAAGCTCAGGCATGTGGAGGCGCATGAAGCAGGTGATCGTCGTCAACCAGGCGCTGAACCTCCCGGCGGGCAAGATGGCGGCCCAGGTCGCCCATGCTGCTGTGGGCGCATTCCTGCACGCCGATCGCGAGCACCAGGTGGGCTGGCTCGAGGCCGGCATGCCGAAGATCGTGCTGCGCTGCGCATCGGCGGAAGACTTGCTGGCGCTGGCGCAGGCGGCTGAGGACGCAGGCCTCGCCACCATGCTGGTGCGTGACGCCGGCCGCACGGTGGTCGAGGCCGGAACCGCGACCTGCGTCGGGATCGGGCCCGGTCCTGTCGCCGACGTCGACGCGCTGACCAGCACGCTGAAGTTAGTGAGGTGAGCTAAGCGCGCCGGAGCACGCCCTAGCGGGCGGCGACGGTGATGTCTTTGATGGTGGACTGCACGGCGGCCTTGGCGCCGGCGCTCCAGATCAGCTTCAGGTAGCCCAGGGTGCGGGCCGCAGCGTCCTCGAACTTCCACTCGCAATCGTTGAAGCGACAGTCGGTGAAGCTGGGCGCGTCGCCGCCGGCGTAGACCAGCCGGCAATCGGTGAACTCGCAGCCGTCGAAGGCCTCGCCGTCGAGCAGGACCGTTTCCTGCGTGTAGCGGGCGCTATTCTGCATGGTGTCGTATCAATCCGCGGGCTTGGGTGTGGTGTCCGAGGCGTCCGCGTCCGTGTCCGACGCCGCCGCCTCGCGACTGCTGCGCTTGGCGGCCGCCTTCTCCGCGAGTTTCGCGGCCTTCTGGCGATCGCGTTCGATGCGCTCGAACTGGTAGTTGGGCTTTTTGGCCATGGTCTAAATCCTCGAAGGATCGATTATCTGCGCGCCTTGCGCGCGGCGTATTTGGCGTCGCGTTTGGCTTTCGCTTCGGCGTTCGAGAGCGCCTTGCGCTCCTTGCGTGCGCCACGCACGGCGTCCAACGCAAGCGCTTCGGCCTCGGCCTGAGCCTGGGCGATCGCTTCCTGCGCCTCGGCGGCGGCCTGCTTCTTGGCGGCCTTGGCCTCGGCGTGGGCTTCGCGGATCTTGGCCTGCTCGGCGGCGCGCAATGCGTCGCGTTCGGCATGCAATGGGTCGGCCTGAGCCGGGGTGGGACGGAATTTGGCCAGCAACGCCTGCTTGGCGGCGGCTGCGGTCTTCAGACGTTCGGCAAAGCCGGTGTTCAGCGTGTCGTTCACAGAATCTCCATGGGGGGAATGCCGAAGAGGGGCCGCCTTCGCAGGCGGCCCCTCCTCAGATCCATCGGCGAACCGATGGGCCTTATCTTAGCCGGCTTGCAGTTGGCCGGCCGACATCTTGCCGCTGCGCTGATCGCGCTCGAGCTCGAAGCGGAGCTTCTGGCCTTCATTGAGCGAGCCCAGGCCCGAGCGTTCGACGGCGGAGATGTGGACGAAAACGTCCTGGCCGCCATCATCGGGCTGGATGAAGCCGAAGCCCTTGGTGGAGTTGAACCATTTCACGGTGCCAGTGGCCATGTGAGTGACTTTCAGATGCAAGTGTTCGCGCGCCTCCGGGTGAGGCGTGAGATCAAATTGTCGGATGATCTTGGTAGGCTCGGAGCTCGATCCGAAGAACAAGCGTAGAGAGCGACCGAAGCCAATTCGAAAATTGATGGCTCATCATCGCATGGAACGCGGGATGGCGCCATCGAAAGCATTCTCAACGAATTCAAAGGCTCAGGCGTTTTCTGGGTTTATAGGGCCTGAACGAACCCTGATGATCGGGCGCGTCCAACCGCGGGGTCCGACCGTATTGTCGGTGAGGAGAGGATCTCGCCATGTCGAACGTGCGTCGGAATCTGCTGCTGACGATCCCGGCGTTGCTGGCCCAGGCCTGCACCCCTTTGCGCGCCTTCAACGCCCTCACCCCCAGAGACCGAGGCGTGCGGCCGAGCGTGCGCGACGTGGCCTACGGCGTCGGCCCAAGCCGTCGTCTGGATATCTATGTCCCGGCGAAGGCCCATGACGCCCCGGTGCTGGTGTTCTTCTTCGGCGGTTCATGGGAGGGCGGGCGCAAGGAGGATTACGCCTTCGCCGGCCGGGCGTTCGCCGCCAAGGGGTTCGTCACCCTGGTGCCCAACTATCGGCTGACCGGGGAAGCGCCATATCCAGCCTTCCTGGAGGACTGCGCGGCGGCGGTGGCCTGGGCGCGCAATCACGCCCGCGCCTACGGCGGCGATCCCCAGCGCATCGTGCTCGTCGGCCACTCGGCCGGCGCCTATAACGCCGCTATGCTGGCGCTCGACCGCCGGTGGCTGGAGCAGGCCGGCGCGCCCGGCGCGGTCGCGGCCTGGGCCGGGCTCTCGGGCCCGTATGATTTCCTGCCGCTTGAGGATGGCCCGGCCCGGCGCACCTTCGGCGGCGCCAAGGACCTGCCCGCTACGCAACCGATCAGCTATGTGGCGCCCGGCGATCCCCCCGCCTTCCTGGCGTCCGGCGACAAGGACAGGCTGGTCAGTCCCGGCAACGTCACGCGCCTGGGCGCGCGGCTGCGCGCGGTCGGCGTAACCGTCGAGGAGAAGCTGTACCCCGGCGCCGGCCACTCAGAGCTGGTCCTGGCCCTGGTCCCGCCGCTCAGGCTGCGGCTGCGGGTGCTGGACGACGCGAGCCGATTCCTCATGGCGGCCGTTGGACCCGCACTGCGCGTCACCGCATGAATGCGCAAAATTGACAGGCTCGAGAGGGCGGGCGAGACAGCGGCCACAACAGTCAACGGGAGACGACGATGGCCACGGGACCGCTCAAGGGCGTTCGGATCGTAGAGTTCGCCGGCATCGGGCCTGGGCCGTTCTGCGCCATGCTGCTGTCGGACATGGGCGCGGATGTCGTGCGCATCGACCGTCCGGCCAAGAGTGGTGAGGCCGATCCTCGCTTCGCCGTGACCTCGCGCGGTCGCCGGTCCGTGTCGCTCGACCTGAAGAACCCGGCGGACATCGAAACCGCGCTCGGCCTGATCGGCGCGGCCGACGCCCTGATCGAGGGCTTCCGGCCAGGCGTGATGGAACGCTTGGGCCTTGGCCCAGACGTTGCCCTGAAGCGCAATCCGAAGCTGGTCTATGGCCGGATGACCGGCTGGGGTCAGACCGGCGCGTTGTCGCAGGCCGCCGGCCACGACATCAACTACGTCTCCATCACCGGCGCCTTGCTGGCGATGGGCCCGGCGGACCGTCCGCCGCCGCCGCCGCTGAACCTGGTCGGCGATTTCGGCGGCGGCGCGCTGTATCTCGCCATGGGCGTCTGCGCAGCCCTGTTCGAGGCCTCCAAATCGGGTCAAGGCCAGGTGATCGACTGCGCCATGTCCGAAGGCGCGGCATCGCTGGCGGCGATGTTCTTCGGGATGCGCGCGTCCGGCGCCTGGACCGACCAGCGCGCGTCCAACCTGCTCGACGGCGGCGCGCACTTCTACGGCGCCTATGAGTGTAAGGATGGCGGCTACGTCTCGATCGCCTCGATCGAACCCCAGTTCTACGCCCTGCTGCTTGAGAAGACCGGGCTCACCGGCGATCCGGATTTCACCCGCCAACTCGAGCGCGAGGGTTGGACGGGCCTCGCCGGCCGCCTGACGACGCTGTTCAAGACCAAGACCCGGGACGAATGGTGCGCAGTGATGGAAGGCTCCGACGTCTGCTTCGCGCCGGTCCTCAGCTTCGACGAGGCGCCGAAGCATGCGCACAACAAGGACCGCGAGGCCTTCGTCGAGATCGCCGGCGTGATCCAACCGAACGTGGCCCCCCGCTTCTCGCGCACCCCCAGCGCCGTGCAGGGTCCGCCGCCGGCCACCGGCGCGCACAACGCCGAGGTGTTCAGCGACTGGGGCGTCGCGGCGCCGGCGCTGGCGAATTGACGCTGGGCCTGAAGAACGCGCCCTAGATTGGGCGAGCGGCCGGCGCCGCCGAGAGCGCCGGCCGTGAACAGTTGGAGGACGCCTGCATGAAGGCATACGAACTGCAGTCGACGAGCGGCCTGGACGGGCTGCAACTCGTCGACAAGCCCATGCCGGTGGCTGGCCCAGGCGAGGTGCTGGTGCGCATAAAGGCCGCGACGCTGAACTACCGCGACCTGCTGATCCTCAAGGGCGGCTACGGTTCACGCCAGAAGTCGCCGGTGATCCCGCTGTCCGACGGCGCAGGCGTAGTCGAGGCGCTTGGGCCCGGCGTCATGGGTTTCGCCGTCGGCGACCGAGTGATCGGCGGCTTCTTCGAGACCTGGCAGGGCGGCCCGCCCAGCCAGGAGAAGTTCGCGAGCGCCCTGGGCGGCATGGCCGACGGCGTGCTCTGCGAATACCGAGTCTTTCGGCAGGACAACCTGACGCGCACGCCGGATCACCTGACCGACGAGGAGGCCGCATCGCTGCCGTGCGCCGGCGTCACCGCCTGGAGCGCGGTTATGAACTTCAGCCCGGCCAAGCCGGGCGACGTGGTGCTCACCCAGGGGACGGGCGGAGTGTCGCTGTTCGCCCTGCAGTTCGCCAAGCTCGCCGGAGCGCGGGTGATCGCCACCAGTTCCAGCGACGAGAAGATCGAACGCCTGAAAGCGCTCGGCGCGGACGACACCATCAATTACCGCACGACGCCGAAGTGGGGCATGAAGGTCCGCGAACTGACCAACGACCGCGGCGTCGACCTGGTGGTCGAAGTCGGCGGCGCGGGCACGCTGAACGAGTCGATCCGCGCCACCCGCATCGGCGGCACGATGGCGCTGATCGGGGTGCTGGCCGGGCCGCCGCAGGGCGAGGTGCGCCTGCCGTTGATCGTCATGCAGCAACAGAACATCCAGGGCGTCACCGTCGGCTCCAGCGAGGATCTGAAGGCGATGGCCAAGGCGATCGGCCTGCACGGCATGAAGCCGGTGATAGATCAGATCTTCCCGTTCGAGCGGGCGAAGGACGCCTTCGTCCGCCTCGAGACGGGCCAGCATTTCGGCAAGGTGGCGATCTCGTTCCCCTGAGCGCGCCGACACTCCGAATTTCACAGGAGGCGACACGCCATGGCGTCCACCCCAGCCGGTTCGCCGGCCGCCCTGCACCCCACTGCTGATCCCGCCTGGCTGGCCAGCGGCGCCGAGGAGATCCTCGAGCCCGGCCTGCCGATCGTCGATGCGCACCATCACCTCTGGGGTCCGCCCAGGGGGCCGTATCTGGGGGCCGAACTCGCGGCCGACATCGGCGAAGGCCACAGGGTGGTCGCCACGGTGTTCGCCGACTGCACCGAGGGCTATCGCACCGACGGGCCTGAAGGCTTGCGCTCGGTCGGCGAGACGGAATTCGCCGCCCAGGTCGCGCGAGAGGCGGAGGCCGGCGCCTATGGCGGCGTATTGCTCTGCGCCGGGATCTTCAGCCGCGTGGAGATGCGTGACGGCGCGGCGGTGGCCGAGGCGTTGCACGCCCACATCGAAGCCGGTCAAGGCCGCTTCAAGGGCGTGCGGTTCTCGAGTCCATGGGATGCGGACCCGGCCATCCGCAGCACGGCCCGCCTGTACACCGAGGGTCTGCTGTACGATCCGACCGTCCGCGAGGGCATAGCCTGTCTCGCGCCGCTCGGCCTGACCCTGGACACCTGGCTCTACCATCCGCAGATCCAGGACGTGGCCGACCTCGCCGAGGCCTTCCCGGACACCCAGATCATCCTGGATCACGTCGGCGGGCCGGTGGGAACGGGACGCTACGCCGGCAAGCGGGACGAGGCCTATGCGGTGTGGCGCAAGGGCGTCGAGGCGGTGGCGCGCCAGCCCAACGTCTCGGTGAAACTGGGCGGCCTGGCGATGGAGCTTTCAGGCTTCGATTTCCACGAGGGGCCGAAGCCGCCGTCGTCGCAGGAACTCGCCGACGCCTGGCGGCCCTATGTGGAGCCCTGCATCGAATTGTTCGGAGCCGACCGCGCGATGTTCGAGAGCAACTTCCCGGTCGACAAGTTCTCCTGCAGCTACGGCCTGCTGTGGAACGCCTTCAAGCGTCTAGCCGCCGGCGCCTCGGCCCAGGAGAAGACCGCCCTGTTCAGCGGGACCGCCGCCCGCGTCTATAGTCTCGACCTCTCTGCGGCGACCGCGTGATCCGCAACGGCCTGACTAGGAGCGCATGACCATGTCCGATGCCCCGCTGTCCCTCGGCGCCCGCCTCCATCAGCTTGCACAGGCCGACCCCGACGCCGCGATGATCAGCATGGGCGCCGTGACCTTGTCGCGCCGCGAGGTGGACGCCCGCAGCAACCGACTGGCGCGCGCCTTCCAGGCCAAGGGGCTCGGCCAGGGAGATCTGCTGTCGATCGCGCTCGCCAACAGCGTCGACTTCATGGTCGCCGCCGCCGCCTGCTGGAAACTCGGCGCGACGCCGCAGCCGGTGTCCTGGCGCCTGCCGATCGCCGAACTGACGGCGATCGTCGAGTTGGCGCAGTCGTCCTTCGTGCTGTGCGAGCCCGGCGCGGCGACCGGCGACGCGCCGGGCTACACCGTCGACGAACTACTCGCGTCCACTCAGGATGCGGCCCCGCTGCCTGACGCCATCGCCCCGTCCTGGAAGGCGCCGACGTCCGGCGGCTCGACGGGTAGGCCGAAGCTGATCATGGCCAGCACCCCGGGCGTCTACACGCCGACCTTCAACGGCCACTGGAACGTGCAGCCCGACGACATCGCCATCATGCCGGGGCCGCTCTACCACAACGCCCCGTTCGGTTCCGCCGCCCTGTCGATGATGCGCGGCGCGCACATGATCCTGATGCCGAAGTTCGACGCCGAGGCGGTGCTGAAGGAGGTCGAGGAGCGCGGCGCCACCTGGCTCTACCTGGTGCCGACGATGATGAACCGCATCTGGCGGCTGCCGGACGAGGTCCGCAACCGCTACGACATCTCCAAGCTGCGCACGGTCTGGCACACCGCCGCGCCCTGTCCGCCGTGGCTGAAAGAGGCCTGGCTCGACTGGATCGGCCCGGACGTGATCTGGGAGCTGTTCGGCACCACCGAGGCGATCTGCGCGACGGTGATCTCCGGGCGCGAATGGCTGGCCAAGCCGCGCTCGGCCGGCGTGCCGATCTTCGGCGAGATGAAGATCGTCGGCGAAAACGGAGAGACTCTTCCGGCAGGGGAGGTGGGCGAGATCTACGCCCGCCGCGGCGTCGGCGCGCCACCCAGCTATTTCTACCGCGGGGCCCAGACCGTACAAACCGAGGGCGGCTGGGAGACCATGGGCGACATGGGCTACCTGGACGAGGACGGCTACCTGTTCCTCGCCGACCGGCGCGGCGACATGATCCTGGTCGGCGGCTCCAACGTCTATCCGGCGGAGATCGAAGCCGTGCTCGACGAGCATCCGGCCGTGGGCTCGAGCTGCGTGATCGGCCTGCCCGACGACGACATGGGCAACCTGATCCACGCCATCGTGCAGACCAAGGGCGACGTCAGCGCCGAGGACCTACACGCCCACATCGCCTCACGACTGGTCAGCTACAAGCGCCCGCGCAGCTTCGAACTCGTGACGCATGCGCTGAAGGACGACGCCGGCAAGGTGCGCCGTTCGCAGCTTCGCGCCGAGCGGATCGCCGACGCACGCGAGAAGGCTCCAGGCTAGCGCCTCACCCCGACCGGTTCGGCCGGTCGGGCCGGGTCGCTGCGAAGATGGCGACCGCGATCAGCAGCGTGGCGCTCATCGCCGCGCCCATGGAGATCGGCGCGCTCCACGTCGCGATGCTCACCAGGGTGGTGTTGATCGCGCCGATCCCGAAGTGGAAAGCGCCCATCAGCGCGGACACCGATCCTGCGCGCAGCGGGTCATGGGCCATGCCGCCGGCCAGCGCATTCGGCTGGTTGAAGCCCAGGCTGGCGACGACGAAGAACAGGGGGACCATCACGCCCCACATGCCGCCGAACCCAGTGACGGCGTTGAGCAGCATGACCAGACAGATGGCCAGGCTGGCGCGGTTGGCGATCTTCAGCACGAAGCCGGGCGGATAGCGCTTCGCCAGTCGGGCGTTGATCTGGCTGGCGCCGATCAACCCGATGCCGTTCAGGCCGAACACCCAGCCGAACGCCTGGGGCGAGACGCCGTAGGTTCCGATCACCAGGGCCGGCGAGGCCGTCACATAGACGCTCGTCGCGGCGCCGGAGACGGCGCCGGCCAGGACGAAGCCCATCACCCGCCGTTCGCCCAGCAGGATGCGGTAGCTGCGCAAGGGATTATCGGCCCGCGCCAGCGTCGCCGCCGCCTCGGGACGCGACTCCTTCAGCAGGAACGCGGTGATCACGCCCAGCACCGCACCCATGCCGGCGAGCAGCCAGAAGATGGAGCGCCAGCCGCCGCCCAGCAGGATCAGCCCGCCCAGCAGCGGCGCGAGGATCGGCGAGATACCCATCACCAGCATCAGCAAAGAGAAGATGCGCATGGAATCCTGCGGCTCGTAGCGGTCGCGGACCACCGCGCGGGGCACCACCACGCCGACGCAGCCGCCGAGCGCCTGCAACAGCCGCATCGCCGTCAGCATCTCGATCGAGGTGGCCATGGCGCAGCCGGCCGAGGCGATCACATAGACCGCTATGCCCCCCAGCAGCGGCGCGCGCCTTCCGATTCGGTCGGACAGCGGCCCGTAGATAAGCTGGCCCGCGCCCATTCCCAGGAAGAACACCGCCATGGTCCGCTGCGTGGCGCCGATGTCGGTGTGCAGGTCCGTCGCGATCTGCGGCAGGGCCGGAAGGTACATGTCGATCGCCAGCGGCCCGAGCGCCGTCAGCAGTCCCAGCATCAGGATCAATCCGGCGGCAGAGGATCCGCGCTGGGCCCCGGCCGCGCTCAAAGCGGGCGCACGGCGGTCAGGTGGCGCGGCTTGGCCATGACGGTGTCCTGTGGGCTGATGGGGCGCCGACACGGGCCGGCCGGTCGAGACTATAGCGGCCGGCGCGATGCGCCATAAGCCATTGATGAACACACGCGCCTTATCGCTGCTCGCACTCGCTGAGCCGTTCCGCTTCCGGCGCGATTTCGAAGCCGCCTGGGCCTCCCGCTTCGTCCCGCCTGCAATGGTGATCGTGGACTGTCCGGCGCCCTGATTGCGTCTCATTCGCACGTCAGTCAGTCGCCTGCGTCAAAACTCCTACTTCGATCGTATGGGATGAGTGGGAAGGGCGGCGCGCGAATTGCTGAAGCTTCAGCACGTCACACCAAACCGTGCCGCTTTGGATCAAACCCGGGGCGGAACAGAGCATCAACGACTCGACGGAGGTCGCGTGAGCGAAGACGAAGAAGCAGCGTTTCGAGACGCCGAGGCCGCCATCAACGCCGAGCGTCTGGGTCCGACGCGCGCCTATCTCGACACCATGCGTCGCTTGCGCAGCGTCGCCGCAAACAAGCAGGCCGCGAGCGACCAGCGTGACAACGCGCGCCAGCTCGCCGAAGCGCTCAGCCGGCGGCTTCTGGCCGAACTTCGCCTCCACTAGGCGCGCGCCGCCTCAGAGGGCGGTGTCGATACCGCCGCAGTTCGAATTCCCGCCTTCTGCGGACATGGTCTCCTGGACGCGCTCGCGTGAGCGGCTGGACAGGCTTTCGTTCTTGTCCCTAACCTGCATGACGCAGGAGAAGACGATGACGGAGGTCACCTGTCACTGCGGCGCGGTGCACCTGACGGTGCCGCAGGCGCCCACGGAGGTCACGGAGTGCAACTGCTCCGTTTGCCGCCGACTGGGCGCGCGTTGGGCATACTACACGCCATCCGAGGTCAGCGTCGCCCAGGTGGGCTCGACGCATCCCTATGTGTGGGGCGACCGGATGCTGGCCTTCCACCGATGCCGGCGATGCGGATGCGTCACACACTGGCAGAGCCTGAGCGTCCAACCGAGGATGGCGATCAACGCCCGGATGATCGACGGACTGGATTGGACGAAGGTGCGCATACGCCAGTTCGACGGCGACAAGACCTGGGCGTATCTGGAAACGCCGGGCGGCGAAGCCCACATCGCCTGACGCAAGAGCCGGAGCAGCCGGCCAGGAGGAACACATGCGATCCGAGATCGAAGCGACGCTCGCCAAGTGGGTCGAGGCCTATGGCCGGCAGGACCCGGCCGCGCTCGCGGCGCTGTACACGCCTGACGCCCTGTTCTTCGGCGGCAGTGGTGGGCTGTACCGTGGCCAGGACGGCGCGCGCGCCTACTTCAGCGCCATGCCCACGCGGGTCAAACCCAGCATGGTGTTTCGTGACGTGACGCTGATGCCCCTGGGCGAGGACGCCGTGAACGTGGCGATGATCGGCGCCGCCGGCGCAGAGGGCGCCGATCCCCGCGACATCCGCTTCAGCCAGACCCACGTGCGCACGCCCGACGGATGGCGCATCGCCAGCCACCACGGATCGGTCGGCTGACCCGACGCGCGCCCGCGAGCGCAGATTAGGGCCTCAACTAGACTCTGGCGCCAGTTACGGCCAGCAGTCGCGCCGGGCGCCACGATCCTGACGCGGGCGCATGATCTTGCCGGGACCTCGGGCAGAAACGCCAGTTGGGACGCTTCCTGGTGAACGACCTCGGCCATGGGCCGCCTCAGATCCGCTCCACGCGTCTTGCGTCGGTCCGGCGCCGCTACGCGCTGACCGCGGTGGTCAGCGTCGCCTGGCATCTGATGGTGCTGATGGCTCTGGTCTATGGCCGCACCGAAACCCCGCCGCCGCCCGAGCCGGAGCCGATGGTGGTGGCGCTGGTGGACCTGAAGCCGATGGCCGATCCCGTGAAGCCCGACGATCCACCCAGGCCCAAGCCGGTCAAGCCGCCGCCGCCCCGCCCGATCTTCCGCCAGACGCCTCTGCCGCCCCCGCCGGACGTCGTCCCGCTACAGGCTGGCGACGGCCCGAGCGCGGACGGCGATGACGAGATGAGCGATGCGCAGGTCGCCTCCGCAGAGACTGCGGGGTCGGGCGGGGCAGGTCGCGCCTGCAACATGGTGCGGCTGCTGCAGACGGCGCTGCGCAAGGATCCGCTAGTCCGCAACGCGGTCGCCGGCGCTCATCGCGGCAAGGCGCTGAACGTCTGGAACGGCGACTGGGTGCGCCACCGCGGCCAGGAGGGGAACGGGCTGGCGGCGGTCCGCGAGGTGATCATGTGGGAGGTCGGGTTCGCGCCCGAAGCCTGTCGCGCCGAGCCGGTGCGGGGCCTGGTGATGATCTCGCTGGACGACTCGCCGGGCGCGGCGCGCGTCGTGCTGGGATCCGATCGGTGGCGCTGGACCGATCTGTTGTTCGCCCGCGGCGCCGTATCACCCTGACGCGTCATAAGGGGCGCCCGGTCGTGCGCAAACTGACATCGGCGCCCAACTCCGCCTGCTTAAAAGCATAGGCGCGCCCACAAACCGCCGTTTTCGAACACGATGGAGTCGGGCTCCAAAACTTAACGGCGGTTCATAACCGGGACGGAGGAACTTGCATGATCCAGCGTGGGTCGAACGTAATGATCGCGGGGGCGATGTTATTGGGTGTTGTCAGCCTGGGAGGCTGCGCCACCAAGAAATACGTCAACGAGCAGGTCGGCGTCGTATCCACCAGGGTCGCTGACCACGACGCGCGCCTCGCCGGCCTCGACGCCTCGACGCGTCAGGCGATGGAACGGGCCGATGCGGCGGGCAAGCTGGCCGAGGGCAAGTTCGTCTATTCGATGGTCCTGTCCGACGACAGCCTGAAGTTCCCCGCCTCCAAGGCGAACCTCTCGCCCGAGACCCAGGCCAGGCTCGACGCCTTCGCCAGCAAGCTGAAGACCGAGAACAAGAACGTCTACGTCGAGGTCCAGGGCCACACCGACGCCAGCGGCTCCAAGGAGGGCAACTACCGCCTGGGCGCCGAGCGGGCCGAGGCCGTGCGCCGCTACCTGAACCTGCAGGGCGTGCCGCTGAACCGCATCGGCACCATCTCCTACGGCGCGGACGCGCCGGTGGCGCCGAACACCAACCGGGCTGGCCGCCAGGCCAATCGCCGGGTCGTGCTGATCGTCCTGTCCTAAGAGGACACGCGAGCCCGCAGCCTCTTCGGAGGCTGCGGGCCGTCGCGCAGGCCTAGGCTTCAGGCTCGAACCGCACCTGCAGCTTGCCGGCGCGGGGGTTCGCATAGAGGCCGACGATGGCGCTGGGCAGGTTCTCGAAGCCGTCCACGACGGTGTTCACTGGCTTGACCACGCCCCGGCGCATCAGCCGCGACAGGTCGCCCTCCGCCTTCAGGCGCTCGTCGTAGAATTCGTCGACGATCCAGCACTCCGAGCGCATGCGCTTGGCCTTGAGCGCCGCCTCGACGGTCTCGGAGATGCCGAAGTTGCGCCGCAGCGACGGCCGCTGCGCCGCGGGAGCCGCCAATCTGTCGGCGTAGAAGGCTGCGGCCCCGCCGAACGAGAACAGCCGGCTGAACGGATTCATCTCCGCCATCACGGTCTCGGTCAGCTGTCCGCCGACGCCATCCGAGAACACGTCGATCCCGTTGGGAAAGGCCGTTGCGAGCTGCGCCGCGAAATCATCCGCCCGGTAATCCAGGCACTGGTCCGCGCCCAGCGTCTCCACCACCCAGCGGCACCGGTCCACGCCGCCTGCGAACCCGACCACATAGGCCCCCGCGGCCTTGGCGAGCTGCACGGCGATCGAGCCCACCGACCCGCTGGCCCCGGCCACCGCCACGGCGTCGCCAGGAGTGATAGGCCCGCACTCGCGCAAACCGAAATAGGCGGTCATGCCGGATGTGCCGAACATCTCCATCAGCACGTCGGAAGGCCAAGCCTTCACCATCGCCGGGCGGAAGACGTAGTTCCACTGGGAGTTGGCGCCGTTCAGCGCCTTGACCAGTTCGCTGGGCGCGCCGTAGCCGACCGAGGCGCTCTCGCTGCTGACTACCTGATGATCCTGCCAGCCCGCCTGACAGGCGATCACGTCGCCTTCCTTGAAGGTCTTGTCCCGCGACTTCAACACTTCGGCGCAGGCGTAGTTGGAATAGTCGGTGTCTCCGGGCTTGGTCGCGCCATTGGCGATGCGCGCGCGGGTGGCCGAGTGGATGTTGATCAGCTTCACTCGGATCAGCGCCTGGCCGGCCTCGAGCTCAGGGATGGGCGCCTCCTTCAGCGCGAATTGGTCGGGCGTCAGGACATCGTCGACCATCGGCCGATCGAGCACCCATTTGCGGTACGTGTCAGGCATGTGGCGCTCCGTTCAGTGAGACAGGGACTGGTTAGCCGACGTCCTGGGCCAAGCGCGACCCTGTGTTTGGCGAGCGGGCGCGATAGCAAAGGTGCGGCGTCGCGGAAATTCGTTTCGGCGCGTAACGTCTCGGTGTCGGTGGAGTTCTCCACCCCGCGCTCGATGATGACCAACGGCGTGTTCTATGTGAACGGCCGCCTGCGCCGCCAGTTCGGCCTGAACGGCGTGTCGCGCGGAACCCCCGAAGTGCTGAAGCCAGCCTATTGGGCGGTGGCCAAGGCCTGGAAAACGTTGGCCCCGCCAAAGCACAATTTCGAGGCGGCGCACGAGCGTCAGTTCGACGTCGATCTCTCGGCGCCAGACTGCATCCGCTGGCGTCCGGGGTTCGGACCCGCCGCGGCCGCCCAGGCAGCCTGACAGCACTCGCCTGCGCGGTCGAAACCACCTTGCGCACGCGCCTCGATTTGCCGATGACCTGAGCGCGCGCTCCGGGCGCGCCCGAGGAGTTCATCCGATGAAGATCGTCCAGGCCCACGCGCTAGACTCCCTCGACGACTACGCGATGGTCGATGCGCCGCTTCCGCAAGCCGGCGTGGGCGAAGTGCGCATCCGCGTGGCCGCCTGTGGCGTGGGCTACGTCGAGGCGCTGCGCGCGCTGGGCAAATATCAGGTCAAACCGCCGCTGCCCTACACCCCCGGCAACGAGTTTTCCGGCGTGGTTGACCAGGTCGGAGCCGGCGTCACCGACGTGAAGCCTGGCGACCATGTGATGGCGACCTCCGGCGGGGCCTTCGCCGAATTCGTGGTTGTGGCGCGCGAGCGCGTTGACGCCATGCCTTCGGGGCTCAGCTTCGATCAGGCGGCCGGCGTGCGCGTCAATTACGAGACCGCGCTGTTGGCGTTCCGCAACCGTGCGCGGCTGGCGGCGGGCGAGACCGTGCTGGTGTTCGGGGCCGCAGGCGGGACAGGCGTCGCCGCCGTACAGATGGCCCGCGCCATGGGCGCACGGGTGGTCGCCGCGGCCTCCACCCCCGCCAAACGCGAATTCGCCCTGGCCCAGGGCGCGTCCGTGGCGATCGACACGGAGGTCGAGGGCTGGCGTGACCGCCTAAAGGAAGCGACCGACGGCAAGGGCCCGGACGTGATCTTCGATCCGGTGTGTGGGCCGCTGTTCGATCCGGCCTTCCGCTCGCTCGCCTGGAACGGGCGCCATCTGGTCGTGGGCTTCGTCGGCGGACCGATTCCGGCGCTGAAGTCGAACCTGACCCTGCTCAAGGGCGCGGCGCTCGTTGGCGTCGACCTGCGTCAGTTCCTACTGAACGAACCCGAGGCGGCGGCGACCAATTTCGCCGATATCCAGCGGTGGCTCGGCGACGGCACGCTGAACCCGCCGGTGGGAAGGGTCTTCGCGTTCGAAGAGTATCGCGAGGCGCTCGAATTCGCGTTCAGCGGATCGGGCATGGCCAAGACCGTTGTGCGTATCGCTCAGGACTGAGGGTCGACCAGCGGCCGGGCGAGCATCATCGTCAGCAGGCCGGTGATCGCCAGCACGCCCGGCATGTCGGCTCCAACGCCCAGGAACAGCCCGTGCGACTGCACGCCCAGCCAACCGCCGCCGACGATCGTCGCGAGCAGCGCGGGCCATCGCGATCGCCAGGCGAGGCTGGCGGCGGCGATCAGCGTCGGCCAGGCGAACAGGAAGGCGGTCTCCGGCGCCGCGGCCTGGGCGGCGGCCGTGAGCGCGAGGCCCAGCCCGATCAGTCCCAGGCCCGCGCCGCGCGCCGTCCTGGGGGCCAGGCCTGGAAACAGGCTGAGGCCGACGGCGACCATCAAGGCGGCGGCGACGACCGGGTCCAGCCGCCCCGCGGCATGCGTCAGGCCGGCCGAGACGACCATCGCCAGGACCGGCCCGGTCCGCCCCAGGCGTCCGCGACCGCCGGCCATGACCACGGCGAGACAGACGAGTATGAGGCCCGCGGCGGCCTCCATCCAGCCGAGGTGCGCCAAAGCCGTGAAATAGCCCTCGGAACCGCTCGCCGTCCGCCCGGCGATCAGCCCCACCGCTGGCAGCATCACCAGGGCGGCGCAGACGAACCAGACGCCATCGAGCGCGCCACGGCCAATGTCGGACAGCGCCGCGCGGACCGGCAGGCCGCTCCGCGACGCGGCGAATGCTGTCAGTGCGAACGCTGCGCCGAGCACAAGCCATCCCATCGCCGGTGGGTAGGCGAGGAGCGCCCGGCCGAAGACGTCGGCGTAGACCACATCTCGCGTCGGCTGCGGAAGCGAAGGCGCCCGTAACAAGGCGTCAGCGGTCTCCAGGGCCAGGCCGCCGATGTGCTGCACGCTGCCCTGGTCAAGCGCCTGCGGCGTGGCGCTGGACGTATGGTACTGGCCGGGCCGCCCCAGGAAGGCGAGGTTCACGCCGGGCGTTCCAGCATCCTTCGGAAGCGTGAAGTCAGTGCCGTTGGGCATGTGCCGATAGACGAAGACAGCCAGGGAATTGCTGCTCGGGCCGCCCTGGGCGCGGGCCGCCGCTCGCGCGAACAGGGCGACCATCTGGGCGTTTCCCGGCCCGGTCTCGAACATCAGCGCCCGCCCGCCGCCGCCTCGCGCCTCCAGGTTGACCACCGCGCCGACGGCGCCGCGCAGGGGGTGCGCGCCGAAGAACAGCCGCGCGCCGTCCAGATCGATCTCTTCGGCGTCGGTGAGCAGCACGATCAGCGGGCGCAGGGCCGGCCCTCGAGCCTGGATCGCGCGCGCCGCCTCCAGCGCCGCGGCGACGCCGGTGGAATCATCGGCGGCGCCTGGTGAGCTTGGCGTGGTGTCGTAGTGGGCCATGAGCACCACCGCCCTGGCAGCCGGGTCGCGACCTGGCAGGACGCCGATCAGATTGGTGATCTCGCGCGCCCGCTCGTCGCCGCCCATGGCGCCCAGGCGCACGGCTGAAGCCCGAGACAGCGGACCGACCTGGGTGATGGGAACGAGGCCGAGTGCGCGCATCCGAGCGAGCAGATAAGCCTTCACCCTGGCGTGCTCTGTCGACCCGACTGGATGGGGCCGTTGCGCGATCTCGCGGATGTCGCGCATGGCGCGGCCGGCGGAGTAGACGTTAGCCGGGGCGTCGGGCGAGAGCGGCCGTGGCGTTTGCGACGCCGCGAACGCCAGTCCGGCCGCGAGGGCCAGCGCGACTGCGAACCACGTCCAGCGCCTGAGGCTCATGCAACTCGGACCATGTCGGGACGCTGGACGCTGGATCCGATGTCGGCAAGCGGCGCGCGATTTGACGCCCCTGCGTCGAGCGGGCAAGCCCGCCGGGCGGTCACTCAAGGGAGCTCACAATGTCGGATACGGATTTCACCGGTAAGACGGTGCTGGTGGTCGGCGGCTCAAGCGGTATCGGCAATGGCATCGCCCAGGCCTTCAACACGCGCGGCGCCGACGTGCATGTCTGGGGGACCCGGCCCAGCGCCGCCGACTACGCCGGGGATGCGGGCTCCAACCTTGACGGGCTGTCGTACACCGGCGTCGACGTTGGTGTGCGCGCCGCCGTGGATGCTGTGCAGCCGGCGTTCGACACGCTGGACGTGCTGGTCCTTTGCCAGGGCGCGGTGCTGTATCAGCGCGCGGAGTTCGAGCCCGAGGGGTGGGACAAGGTAATGTCAGTCAATCTCGATAGCCTGATGCACTGCGCAAACAAGTTCCGCGCGATGCTGTCCCAGGCCAAGGGGGCGCTGATCACCATCTCTTCGGTATCCGGCTATTGGTCGAACCGGGGCAATCCGGCCTACGCCGCGTCCAAGGCCGGCGCTATCAGCCTGACCAAGACCCTGGGCGAAGCCTGGGCGCGGGAGGGCATCCGCGTGAATGGCATCGCGCCGGGCCTGGTCGAGACGAAGATGACGGCGGTGACCACCCAGGACCCCCAGCGTATGGAGACCATCCTAAAGGGCATCCCACTGCGCCGCGCCGGCACGCCGGACGAACTGGCCGGGGCGGCTCTGTTCCTGGCGTCGCCGCTGGCCGCCTACATGTGCGGTCATACGATCGTGGTGGACGGCGGGCTCTCGATCGTCGGGCGCTGAACTTCGCGGCTCAGCGCGCCGCCAGCAGAGCCTCGTCGGCGGCTCGTTCGCGGGCCTCCGCCGTCACCAGCGCGCGCAGATAGGCCTTGCGGGTCATCCACACGGCGACGCTGGCGATTGGTCCGCCGACCAGGGCGATGGCGGCCATGCCGTAGCCGATCGCGTGCGGTCCGGTGAAGAACCGCTCGGCGATCCAGGCCGCGAGCGGCGGGCCGATGGTGAAGCCGACCAGGTTGTTGGCCATCAGGTAGCCTGCCATCACCCGCCCGCGCATGCGCCCGGGCGTGACGTTCTGGAAGATCATCGGGATCAGCACGGCGCCGGCAGTGGTGAAGAACGTCGCCGCGCCGACCGCCGCCAGCATCACCACGATCGACGGCGTGAGCGCCAGCGTCGCCGCGCAGATCCAGTAGCCGGTGATGCCGATGGTGAAGGCGATGATCAGGGCGTCCTTGCGGCCCTTGCGGCTCCAGGCCTCTACCAGGACCGGCCAGAGGACCGCGCCGATCAGCCCCGTGACCAGACCGACCGTGCCGTAAAGGTAGCCCGCATGCGCCGGCGTCAGGCCATGGGTGCGCACCATCAGGGTCGGCGCCCAGGCCGAGGCGGCGAAGCCGGTCATCGTCAGCATGGCGGCGGCCAGATAGACGTAGCCGTACAGGCCGAACTCCTTGGCGACATAGCCGATGGCCTGGCCCGCCGTGCTGAACTGCTCGTTGGCCGGGGCAGGCGCGCGGACCGGCTCGCGGACCGTCGAATAGAACAGCAGGCCCATCGCGATCCCGGGGAGGCCCACGAACACCAGCGCCAGCCGCCAGGGCTCCATGCCCAGCGCGGCTGACAGGTGCGTGCCAAGGTCCAACGCCGCGCCGCCGATCACGAAGGCGCCGGCGCCCATGAAGGTGCTGACGGCCATGTAGGCGGTCGTCGGCGCGCTGCGTTTCTCGCGCGGGAACAGGTCGGCGATGATCGAGATGGCCGCCGGAGAGAGCACGGCTTCGCCGACCGCGACGCCGGCGCGCAGGATCACCAGGGCGGTGTAGTTGGGCGCAAAGGCCGAGCCGATGGTGCAGACGCTCCACAGCAGCACGCCGAATGTGACCATGCGCACGCGGTTGCTCTTGTCGATCAGATGGGCGAGAGGCAGGCCAGTCAGTCCGTAGACCACGCCAAAGCCCATGCCGAACAACACGCCAAGCTTGACGTCGGAGATCTGAAACGCGGCCGAAAGCGCCGGGGCCAGCAACGACAGGATCAGCCGGTCGATGAACGACATGCAGTAGAGCAGCAGAAGCAGGATCACCGCGTACCAGGCGCTGCGCATGCTGGCGGCGCGCGGTGCGGCTCGGACCTCATGAGTCATCCGGACATCTCCCCGACTTTTATTTTTTGCCTTAGAGTCCGTTTGGAAACTCACGGGTGGGTGGTCCGGCGTAGCAGGTTTCCGCCCATGGCGACGAGGATCATGGCCTGCGAGACGTCGATCCGGG
>NZ_JAUXZW010000005.1 GCF_030693805.1 Phenylobacterium sp.
GACCGGATGGAAGTGATCCGGTTGGCTGGCTACACCGAGGACGAGAAACTCAACATCGCGCTGCGTTACCTGCTGCCCAAGCAGCAGAAGAACAACGGCGTGCGCGACGAGGAGATGGAAGTCACCGAGTCGGCGCTGCGCGGCATGATCCGGTACTACACACGCGAAGCCGGCGTGCGCTCGCTCGAGCGCGAGCTGGGCGGGTTGGCGCGTAAGGCGGTGCGTGACATGGCGCGCGAAGGCGTGACCACCATCACCATCGACGATGAGCGCCTGGCCAAATACGCGGGCGTGCGCAAGCACCGCTACGGTGAGACGGACGCGGAAGATCAGGTGGGCATCGTCACGGGCCTGGCCTGGACCGAGTTCGGCGGCGACATCCTCACCATCGAAGCGGTGCGGATGCCCGGCAAGGGCCGCATGTCGATCACCGGAAACCTGAAGGACGTGATGAAGGAGTCGATCTCGGCGGCGAACAGCTACGTCCGCAGCCGCGCGACCAAGTTCGGCATCGAGCCGCC
The DNA here is from genome assembly GCF_030693805.1 of Phenylobacterium sp. GTDB lineage: Bacteria > Pseudomonadota > Alphaproteobacteria > Caulobacterales > Caulobacteraceae > Phenylobacterium. The sequence continues at coordinate 522 of NZ_JAUXZW010000005.1, forward strand.
GGTCTTCGAACGCACCGACGTCCACATCCACGTGCCGGACGGCGCGACCCCCAAGGACGGCCCTTCGGCGGGCGCCGCGATGGCCACGGCCATCGTCTCGGTGCTCACCGGTATTCCGATCCGCGCCGACCTCGCCATGACCGGCGAAGTCACGCTGCGGGGCCGGGTGACGGCGATCGGCGGCCTGAAGGAGAAGCTGCTGGCCGCCCTTCGTTCGGGCGTCAAGACGGTGCTGATCCCGCAGGAGAACGAGAAGGACCTGGCTGATCTTCCGGACAATGTCCGCAAGGCGCTGGAGATCATTCCCGTCTCCAACATCGACGAGGTGCTGTCGCACGCGCTCACGCGACCGCCCACGCCGATCGAGTGGTCGGAGGCCGATCATCCGCCGATCGCTCCGAAGGCGGACGACGGTGATGTGGAGTCGGTCATCACTCACTGACGTCGCCGCCGGAACGGCTGAAAACGACGTCAAGTCGAGCGGCGCGGAGGCGACTCCGCGCCGCTCTCGTTTGACGCGCGTTAATGGAGCGACATAATCCCAACCGCGCGTGCTGCTCTGGGGGACTGCGTGGTCCGCGCCGCTGCACCAAGGGTTGGGAGACACCCAAGATGACCAAGGCCGAACTCGTGACCGCAATCGCCGAGAAGGCGGGCCTCAACAAGGCTCAGGCGAAGGATGCGCTACAAGCGTTCATCGATTCCGTGACCAGTTCGCTTAAGGCCGGCCACCAGGTGCGCCTGGTGGGCTTCGGCAGCTTTGTGCCGGTTCGCCGGCCGGCCGGCACCGCGCGCAACCCGCGCACCGGCGAGACCGTCAAACGCCCCGCGACCAAGACCGCGCGCTTCCGAGCGGGCGAGGGCCTGAAGGGCGCCCTGAACTAAAGCAAAGGTCTCTTTGTCGTCGGCGGGGGCGGTCGCCGTCACGCGGCCGCCCCTCGTCGTGCATGAGGCGGACGAAACCCCTGACGCAGCCCGCATGCTCGGCTACAAGGGCCGCCGCGGGCGGCTAGCTCAGCTGGTCAGAGCACCTGGTTTACACCCAGGGGGTCGGGGGTTCGAACCCCTCGCCGCCCACCACCTTCGAGCCTGCGCGGGCGCCATGCTCTATCGATCCCTCGGCGCCACAGCCCTCGTCGTCTCCGAAATTGGCTTCGGATGCGCGAGCTACTGGGGCAAGCCGCAGTTCGCCGAACGCGAGGCCATAGGCCTCGTCCATCAGGCGATCGAGGCTGGCGTCACCTTCTTCGACACCGGGGCCAGCTACGCCCGTGGCGAGGCCGAGCCGCGCCTGGGCCGGGCGCTCAAGGGACGCGACGCCTCGCGGCTGGTCATCGCCAGCAAGGCGGGGACGCGCCACGTTGGGGGAGGGCGCATCGTGCGCGATATGTCGCCCGCCGGCGTCGTCGCGAGCGCCGAGGCCTCTTTGCAACGTCTGGGGCTGGACGTACTGCCGCTGTTGCAGCTCCACGGTCCGGCGATCAGCGAGCTGGACGAGCCCCTGCTGGCGGCCCTGGAGGGGCTGCGCGCCCGCGGGATGGTACGCGCGTTGGGGGTCAACAGCTTCGACCCTGCGGTCATCGAGCACGTCCTTGGATTGGCCGCCTTCGACGTGGTGATGGTCGACTACAATATCCTGCGCCCGGAACGCGCTGGCCTGGTCGCCCGGGCTGCTGCGGCCGGCAAGGGCGTCCTGGCGGGCATGGCGCTGGGCATGGGGCATGCGCAGTTCCAGGTGCTGAAGCTGCGCGGGCCCCAAGACCTCTGGTACGCGGCCCGCGGCCTGGGCCGCCACCGCGAGGAGATGCGCCGGGGCGCGCGTGTCGCGCGTCTGCTGAACGTCCCCGGCATGACGCCGGCCCAGGCCGCGCTGGCCTATGTGCTGGATGACGCCAATGTCGCCTGCGCCGTCGTCGGCACGACGCGCCCAGGTCACCTGGCCCAGAACGTCGCAGCGTCGGGTATGAGCCTTCCGGCGAGCGTGCGCAGCGCGACCGATGAAGCACTGCAGATCTGAGGAGAGCCGCGCCGCGCCGTCGGGCTGCTGGAAAAGCGGTGGCGCGAATGACGGGACTTGAACCCGCGACCTCCGGCGTGACAGGCCGGCGCTCTAACCAACTGAGCTACATCCGCATCGCTTCCGCGAAACGCGAGGGGCGTCTGATAGGTCGCACCCTGAATCGTGTCAACGGAAGAGTGGCGCTTGGCCGGCCGTAAGGCGCACTGTCAGGTTCTTCGGCGCCCGCAAATCCACACCGCCTGTGGCCCTTTCGCCGCAATGCAAACGCGCCGTTTGAACGCCGCGCGGCCCTGGTCTAGAAGGGCCCGCGACTCCGGTCCGAGGATTCCATGAACGCGTTCCTTCTGCAGTACCTGCCCATCGTGATCTTCCTTGGGATCGCGACGGCGCTGGGTCTGGGTTTCGTGATCGCCGCCTTCGTGCTGGCGCCGAAGAATCCCGACCCCGAAAAGCTCTCGACCTACGAGTGCGGCTTCAACGCGTTCGACGACGCGCGCATGAAGTTC
>NZ_JAUXZW010000015.1 GCF_030693805.1 Phenylobacterium sp.
AGCAGGTCGGCTTCCCCCAGCGAATAGCCCGCCAGGATCTGGGCGATCTGCATCACCTGTTCCTGGTAGACGATGATGCCGTAGGTCTCGCGCAGCACCGGCTCCAGGCTTGGGTGCAGGGTGTCGATCGGCTTGCGGCCGAACTTGCAGTCGACGAAGGCCGGGATGTTGTCCATCGGGCCCGGCCGATACAGGGCGCCGATGGCGGTGACGTCCTCGATCGAACCCGGCCGAAGCTGGCGCAGGGTGTCGCGCATCCCCTGCCCTTCAAGCTGGAAGACGCCGACGGTGTGGGCGTTGCTCATCAGCTCGTAGGTCTTGGGATCGTCCAGCGGCAGGGTCGCCATGTCGACCTCGGCGCCGCGCTTGGCCAGGTGCTTTAGCGCCCGGTCGATCACCGTGAGGGTCTTCAAACCCAGGAAGTCGAACTTCACCAGGCCGGCGCTCTCCACCCATTTCATGTTGAACTGAGTGGCCGGCAGTTCGGAGCGTGGATCGCGGTAGAGCGGCGTCAGCTCGATCAGCGGGCGGTCGCCGATCACCACCCCGGCGGCGTGGGTGGAGGCGTTGCGATAGAGGCCTTCGAGCTGCAGGGCGACGTCGAGAAGTTGGGCGACCGCCTCGTCCTCCTCCTTGGCTTGCCGCAGCCGGGGCTCCATGGCGATCGCCTGGGTGAGCGTCACCGGATTGGCCGGATTGTTCGGCACCATCTTGGCGAGCCGATCGACCTGGCCCAGTGAGAGCTGCAGCACGCGGCCCACGTCGCGCAGAGCCGCGCGCGGCTGCAAGGTGCCGAAGGTGATGATCTGCGCCACCCGGTCGCGCCCGTAGCGCTGCTGGACGTAGGCGATGACCTCCTCGCGCCGCTCCTGGCAGAAGTCGATGTCGAAGTCGGGCATCGACACCCGCTCGGGGTTCAGGAACCGCTCGAACAGCAGGCCGTAGCGCAAGGGATCGAGGTCGGTGATGGTTAGCGACCAGGCGACCAGCGAGCCGGCGCCCGAACCCCGCCCCGGCCCCACGGGGATGCCGCGGGCCTTGGCCCACTTGATGAAGTCCGAGACGATCAGGAAGTAGCCCGGAAAGCCCATCTGGCTGATCACGCCGATCTCGCGCTCGAGCCGGGCGTTGTAGTCCTCCACCGTGGCCGAGGTCGCCTGGCCGGCCGCCATCCGCGCCTTCAGGCCCTCGCGCGCCTGGTGCGCCATCTCCTCCTCCTCCGACCGGCCCCCTTCGGTGGGGAAGCGCGGCAGGATCGGATCGCGCTTGCCGACCATGAAGGCGCAGCGTCGGGCGATATCGAGGGTGTTGTCGCAGGCTTCCGGCAGGTCCGCGAACAAGGCGCGCATGTCGGCCGCCGGCTTGAACCAGTGTTCGGCGCTGACCCGGCGGCGCTCGTCCTGGCCGACGAACGCCCCGTCGGCGATGCACAGCAACGCATCGTGGGCCTGATGCAGCGCCGCCTTGGGGAAATAGACGTCGTTTGTGGCGACGAGGGCCACGTCCTCCTCATAAGCGAAGGCGACGAGTTGCGGCTCCGCGTCGGCCTCCGCCGCCAGACCATGTCGCTGCAGCTCCACATAGAAGCGGTCCTCGAACACCCTCTTCATTTCGGCCAGGGCAGTGCGAGCCTCGGCGACCTTGCCGACCGAGAACAGCGGATCGATCGGACCGTCCGGTCCGCCGGACAACAGGATCAGGCCTTCGGCATGCTCACAGACCCTAGCCCAGGGAACCGCCGGCTCCTCATTGGGCTCCACGTCCAGATAGGCCGCCGACGACAGGGCCGAGAGGTTGAGGTAGCCCGCCTCGCTCTGCGCCAGCAGCACGATGGTGGGGGTCTTCGCCCAGCGATCGGAACGGCCGCCGCCGATGCCGGTGACCGGCAGGGCGCAGCCCACGATCGGCTGGACGCCCTCGCCTTTGGTGGCGACCGAGAATTCAAGGGCGCCGAACAGGTTGGCGCGGTCTGTCAGCGCCACCGCCGGCATCTGCGCCGCCGCGGCGAGCTTGCCCAAGGCGTCGGCCTTGATCGCACCTTCGAGGAGCGAATAGGCCGAGCGCGCGCGCAGATGGACGAACCCCTCGTCGTCGCCGCTCGCTTCCGCCATGCGCATGCCCCGTCATCCGACCAGGCTGGCAACCTGGCACATGCCCCAGACAAAGCCTGCGACGGATACGAAAGCCAGCGATTCGCGAGCCAGACGCGCCATGTGCATTGATCCTCTTGTGCATGCTTCTATTTGTTCGTGCTTCGTTCTTATTCTCCTTTTGTTCTCACAGTCAAGCCGCTACCGTGGTTGGAGCTGGCGGCGTTCTTGCAACCGGGGGGCGCAGGAGCCGGCGATACGCCGATAGTCGGAGGGATCGACATGAGTAAGCGTGCCATTTTGATCGCATCGTTGATGCTTGCGCTGAGCGCACCGGCCTCCGCAGCCGACAAGGGCATGGGGAAGCCCCCGGCCCCCAAGGCTGTGGACGAGAAGGGCGTGAACGCCTGGGTCGAACGCTACATCGATGACGAGGGCTACGGCGTTTCGGCCTTCGACCCGGACTCGGTCGCGCTGGTCGAGCTGGACTCGATCAAGACCATGAAGGACGGAACGCTGCGCTTCTGGTCCAAGACGGAATACTTCAAGCCGACCAAGCTCGGCGAAGTCGACGGCATACGCTCCTACAAGCTGCTGACGGCGCTGGATTGCGACAAGGAGCGCATCCAGTCGCTGGCCATCGACTACTATGGGGAAAACTCCCTGCAGGGCGAGCAGCTCAGTTCCATCGAAGGCGACGAGAGCTGGACCTATCTGCGCCCCGGCAGCTGGGACGAGTATGTGGCCGCGGACGTGTGCGCCTACGTGATTGAGCTCGCCAAGACCAAGGCGGCCGGCAGCGCAAAGCTGAAGGGCGTCGAATCCGAGGCCAAGGCCTGGGTCGGGAGCGTCAAGTGAACCGCGCGCGCACCGTTCTGGGCGCGCTCGCCGGATCGCTGCTGCTGACGGCGGGCGGGGCGACTGCAGCCGAAGGGTCGCCAGCGCCCAGAGCCAAGTCGAGCCTCTCCGAGGTCAGGGCCTGGATGGACGACCGCGTGACGGGCGATGAGTACTACACCTTGATCGGCTGGACCGGCGAAGGCGTCTACCTGGTCAGCCTCAAGGAGGCGCGGGTCATGAACGACGGCCTGGTGCGCTTCTGGTCGAGGATCGAGAACTTCAAGCCGAGGCCCGCCCCGAGCGGCGGGGCCTCGCTCTCGTCGAACACCTACAACGAGGCCGACTGCACGCGGCGCCGGTACCACATGGTCTCCAAGGACTTCTTCGCAGAAGGCAACCTGCAGGGCGACGCCCTGGAGCGCTGGGATCTGGATTCAGGCTGGTACGACGTGACGCCGAAGTCCATGGGCGCGCTGATGCTTGAAGAGGTCTGCGCGGAGATCTCGGCCCGGGGCGCCCCCGCCTCCTAGCCTTCAACCCGGGTAGGGCTCCAGGTGACCGTCGCGCAGGGCCAGCACGCGGTCCATGTGGCGGGCGAGCTCGAGATTGTGCGTGGCGACGACAGCGGCGACACCCTCGCGGCGCGCCAGCTGGTGCAGGCTCTCGAACACCGCCAGGGATGTGGCTGGATCGAGGTTGCCGGTCGGCTCGTCGGCCAGCAGCAGGCGAGGCGCATTGGCCAGCGCGCGGGCGACGGCGACGCGCTGCTGCTCCCCGCCCGACAGTTGCCCCGGCTGGTGGCGCACCCGTTCGGCGAGCCCCAGGTCGGCCAGAAGTGTCTGGGCGCGCGTCCGCGCCGCCGCCCTCGTCCGCCCGGCGATCATCTGCGGCAGGGCGACGTTGTCCAGCGCCGAGAACTCCGGCAGCAGATGGTGGAACTGGTAGACGAAGCCGATGGTCGCCAGCCGCACCCGCGTGCGCGCAGCCTCGCTGAGGTTGGAGCAGTCCACGCCCTCGATGACGATCGCGCCGGCGTCCGGATGCTCCAGCAGACCTGCGGCGTGCAGCAGAGAGGACTTGCCCGACCCGGACGGTCCGATCAGGCCGACGATCTCGCCTGGCGAGACGTCCAGGTCGACGCCGCGCAACACGCGCAGCGGTCCGGCGCCGGTGACATAGGTGCGCTCCAGCCCGCGGATCGACAGCACCGGGCTACTCATAGCGAAGCGCCTCCACGGGATCGATGCGCGAGGCCCGCCACGACGGCGGCAGGGTGGCCAGGAACGACAGCGCCAGGGCCCAACCGACGATGATCGCCACCTCGCTCCAGTCCACCTTGGCCGGCACGTGGCTGAGGAAATAGACGTCGGAGCTGAACACCTCCGCGCCCGTCGCCCACTCCACGAAATGCTGGATCGGCCCGATGAAGATGCAGAACAGCACCCCGATGGCGAGGCCCGCGATGGTGCCCAGCACGCCGACCGACGCGCCGGCCATGAAGAAGATGCGCAGGATCGACCCCTGCCCGGCCCCCATGGTGCGCAGGATGGCGATGTCGCGGCTCTTGTTCTTCACCAGCATCACCAGGCCCGAGATGATGTTCATCGCCGCGATCGCCACCAGCATCATCAGGATCAGGCGCATCACGTTGCGCTCGACCTTCAGCGCGCCCCAGAAGGCGGCGTTCTTCTCGGTCCAGTCGGTGACCACGGTGGCGGGCCCGGCGGCGCGCGCCACTTCGTCCTTCATCTCCAACGCCTTGTCCGGGTTGGCGACCTTGATCTCGATGAAGTCGACCATCCCCTCACGGCCGAAGAACAGCTGCGCCTGCTCGAGCGGCATGTAGATGAAGATCTGGTCGTACTCGCTCATGCCGACGCTGAAGGTCGCGGCGACCGTGTAGGTCTTGCGCTGCGGCGTCGCTCCGAACGCGGTCGCCCCGCCGGTAGGTGAGATCAGGGTGAGGGAATCGCCCGCCCGCACGCCCAGGGATTGGGCCAGCCGCGCGCCGACCACGATCTCGTCGCCGCCGTATTCGCCGACACCGAACCCCTGCAGCGAACCGCCGGTCAGGCTGCCGGAGATGATCTTGGTGGCGGCGAGGTCGCGCGGGCTGACGCCGCGAACCACGGCGCCGCTGATCTGCGCCGGCCCGAGCGCCATGGCCTGGGCCTCGATGACGGGCGTCACCTGGACCACGCCCGGCAGGTCCGCGAGCCGACGCACGACGCCGTCTCGCTCCGGTGTCGCGAGCGCCCCGCCGGCGACGTACAGATGCCCATTGAACCCCAGGATTCTATTCAGCAACTCGGTGCGAAAGCCGTTCATCACCGACATCACGATGATCAGCACGGCGACCGCCAGCATGATGCCGATGAACGAGATGATCGAGATCATCGCCACCCCGCCCTCCTTGCGCTTGGCGCGCAGGTAGCGGGCGGCGACGGAGCGTTCCCATTCACCGAACGGCGGCGCGCGGCCGCCAGTATCGCTCACGCGCTGATCGCCTTGATCGCCGCGTCCAATGCCAAGGATTGGCGCTCGCCGGTGGCGCGGCGCTTGATCTCGACCACGCCCTCGGCGACCCCCTTAGGTCCGACAACCAGCTGCCAGGGGATGCCGACCAGATCCATGGCCGCGAACTTCGCGCCTGGACGGTCGGGGCCGTCGTCCAGCAACGGCTCCTTGCCCGCGGCGGCGAGCGCCGCATAGGCCTGCTCGCACACCGCGTCGACCGCGGCGTCGCCGGGCCGCAGGTTGATGATCGCCACGCCGAACGGGGCGACCGAGTCCGGCCAGATGATGCCCGCGTCATCGTGGCTCGCCTCGATGATCGCGCCCGCCAGACGTGACACGCCGACGCCGTAGGATCCGCCGTGGATCGGCCGGTCGACGCCATCCGGTCCCGTCACATTGGCCTTCATCGGCTTGGAGTACTTCTCGCCGAAGTAAAAGATATGGCCGACCTCGATGCCCCGCGCCGACAACTGCTTGTCTGTCGGCACTTCCCTGCCGAATCGCTCGGCGTCATGCATCTCGTCTGTCGCTGCGTAGAGATTGGCGCGCTTGTCGACCAACGGCTGCAGGTCTCCGTCCCAGTCCACGTCCGGCCCTGGCGCGCCCATCTCCACCAGGTCGGCATGGCAGAACACCTGGCTCTCGCCGGTGTCCGCCAGGATGATGAACTCGTGGGACAGGTCGCCGCCGATCGGACCCGGATCGGCCTTCATCGGCACCGCCTTCAACCCCATCCGCGCATAGGTGTTGAGATAGGCGATGAACATGCGGTTGTACGACTTCCGCGCCGTCGCTTCGTCTAGGTCGAACGAATAGGCGTCCTTCATCAGGAATTCGCGCCCGCGCATGACGCCGAACCGCGGGCGTCGCTCGTCGCGGAACTTCCACTGGATGTTGTAGAGGTTCTTCGGCAGGTCCTTGTAGCTCTTCACATAGGCGCGGAAGATCTCGGTGATCACCTCCTCCGCCGTGGGCCCGTAAAGCAAGTCGCGCTTGTGGCGGTCGGTGATGCGCAGCATCTCGTCGCCGTAGTCGTCGTAGCGGCCGCTCTCGCGCCACAGGTCGGCGAGCTGCAGGGTCGGCATCAGCACCTCGATGGCGCCGGCGCGGTCCATCTCCTCGCGCACGATCTGCTCGATCTTCTTCAAAACCCGCAGGCCCAGCGGCAGCCAGGCGTAGATGCCGGCCGCCTCCTGCCGGATCATGCCGGCGCGCAGCATCAACTGATGGGAGACGATCTGGGCGTCGGCCGGGGCCTCGCGCAGCGTCGGCATGAAGTAACGCGATAGGCGCATGCGGGCGGGCTTTCCGGCGTTGGACGTTGCGGCGGTGATACCCTTGCCGGCGAAGGCATTGCAACGCGCAGGCGCGAAAGAACCTGCGGCCAGGCTTCTACAGGCCCGACGGCAGCCGCGGCAGGTGGATGATCTGCAGCTTCAGGACCAGCCAGAAGACGCCGAACACCACGGCTGAGATCCAGGTGGTGGTGAAGAACTTGCGCTTCAGCTTCGGGTCGACCGGCGCACCGGGATCGCCGCCGTCGCCTTTGTCGACGCCCGCCTCGGCGTGGCTGATCGTCCCCAGCGGCAGCACCGCGAACAGCACCGTCCACCAGATGGTCAGATAGATCGCGACGCCGGTGAACCACGACATCAGTGGGCCTCTTGCGGCGTGGCCATCAGCTCGACGAGCACGCCGCCCATATCCTTGGGGTGAACGAAGATCACCGGCACGCCGTGGGCGCCGATCCGCGGTTCGCCGGTCCCCAGCACCGTCGCGCCCTTGGCGCGCATGGCGTCTCGGGCGGCGAGGATGTCCTCGACCTCGAAGCACACGTGGTGCTGACCGCCCTTGGGGTTCTTGGCCAGGAAACCGTGGATCGGCGAGTCCGCGCCGTGGGGCTCGATCAGTTCGATCTGGCTGTTCGGCAGGTTGACGAAGCACACCCACACGCCCTGCTCTGGCAGGGCGAACTTGTCGGTGATCGAAGTGGCGCCCAGCACATCGCGGTACATGCGCACAGAGTCGTCGATGGAAGGCGTGGCGACGCCCACGTGGTTCAGCTTGCCGATCATGCCTTCAACCTCGCCGTTCGAAACTCGGCCGAGCTATAGCCCAATTGCGGGCCGGACGGCGAGCCGCCTCGATGCAGCGACTTAGCCGCGCTTCAACGCCGAGCGGCCCGCATAGCGCGCCTGATCGCCAAGCTGCTCCTCGATGCGCAGAAGCTGGTTGTACTTGGCCGTGCGGTCGGAACGGGCGAGCGAGCCGGTCTTGATCTGCCCGCAGTTGGTTGCGACCGCGAGGTCGGCGATGGTCGAGTCCTCGGTTTCGCCCGAGCGGTGGCTCATCACCGCGGTGTAGCCGGCGCGGTGCGCCATCTCGACAGCTTCCAGCGTCTCCGAGAGCGTGCCGATCTGGTTGACCTTCACCAGGATGGAGTTGGCGAGGCCCCGCTCGATCCCCATCGACAGGCGCTCAGGGTTCGTGACGAACAAGTCGTCGCCGACCAACTGCACCTTCGCGCCCAGCCGCTCCGTCAGCAGCTTCCAGCCATCGAAATCGTCCTCGCCGCAGCCGTCCTCGATGCTGGCGATCGGAAACTTGCTCACCAGATCGGCCAGGTAGTCGACCATCCCCGCCGGATCGAGGGTCTTGCCCTCGCCTTCCAGCACGTACTTGCCGCCCTTGAAGAACTCGGTGGAGGCGACGTCGAGGCCCAGGAGGAAGTCCTCCCCGGCCCGGTAGCCTGCGCCCTCGCCAGCCTTGACGATGAACGCAAGCGCAGCTTCTGCGCTCGCCAGGTTGGGGGCGAAGCCGCCCTCGTCGCCGACGTTGGTGTTGTGGCCCGCGTCCTTCAGCGCCTTCTTCAGCGCGTGGAAGATCTCCGCGCCCATGCGCAGACCCTCGGCGAAGGTCTCCGCGCCGGTCGGCAGGATCATGAACTCTTGGATATCGATCGGGTTGTCGGCGTGGGCGCCGCCATTGATGATGTTCATCATCGGGGTCGGCAGCACGCGCGCATGCACGCCGCCCACGTACTTATAGAGCGGCAGGTTGGCGCTGAGCGCCGCGGCCTTGGCGGTGGCGAGGCTGACGCCCAAGATCGCGTTTGCGCCCAGCCGACCCTTGTTGGGCGTGCCGTCCAGATCCATCAGCAGACGGTCGATGCGCGCCTGGTCCTCGGCGTCGGAGCCGGACAAAGCGTCGTAGATCTCGCCGTTGACCGCATCGACGGCCTCCAGAACGCCCTTGCCGAGGTAGCGCTTGGGGTCGCCGTCGCGCCGCTCGACGGCTTCGTGCGCGCCGGTGGAGGCGCCCGACGGCACCGCGGCGCGGCCCAACGAGCCGTCTTCCAGCACCACGTCCACCTCGACCGTCGGGTTGCCGCGGCTGTCCAGGATTTCGCGGGCGATGATGTCGACAATCTCGGTCATTGAGGAAGGTCCTGTCGGGCAAGCAGGTGGCGGGCGAGCGAGGGCTTTAGCCCGCCCGATGCGGCCTTCGCAACACGCAGGCGCGCCCGGCGCACGAAAGTGCAGCGCGCACCAGCGTTCGGCTCGTGCACGACGAAAGCCGGCCGCGGGGGCGACCGGCTTCTCGGGTCGGATCAGAAGTCGGGGGATCCGGCGCGCGCAGGCGCCGGAACGCAGGCCCTAGTCTTCCTTGGGCGTCAGGACCTGGCGGCCCTTATACATGCCGGTCTTCAGGTCGACGTGGTGGGGCCGCTTCAGCTCGCCCGTTTCCTTGTCTTCGACGAAGGCATTGGGGCCGAGCGCGTGGTGCGAGCGACGCATGTTGCGCCGCGAGGGCGAAGTTTTTCTCTTGGGGACGGCCATGGGAGAATCTCTCAGGCGTGAAAACAAGGACGGCGGCCAACGGGGCCGCCGACGTGAGCGCGGGTGTATGCATGAAACCCCGCGTCGATTCAAGCGCGGCTGAAACGCCCCATCCTGGCGCCGCGTCTTCTGGACAGCGCCGGGGTCGGCTGGACAGCGCCGGGGTCGGCCCTATCATCCCGCCCGTGCCCGAACAGATCAAGACAGAGTCCCTCGCGAGCGTGGCGCAAGCTGAGTTGGACGCGCCCGCGATCGGTCCCGGCCTGTCGCGGTGGTGCGGCCGGGTGCTCATAGGGTTCGGCTGCCTCCTGCCGCTGCTAGCCTGGCTGTCTCCCCTGGGGTTCGCGCCGACGCTCGCCTTCACGGGCCTGCTGAGCCTGCCTGCCCTGCGTGCGCGCCGCGCTGACAGGCCGGTCGTGGTGGTTGTGCTGGCGGGGCTGGTCTGGTTCTCGGCCTCGATCCTGTGGAGTCCGTTCCGTCCCGACGAACTGGAGGACGCCACGGCTCTGAAAGTGCTGGCCGCCGTGCCGCTGTTCGCCGGCGCCATCTGCGCCGCGCGCTGCTGATCGCCGTGATCGGGCTGACCGCCTACGGGGTGCTGTTGACCATCGAAGGCCTCAGCGGCGCCGCTATCTACCAATGGATCCGCGCCGCGACCGGTGAACCGATTCGCCCCGACCTCGCCGCCCGCAACGTGGCGCGCGGCGCCTTCGTGCTTTCCGTGCTCGCCGCGCCGGTCGCCGCAGCGGGATGGCGACTGGGCCTGGGCTTCGGACCAGCGCTGGCGATGGCCGCCGGGATCATCGCCGCGGAGCTCGGGTTCGATTCGGACGCGCCGGTGCTGGCGCTGCTGTCGGCGTCGGCCGCCGCAGGCGTCTTCGCCCTGGCGCCCAGGCTGGCGCCCAGGCTGATGGGCTTGGCGGCGCTCGTCGTGGTGCTGGCGGCGCCCGGCGTCATCTGGGGCCTGCAGGCCGCTGGCCTCTACGACGGCCTGATGCAGGCGGCCCCGCTCTCCTGGGCCGAACGCATGGGCTACTGGAGCCATGCCGCGGCTCGCATCGCCGCTCACCCGTTGATTGGCTGGGGCCTCGACGCCAGCCGCACCATGAGCCCCGACATCATCCTGCATCCGCACAATGGGCCGTTGCAGCTATGGCTGGAGCTGGGCGTCGTCGGGGCCGCGCTCGCCGCGGCGCTCTGGGCCATGCTGTTCCGCAAGGCTTCCCGCGACAAAGCCGATCTCTCCGGAGCGGCGATGGCAGGGGCTGCGGCGGCCTATTTCAGCATCGCCGCGGTAGGCTTCGGCGTCTGGCAGGACTGGTGGCTGGCGCTGGGCGTCGCAGCCTGCGTCCTGTGCACGGCGCTGGACCGCCTCAGTCCCTCGGCGTCCGCAACACCACGCAGCTCACCAGATACGGATTGAACAGCCAGTAGAGCCTGCCCATCGAGCGCTTCCATTTGGCCCAGCCGAGGAACGGGAACGGCAGGCGAAACAGCGGGCGCAGCAGCAACCACGGCCGCGCGCGCACCTGGTCGCGGTAGGAGCCGGTCGCCAGCTCCTCGGCCAGCAACACCTCGCAGCCGGAAAACAGCGCCGCCATCTCCTGGGGCGTCGGCCTGAACATCGTGTCGATCGGGTCGCGATGATGCGGATAGCTGCGCGGCCCGGTGACCACCAGGATGCCGCCGGGCGCCACCAGCGCCTGGGCTCGCCTCGCCAGGTCGGCCGGGTCGACCACATGCTCCAGGATGTTGCAGAGCGTGAGCGCGCGTGCACCGACCGCCTTAGCCCGCGCCAGGCCCTCGTCGGACAGGATGTCGGCGGCGATGTCGACTCCGTCGCCCTCTTTGAGGTCAAGATGCACGACGCGCACGCCGCGCGCCTCCAGCGGCGCCACGATCTCCTCATGGATCCAAGGCTGGATCTCAGTACGGAAGGTTCGTGTCGAGGCGCCGACGTTGAGCAGCGGGCTCAGCGCTTCGGCGTCGAAGGCGGACAGCGCCGCGCCAACCCAGGCGGCCTCGGTCGGAAACATCTGTGAGGCGCGTGTCCGTCAGGTGCTAAGGGGAGCGTCGCGGTAACACGAATCGGCGGGCCGGTGGAGCGCATCCTGGTCATCAAGCTTTCGGCGCTGGGCGACTTCGTCCAGGCCACCGGCTGCATGAAGGCGATCCGAGCGGCGCATCCGCAAGCCCATCTCGTCCTGCTGACGACGACGCCCTACGCCGACCTCGGCCGGGCCTGCGGCTGGTTCGACGAGGTGTGGAGCGACGGGCGGCCGGCGTGGCGCAACGTCGGCGCGGTGGCCAGGCTGATCACCCGCATGCGGCGCGCGCGCTTCTCCCGCGTCTACGACCTCCAGACCCAGGGCCGCACCAATCGCTACTTCCAACTGCTGTGGCCCAATCGCCCCGCCTGGTCTGGCGCCGCCCGCGGCGCGGCGTTCGAGGACAAGGCGCCGGGGCGTGATCGGCTGCACCTGCAGGACCTGCAGCGGCGCCAACTGGCCGTCGCGGGGATCACCGACACGCCGCCGCCGGATTTGAGTTGGCTGCGGGCGGAGATCGCCGATCTGGGCGTTCCCGACGTCTACGCGCTCCTAGTCCCTGGCGGCGCGGCGCATCGGCCAGCCAAGCGATGGCCGGTCGCGTCATATGCGGCGCTGGCCCGGCGGCTGGTCGAGCGAGGCGTCACGCCGGTGATCCTCGGCCACGGCGAGGAGGAAGCAACCCTCGCCGAACAGATCCGCGCTGCGGCGCCGCGGTCCGTCAGTCTCGTTGGCCGCACCCCCCTGGCCGCGATCGCCGAACTGGCGCGCGGCGCACGCCTGGCGGTCGGCAATGACACCGGCCCCATCCACCTGATCGCCGCCGCGGGCGCGCCTGTCGTGGTGCTGTTCTCCGCCGACAGCGACCCAGCGATGAGCGCGCCGCGCGCCGTGCGTCCCGCACAGAGCGTCGCGGTCTTACGCGAGCCCGACATCACACAGCTCACACTGGAACAGGTCTGGGCCGCTGCGGCGCCGCTCCTCTAGCCCCGCGCGCTGTCCCTCCACTCCCGGCTCATGGTCAGGAAGGTGAAGGACGTCGACCACCCGATCAGGATCAAACCGGCCAGCGGCAGCACGGCGAGGATGAATGCGTAGGTTCCGGCGCCGGCGGCCCCCTGGTTACGCAGCCGCTGCGCCAGCGGCCGCCGTCAGGCGAAGCTGTGGTCGGGGACGATCTCCACCGCGACTCCCAGCAGACGGCGCGGACGATAGCTGTTGTGCTCGCCCTTCAGGAAGTCATGGGCCTCCAGCATCCGTCGCCATTCGGCCGGCGTCAGGCGAAGGGCGAATTCCTGCGGACCACGCTCAAGCGCGCGTTCGGGGATCGGGTACGGCATGCTTGAATCTCCGCGTTGCGCCCCCCCCCCGGGAATTAAGCGGGGGACTGGGCGCAAGTGGGGCGGGATTGTTGGCGGTGTGAGTCAGGATCGTTGCGAGATTGAGACACGCTCCGGCGCCTCAACCCAGCCTTCGGCGCACGCGCACCGGCCGGCCGTCGGGGTGCTGGACCTCGAACTCGCTGAAGTTGCGGATCAGGTCGGAGAGCTTCGCGAAGCCATAGGTGCGCTGGTCAAAGTCTGGATAGGCGTTGCGCAACCGCGTGCCGATCGCGCCCAACTGCGCCCAGCCGTCGCCATCGTCATCCAGGTCCGCGATGGCGGTCTCGATGAGCTGGCGCGCCTCGTTCGGTTTGCGGCCACCGGCCGGCGCCGGGCGCGGCTCCGCCGGTCCCGCCTGCGCCGTGGCCACCAGGTTCTCGGTGTAGATGAACCGCGTGCATGCCTGACGGAAGCTCTCCGGCGTCTTGTGCTCGCCGAACCCGAACACGGTGACGCCCTGCTCACGGATGCGCGAGGCAAGCCGCGTAAAGTCGCTGTCCGACGAGACCAGACAGAAGCCGTCGAAGCGGCCGGAGTGCAGCAGGTCCATGGCGTCGATCACCAGGGCGATGTCGCCGGAATTCTTTCCCTTGGTGTTGGCGAAGTTCTGCTGCGGCTGGATGGCGAAGCGCGCCAGCACGTCGATCCAGGATCGCAACTGCACGCTGGCGAAGTCGCCGTAGATCCGCCGCGCGGTCGCCTCGCCGATGGCGGCGATCTCGGTGAACAAGCCCTCGGTGATGCGGGCAGAGGCGTTCTCGGCGTCGATCAATACCGCCAGCCTGGGCGTGCGGGTTTCATTCGGCATGCTCAAATCTCCGCCGGTTCGTGTGGGTCGCGTCACACTAGGCGACTGCGTTCCTTCGCGGCGCCGATGAAGCTGGCGAACAGCGGGTGTGGGTCGAACGGGCGGCTCTTCAGCTCGGGGTGGAACTGCACGCCGACGAACCAGGGGTGGTCCTCGCGCTCGCAAAGCTCCGGCAGCAGACCGTCCGGCGACAGGCCGGTGAACCGCAGGCCGGTCCGCTCGATCGCATCGCGATAGCCGATGTTCACCTCGTAGCGATGGCGATGCCGCTCGCTGATCAGGTTCGATCCGTAGATCTCGGAGACGCGCGAGCCTTCGATCAGCACCGCGTCATAGGCGCCGCAGCGCATGGTGCCGCCGAGGTTGTCGCCGGAACCTCGGACTTCGCGTTCGTTGCCGCGCGTCCATTCTGTCATCAGGCCGACGATCGGCTCGGACGTCGGCCCGAACTCGGTCGACGAGGCGTTGACCAGGCCCGCCAGGTTCCGCGCCGCCTCGATCATCGCCATCTGCATGCCGAAGCAGATGCCGAAGTAGGGGATCCGATGTTCGCGGGCGAAGCGCACCGCCTGAATCATGCCTTCGGAGCCACGCTCGCCGAAGGCGCCAGGCACCAGCACGCCATGGACACCGATCAGCCGCTCGGAGATCAGACCCTCGTCGCCGCCCTCGAACGCCTCGCCCTCGATCCAGTCCATGCGCACGCGCACGTTCTGGGCCACGCCACCGTGGATAAGCGCCTCGATCAGCGACTTGTAGGCGTCGTTCAGGCCCGTGTACTTGCCGACCACGGCGATGTTGACCTCGCCGTCCGGGTTGGTCAGCCGATCGGAGATCGCCTGCCAGCGCGTCAGGTCGGGCGCCGGCGCATGCTCGGTCATGCCGAACACGTCCAACACTTCACGGTCCAGGCCCTGGTCATGGTAGTCGAGCGGCACGGTGTAGATGTTGGCGCTGTCCAACGCCTGGATCACTGCGCTCTCGCGGACATTGCAGAACAGGCCGATCTTGCGCCGCTCGCCCGCCGGGATCGGCAGCTCGCAGCGGCACAGCAGGATGTCGGGCTGGATGCCGATCGATCGCAGCTCCTTCACCGAGTGCTGGGTCGGCTTGGTCTTCATCTCGCCGGCCGTCTTGATGAACGGCAGCAGGGTCAGGTGGATGTAGCAGGCATGTCCGCGCGGCAGCTCCTGGCCCAGCTGGCGGATCGCCTCGAAGAACGGCAGGCCCTCGATGTCGCCGACCGTGCCGCCGATCTCCACCAGCACGAAGTCCACGCCCTCGCCCGGGTCCGACAGCACGAAGCGTTTGATCTCGTCGGTGACGTGCGGGATCACCTGCACCGTCGCGCCCAGATAGTCGCCGCGGCGCTCCTTCTCGAGGATGGTCTTGTAGATCTGGCCGGTGGTGATGTTGTCGCCACGCGTCGCGTTCACGCCGG
>NZ_JAUXZW010000027.1 GCF_030693805.1 Phenylobacterium sp.
GCCAGGCGGGCGGAACGCGAAGGCGACCCTTGTGCGCTTGACCACCGGGCGCATCGCAGTTTGCAGCGCGGGACGTCGAACCTACGACCGTGTTGTGGCGGTCTGCACCATCAACCGCCGTTCAGTGGGCGACCTATTACGTAAAGCCGGGGTCGTTGAAGGCGGGAATGGTCGTTAGGTGCGCGACAGCGCGCAATCAGCCCGGGGAGCAGGACGCTCGTGGACTGCTACGCGTCGATATTAGCGGTTAGTACAGGCTGCAGCACATCGAAGAGGTCGCCGCAAACCTGCTCGCGGCTGCGACGCGTCGTATTCAAGTAGATAAAAAGCTGGTCAGCCTGGTGCCTGTCCGCAGCGTCGCGCCATGTCGCTGTTGCGTGCAGCAAGCTGTTCGCGGAACCGCAACAGATCACCGTCGATCCCCCGGGCGCAGAGCGAGCAATAACGAAATTCCCTCCAGCGTAAGGCAGCGCTTGCGGCGACGCGGCTCGGAACCGGTATGCAGCGCCTGACGCACCTTTCAACTCCAAGAATTCTCCCGACGCGCCCACGGCGAAATGAGCAGACGCGACGCTTGGCAATTCGTTATGGACGGACAAGGCGGCTGTTTCCATCGCGGCACTGTGCCACCGACGTTCGAAACTGGCCATCCCGACCGCCGCGCGACAGCGACGCTCGTCTTGATAGAGGCGGGCATGTCTGGATCGCACAGAGCCTGTGGTTGTTCGTGCTAGGGTTCATATGATAGGTATCATGCATTGGCGTTTGTTAGCGATCGCCGCGGCGCAGTCCACGAGATCAAACGCGCCTTCGCCATGATGATTATCATATTGAGGTCGTTTGACCGTGAGACCCAAATCCACCCAGGCTCCCAAGACCCGCGAGCTGCTTCTTGAGGAGGCAATTCGCACGATCCGTGCAGCGGGCGTACACGCTTGCACACTCAACGGCGTCGTCAGACGGATCGGAAAAACCCACGGCGGGTTCTACGGACATTTCTCCTCGCGCGACGCCATGGTCGATGCTGCCGTCGAACGCATGATCGAGTCGAACCGCAGCAGGCGCGTTGAGAGGGCCGCGGCAGAAGATTCTCCGGCGCAGGCGTTGATGACATTCATCGATCACTATCTGTCGCCGGAACATCGCGACGATAGCATTGCAGGGTGTGTACTCCCACTCCTTGCCAGCGAGGCGCTGCGCATGCCGGACGGCGCACGCCAGCACTACGCCGCGGAAGCTAAATCGGTGCGCGAGTTTATAGCCGTTCCACTGAGGGCGAGAGGTGGTCAGCAGGTAGATGCGACGGCGACGTCGTTGCTGGCAGAGATGGTCGGCGCCCTCTGCCAGGCACGCGCCGAACCCGACCCCCTAGAATCCGGGCAGATCTTGGCTGCGTCGCTAACCGTTGTGCGACAGCGCAGCGGATTGCCGTTTCGCTAGTAGCTCCGTCACTCGCCTCAAGCCGCCATCAAGATGCTGATGAGCTCGCAGTAAGGCGCGCCACCCAATTTCGAACCTGGATCCTAAAAGCGGCCGGTGCTGAGCGTTTGCCCTACGCCGATGCGCTTGCGCGACGGGCGGCGGCAAAATGTTACGCTGTAACGCCATAAAACCCCACGTGGGATCTCGCGTCTAACCTGTTGCGAATTTGGCGCTTTCTGCTCGTTTGGCCTGTCGCTGACAGTACATAAGGGCCACTGACATAAGGTAGGGGCAGCCCTACTAGCCAAGAGGATTGGGAGAACTACAAGCGTGATCATCAGAAGGAATGGAACCCCGGTTGGAAGACCGGCGATCCGCTCATCGATCCGCGTTACATCGCCTAGTCGATAGGCGGGCGGCAGGGTACAGCGGCACGGGATTGATGTTCTCAAATCGTTCCGGTATCTTTCGGCGCCGGAACGAGAGTGAGGGATGCCTCCCAAGCCGCCTTTAGACTGTTCGAGCTTCCAACATATCCCGCTGGTGACGGAGGACGGCAGCTACGACGACCTCGCCAAGGAAACGGTGCTATTGGAGCGTATGCGCGAGCGCGCGGAGTCGTACGTCCGGGCGTTCCCGTGGGCGCCGCCAATTAAGGCGATGTTGCTGGCCTTCGGCGCCAGCGAGATTCTGGCGCTCTATCTCGTGAGATTCGAGCATGCAATCGAGGATACGGGCGACGAAGAACTGTGGGTCCTCGTTGGCGATCTACCTGCGATGTATTTCGTGACCGACCATGCGGAACGGCCGTCGTTGGCGCTCGCGGTTTATTGCGAACTGGCGGAAAATTGGGCGGATGCTGTGCTCAGCAACGGCGATCTTTCGCAGGTCTACCCCGTGGCTGAGCCGACGCGTGACCGCGCAAACATCCTCTTGACGACGACCACCTTCATCCGAGCCAAGATCATCCCCGACCTTGAATGACGCTCGTGTAGTCACGGCCTGCTTCTGTTCCCGCCTTCGCTATACCCCTTTCAGAACAAGCTCGGGGTATAGCGATGGAAACCGCTGATACGCACTGCCGACGGCGCATTGGTTCTGGCGACGTTCGTCCCGGACTTCGGAACGAAACCACAGCGACCCGAGGCTCTGCGCGTCTCGAACGCGGCGGCCGGCGGTTGAATTCGTCGCAGCTGACGGCTTCCGAACCCCTAGGCGTTAACCTGACAAGGCTCCTGACCGACGGTCCTGATGGAAGAGCAGGACAAGCTTCGCAACTCCTCTGGTCAGTACACAAACTGGGCGACCAGATAAGCGCCGAGCATGAAGAATCCCGCGAGGAAGACGCGCCTGAAGGTGATGGGCGAAATTACGTTGCGAATCCACGTGCCGACGAACATGCCGACCAGCGCCGGGGCAAGCGCGAGCAGCGAAGCGAGCCCGACGCTTAAGCTAAAGTCGCCGGTGGCCGCTAATGCGAGCGCCAACGCCACGGTACACGTCGTGAAGCTTATACCCAGGGCTTGAACGAGACCGTCCCGATCCAAACCGAGCGCCTGAACAAAAGGCACCAACGGAATCACGAACACGCCCGTCACGGCCGCGATCAATCCTGAGATCGCCCCCACGACCGGACCTATGCGCTGCTCCCAGCGCCGCGGCAGATCGCCTCTCGAGAACGGCAGCGCGCTGGCAAGCGCGTACAGCATGATCGCTACTCCCAACGCCGCGGTGGCGGGCCGAGCGTCGACGCCAGACAGGAGCGCCGCACCGGTCCAAGTCCCGAGGCAGATGCCGACGAGCAGAGGCCAAAGCCGACGCAACAATGTCTGGAGCGCGGGCCCGGTGGCCGTCTGCCAGACGTTGGTCACCAATGCAGGGACGACGATGAGCGCGGCCGCTTGGAGCGGAGGCATAGCCAGACTCAGCAGCCCTGTAGCCACTGCCGGCAGCCCCAGCCCAGTAGCGCCCTTGACGAGGCCGCCCAGGAGAAACGCGGCCAAGATGAGCGGCAGGTCTTCGGCCATCGTGCTGTCAATCAAACCCCAACCGGCTATCTGCCGCTGCTCTCGCGCACCTGATTGAGGTGGCCATAGACGGTCTCTACTTAGGTCTCGATCAATATTTACTTACTTCTATCAAATTCTGATCCGGATCTCGAAAATATATGGACGTCATTTTACCTTCTGCACCATGACGATCAACTGGTCCAAGTTCAATTAGCACGCCACAACTTAGAAGATGCGCTTGTAATTCCTCAAGAGACCCTTCCGTAATCAGGCAGAAATCACCAGCGCCGGACGTGGGATGCATCGCCTTGGGATCAAAGGTGCGAGCAACTTCGTGAACGTTGATCTTTTGGCGTCCGAAGTGCAGCGCTGTTGGCCGGCCTCGCGTATCGACCCGTCTGAAACCCAAAGTGCGTTCGTAAAATTTGCAAGTTTCCTCAACGGAACGAACCGTCAGCACGATGTGGTCTATCCGGTCGATCATCAGGCTATCCCCGCAGAGGGCGCTGCAGCACCCGACGTTATGGACGTCCACGATGAGGCGTACGGCGCGCCGCCATCACCTCTCCCGCCAATCGCTGGCGGAGCCATAGCCCGACAGAAAGCGGCGTCAGGCGCCGATGAAGTTGGCCGCTCGGCGGTCCGCGGTTGACCGGACGCCTTCGGAGAAATCCTGCGTTTTCCGAAGCCACTCCTGCTCGATGAGCTCGTGGTCGGTAGCCGCCTTCACGCGTTGGGCGAGGTTTCCACGCATCGTCTTACGGGTCGACAGGAGGCCGAGCGGCGAGCATTCCGCAATCTCACGCGCCAGGGCGAGGGCCGCAGACCGCACTTGATCGGCGGGCACCAGGGCGCTCGCGAGACCCATGGCCAGGGCCTGTTCGCCTGTGACGCGCCGGCTCGTGTAGAACATGAGCTCGGCGTTGGTCTTCCCAATGGCTTCCGGCAGCGTGACCGTTAGTCCGAACCCAGGATGGAATCCGAGACGCGTGAAGTTTGCGGAAAACCGCGCCTCCGGGCAGGTCACCCGGAAATCGGCCGCCATGGCCAGGCCGAACCCGCCGCCGATGGCGGCGCCATGCACGGCCGCTACGATCGGCTTCTTGTTCCCGAAGATCCGGGTGGCCTCGACATAGAGGTGAACCGGGGGCGGAGGCTGCTGGCCGCCTAGCTCGTTTTCGCCGGAGCTGAAATCCGCGCCAGCGCAGAACGCCTTACCCTGGGCCGCGAGCACGACGGAACGAATTTCCGGATCGGCGTCGATGACTTCGAGTGCGTCCGCAATATCGGTGATCAGCTGAAGATCGAAAAAGTTCAAGGGCGGGCGCTGCATCTCGAGGAGCGCCACGTGGCCGTCCTTGGTAACCGCTAGATCGCTCGCCATTATGTTTTTCCTTGAAATAATTCGTCGACAATCAACGCAGGCCGAGGCCGCGCGCGATGATACCGCGAAGCACTTCGGTCGTTCCACCCTGGATGGTCAGCTTCGGCGCCGTTTTGATCTCGAAGTCCAGGGTTTCGCGGAAGAGCTTGTCATCAAGGTCCAGCAGCGAGGTCAGCTCACGCACCTGATGGGGGAGAAGTTGCTCCCACACCGTGCCGATGTCCTTGACGATCGCGGCTTCGACGACCGGTTCGCGGCCCGCCTCGAGCATGCTGGCGACGGAAACCGACATGCGGCGCAGGGTGTGCAACTGGGCGATCAGTCGTCCAAGACCGACCGCCACGCGCGCGTCAGGCTGGTCGCCGGCGACCCGCACGAACTGACGCAGCACATTGAAGTTCTCGAGGAAGCGCTCCGGTCCGGACCGTTCGTAAGCAAGCTCGCTCGTCGCCTGCTTCCACGCCCCGTCCAATTCGCCGATGACGTAATGATCGGGCACGAAAGCATCGTCGAACACGACCTCATTGAACTCGCTCTGGCCGGTGATCTGCCTGATCGGCCGGCAGGTGATGCCCGGAGCCTTCATGTCCACCAGGAATGACGTCAGTCCGTGGCGGCGGTTATCCTGGGTCGCGGGAGAAGTGCGAAACAACCCGATCATGTAGTCCGAACGATGGGCGTTGCTCGTCCAAACCTTCGAGCCTTCGATAGACCAGCCGCCGTCCACCTTCGTGGCCCGCGTCCGGGCCGCGAACAGGTCAGATCCGGAGCCGGGTTCGCTCATGCCGATGCAGAAACTGACCTCCCCGCGAACGATCCGAGGGAGAATGTCGCGCTTGATGCGCTCGTCCGCGTAACGGATCAGGGTAGGTCCGCTCTGCCGGTCGGCGACGAAAAACCGCGCCACGGGGGCGTTGGCGACCCGCATCTCTTCCGTCACCACGTAGCGCTCGAGGAAACTGCGCTCCTGCCCGCCGTAGACTTTCGGCCACGTCATGCCGATCCATCCGCGCTGGCCAACGCGACGCGCGAAATCGTCCGCATTTTCAGCGCCGGAGTCGGGGCGGCTCGGGTCGAAAACGCCGGCCGCAATCTCGTCCGCCAGGAACGCTCGAACCTCTTGGCGCAGGTCCTTGCAGCTCTCGGGGAGGCGAAGCGGGTCGAATTGGAGGGTCGTCATCTGTCCCGCTCCCATCATCGCGAGGCCATCAAGGGCCAAAGTTCATCCGCACCCTTGCCCGCAATGCGCTCGCCGAGTTTGAGGCTCCAGAACGTGTCATTCCCGAAGTCGTCGCGCCATGACAGCATTCTCAGCGTGAAGCGATGCAATATGTGTTCTTCGGTGAATCCGATGGCGCCATGGACTTGATGCGCGATGCGTGCGCCGAGCTCCGCCGCCTCGCCGGTCCGGATCTTGGAAGCTGCGACCTCGAGCAGCATCGCGTCACCCGCAAAACCGGTCGTGGCGACCGCCTCCGCGGCGGACCCCGACGCGGCTGTGGCCGCCGCGACCTCGCCGGCCAGTCGCGCGAGATTGTGCTGGATCGCCTGGAACTTGGAAATGGACTTTCCGAACGCGACGCGTTCTTGCGAATACTGAACCGAGATCCTTAGGATCTTATCCAGCGCGCCACTGATCTGCAGCCCGCGGGCCGTCGCGCCCAGCATCAGCAAGGAAAGCTGGACATCCGCGCCCGTCACGCCGAAGACCCCGCTTTCGGCTGGCTGGACGTGCTCGAACACAACCGTGTCGCGAGCATCGCCCGCCAGGTTCTCAGCAAGTTCAAGCCGGCAATCCGCGGTGCGGACAAGGGCCACCACAGGTCCATCCGGACCGGACGCTACGACCGCCAGATGCTCGACCTCCCGTGCGAACGGCACGCCTTGCGCCCGTCCGCTGATCCGCCCCTCGCTGTCCGCCAAGAGCACGTCGCCAGGCCGGGAAGGCGCCACAGAGAGCGGTCCGGGCGGCGGCGTCAAGTCCGCCTGGGCCAACAGCCATCCGGCGAGCAGCGTCTCCACCAGCGGCGCGGCAAGCGCGCTGCGGCCAGCCTCAAGAATGACGGCGAAGCCTTCCTCCAACGACGCGCCGCCGCCGCCCGCCGCGTCGGAAACCCACGCCAGCGGAAGCCCGACTTCCTCGAGGGCTGACCACAAAGGCGCCTTCCAGTCGTCTCGTCCGGAAATCAGGATCGACTGCGCATCCGCGAGCTCCGCGAACATGCGGGCGGCAGTGTCGGCGACGAGATTGTCTGGTGACATGCAACATTCCTCAATTGGCTTTTCAGCGCGCCGGTCATTCGTCGGCCGTGCTTCGCGACCCGCCCGGCGAACGCTAGACCGGCGGCGCTTAGCGATTGACAAGCGCCCCTGTCCGCCAACCCTAGCCAGTGTATCTCCAATCCGCGAGCGCGCATGTATCCCCTGCCCATCCTCCTCGCCGCCGAGCCGTTCGCTCGCTTGCCGGACGCCTTCCGCACCCGCACCGCCAGCGCATGGGGCGACGTCAACCTCCCCGGGCACGCCCATTCGTCCTTCCTGGAGGGGCCGAGCTTCGACCGGGAGGGAAACCTCTATGTCGTCGATATTGCGTTCGGCCGGATCTTCCGCATCACGCCGGGCGGCGAATGGAGCCTGGTGGCCGAATACGACGGCTGGCCGAACGGACTGAAGGTCCACCCTGACGGACGGCTATTCGTCGCCGACTACAAGCGCGGGATCCTGCAGGTCGACCCCCAGAACGGCCAAGTGACGCCGTTCCTCGAGAGGCATCGCAGTGAGGGGTTCAAAGGCTGCAACGACCTGTTCTTTGGCTCCGCCGGCGAGCTCTATTTCACCGACCAGGGCCAGACCGGCCTGCACGACGCCACGGGGCGCGTCTACCGCTGGAGCGAGCAGCGGGGCCTGGAGCTGCTGATCAGCACCGTGCCCAGCCCCAACGGCCTTGTCATGAACCTGGCCGGGACGCAGCTCTACATCGGGGTCACTCGCGGCAATGCGGTGTGGCGCTTGCCGTTGATGCCCGACGGCGGCGTCTCCAAGGCCGGCCTATTCGTGCAGCTATCGGGCGGCGCGGCGGGGCCCGACGGCTTGGCCCTCGACGACGAGGGCGGCCTGTGGGTCTGCCACCCCGGAATGGGCGTGTGGCGGTTCGACCTGCGCGGCCGCCCCACCCATCTCATCGAAGCCGAGCCCGGCTCCCTTTGGACAAACCTCGCCTTCGGCGGGGACGGCGGCCGCAGCCTGTTCATCACCGAGTCCGCGACCGGCGTGGTGCTGCGCGCCGACACCCCTTTCGCCGGGCGCGCGATGGCCTCGCACGCCGCATGAGCGACGACCGCGGCGCGCGCGCCAGTCGGCCACCAGACCATCGGAGAACACAGATCGCCGCCGACGCGATGGCGTTGTCAGGTTAAATCAGCAGCGAGCCGAGGATGGTTTGATGGGTGGTCCAGACCTGCTTCTGGGGGTTCGCCATATCCCTTTTGGGAAAATCGCCGCCGAGCCGTTCCGATGATTGCACTCCCCCTCAAACGACAAACGCCCGCGAACCGCTTTCGCGATCCACGGGCGCTGCCGAAGCGACTGGAGTCGCGCGGCGATCAGGTGATGTCGGCGAAGGCGATGTCGGTCAGCGCGCGGCCGACCAGGATCACGGCGTCTTCGCCGTTTTCGAAGGCGCCGTCCGCGTCGTTATCGTGGAACACCACGACGCCGACGCCGGTGATCTCGGCGGCGTAGTAGATGACCGTGGTGTCGAGCGCGACGTTGGCCGCGGCGTAGGCCGTGGCGTAGTCGGCGACGGGCGCGCCGCCCTCTGCGTAGTTGACGCCCGTGGCAGGCACGAAGCCGAGGAAGTCGATGCTGTGGTCGGCCGAGACCCAGCCGGTGATCGAGTCGGCGCCTGCGGAGCTGGTCGCAGCCGCGGTGACGCCGGAGTCTCCAGCCGCGATCTGAACTTCGTCAGCCGCGCCCGCCGCCAGAACCAGGCTGTCTGCGCCCGTACCGCCGAGGAACACGTCCGCGCCAATGCCGCCGTCGATGGTGTCGGCGCCCGAACCGCCGACCAGGGAGTCAGCTCCGTCGTTGCCGACGATGCTATCGGCGCCCAGGCCGCCGTCGATGGTGTCCGCGCCGACCCCGCCGTCGATGGTGTCATTGCCGGCCAGAGCCGTGATCGAGTCCGCGCCGGCAAGGCCCGAGATCAGGTCGTCGCCCGCCGTGCCCGTGAGGGTGTCGATTCCGGCGGTGCCGTTGAGCACCGTCGCCGCGCCGGGAGCGTCCGGCGTGAGGTTGGTGTCGGAGATGTCGTTGATGGTGCGGCCCACGAGGACCAGGGCGTCCTCGTAGGTTCCGTTGTCGGCGCCGGTGTCGGCGAAGACCACGGTGTCGGTCCCGACCTGGACGGCGACCACATCGACACCGGCCGTGATCTGGGCGTTGGCGAAGGTGACCGCGGTGGCGAAGTCGGCCTGGGTGCTTTCGGTGTAGGAGACGCCAGCCACCGCGAAATCAAGGCGATCGGTGGTCTCCCAGTCGTTGATCAGGTCGAACGAGCCGACGGTCGAACCGGAGTCCGAGGCGCCGAACACGAAGCGATCTTGACCCGCGCCGCCGGTGAGTTGGTCCTTTCCAGCGCCACCCGTGATGGTGTCGTTGCCAGCGCCACCAGCGATGGTGTCGGTGCCAGCCGCGCCGCCGAGGATGTCGCCGTTGTCGCCGCCGCTGATGCTGTCGCGATCCGCGCCGCCGGTGATCGTGTCGTCACCCAAGCCACCGTCGCCGACGTTGATCGTCGTCGCCGAAGCCGTGCCGAGGGTGATGGCGTCATCGCCCGCACCGCCGGTGATGGTGTCGGCTCCGCCGGCTCCGCCCAGCACGTCGTCGCCGTCTTCACCGAGGATGGTGTCCGCATCGGCGCCGCCGGTGATTTGGTCATCACCTTCGTTGCCGTTGAGGGTGTCGGCGCCGCCGTTGCCGTTGATGGTGTCGTTGTTCTGGCCGCCGAGCAGGACTTCACCGGTGGTCGCCGTGTTGGCGCCGCCGTTGATCAGGTCCTGGCCTTCGTTGCCGTTGACCTGGCCGCCGGCGCCCAGCGTGATGGTGTCGTCGTCCTGGCCGCCCCAGATGGTCGCCGCGTCCGTGGCGCTGGTGATCGCGTCGTTGCCGGCGCCGCCGTTCAGCACGTCCGCGCCGCCGCCGCCGACGATGGTGTCGGATCCGTCGCCGCCGAAGATCTGGTCAGCCGCCGTACCGCCGGCGATGGTGTCGTTGCCGAGGTCGCCGCTGAGGTAGTCAGCCGCGCCGCCGCCGGTGATCGAGTCGTTGTCCTGACCGCCGAGGATGGTGTCGGACGACGTGCCGCCGGTGATGATGTCGGCGCCCTTGTTGCCCTGCAGGAAGTTGACGCCCGTGCCGCCGGTGATGGTGTCGGTCCCTTGACCGCCATAGACGGTGTCGCTTCCCGCGCCGCCGACCAGGCTGTCGTTGCCGGCGTTGCCCTGCAGCAGGTCATTGCCTGCGCCGCCGTCGAGGGTGTCGTTACCCGCGCCGCCGAACGCCGCATCGCCGGTGGCG
>NZ_JAUXZW010000038.1 GCF_030693805.1 Phenylobacterium sp.
GGTGGTGCAAGCAGGCGACGTGGTGCTGGTCGCCTATGAATGCGAGAGCATGGCCGGCGCAGTGTTCCGCAACGTCGAGCGGCTGGAGTTCGCAAACGGCCAGGTCCGCGCCGTGGAGGTGTTCTTCGGCGACCCGCCCGCCGGCCTCACCCGCACCGAGTTCGCGGCGGACTAGAGGTTTCGCGCTCCCTTTCGCGCCAGTAGCGAGCTATGCCTTGGGCGAAACGTGGGCTCGTGCGTTCAGGGCTGCGCGGCGTTCTCGAAAAGGCTCGGCATGCAAGCCCTTCCCAACATCCTGACTTCGCTCCGGCTGGTGCTGGCGTTGTTCATGTTCCTGGCGCTGGCGGCGGCCGCCGGGGGCGTGCCCTATCTCAACGGCAGGCTCACGCCGGAGATGCAGTTCGCCCTGCAGCGCTGGGCGGTATGGGCGTTCGTGATCGCCGCGGTCACCGATTTCTTCGACGGCTGGCTGGCGCGCAAGCTGGACGCCGAGACCGTGTGGGGCGCGATCCTCGATCCGATCGGCGACAAGGTGCTGGTCTGCGGCGCGGTGCTGGGCCTGATGGCGCTGGGGCCGCAGCCGATGGTGCTGTTGCCCGCGGGCCTCATCCTGTTCCGTGAATTCACCGTCAGCGCGCTGCGCGAAGTGGGCGCCGGCAAGGGGATCAAGTTGCCGGTCACCCTGCTGGCGAAGTGGAAGACAACCCTGCAACTTACAGCGCTGGCGTTCGAGCTGTTCGTGGCCTCGTGGGGAGCGTTCGGTCTGCCTTACGAGGGCGGACTGCTGGAGCCGGTGTCGATCTTCGCCCACACCCTGTTCTGGCTGGCGGCGGTGGTCACCCTGATAACCGGCGCCCAGTACTGGGAACAGACCCGCAAGGCGCTGAAGGGCTAGTCGGCGCCCGGAAGCCGACTACCCTTGGCTTGGGCCGCCGGCTGTCGGACCGTTCGTCGCGCTCGAGCTGCATCAGCCGCACCAGCATCGATTCACCCGCCGCTCGCATGATCATGACGCGCTCCATGCCTGTCATGCATATGAGAATGACTTGCAACATGAAATCTAGCAAGCCGAAACCCGGGCGTGCAGGGCAGGTCACGACATCGGGTTGGCGGGCGGCGTGGGTTCAGGCAGCGGGATGAACTCATCGTGGTCGGCGTCGGGCAGCTTCATGCGGCCGGCGCGCCAGTCGGCCTTGGCCTGCTCGATGCGTTCGCGCGAGGAGGCGACGACGTTCCATTCGATGAACCGTTCACCGACGGGTTCTCCGCCCAGCAGCATGACGATGGCCGGCGTGACGCCAGTGACCACGACCGGCTGGCCGGGTGCGAACACCAGCATCTGGCCGGTCCCATAGGTGCGGCCGTCGACCTCCACAGATCCACGGGCGACATAAGCCGCGCGCTCCGAATAGTGGGCCTCAAGCTGCGCCTTCGCACCGGGTTGCAGCGCCCAGTGCACGTAGAACATTGGCGAATGGGTCTTGACCGGCGAGCGAGCGCCGAAGGCCTCGCCGGCGATCAGCCGCGCGACCAGGCCGTCGGACTCATGGGCCGGCAACTCGGCTGCGGCGTGGTGGGAGAAGTCGGGGTCGATCTCCTCGGCTTCGTTGGGCAGGGCGATCCACGCCTGGATGCCATCCATCGGCCCGCCATGGGCGCGCAGCTCCTCGAACCGCTCGGAGTGGGTGATGCCCTTGCCGGCCGTCATCCAATTGACCTCGCCCGGCCGGATGGCCTGGGTGACGCCGACGCTGTCGCGATGGGTCATGGCGCCGTCGAACAGGTAGCTCAGCGTCGACAGGCCGATGTGCGGATGCGGACGCACGTCGACGTCGCGACCGAAGCCGGCGGTGAACCGTGCCGGGCCCATGTGGTCGAAGAAGATGAACGGCCCGATCATCCTTCGCTGCGCGAACGGCAGCACGCGGCCGACTTCGAAGCCGCCCAGGTCGCGACGGCGTTGTTCGATGACCATCTCGATCATGATGGACTCCTGGCTCGGTTGCGGGTGGGCGGACACCATGTGGCGCCCGCGCTGCGCAGGCTAGCCCCGGACGTCCGCCTTGACGCCGCTGCGGGCGCGGCGGGCCTCCACGGCGTTGGCCAGCCGCTCCATGACCCACACCGAGGTCTGCCAGTCGATACAGCCGTCGGTGATGCTGCGCCCGTAGACCAGCGGCGCGTCGGCGACCAGTTCCTGGCGCCCGCCCAGCAGGTTGCTCTCGACCATCAGCCCGAACACGCGCCGTTCGCCGGCCTCGATCTGACGGGCGACGGCGTCGACGACGCCCGGCTGGTTGTCCGGATTCTTGCCGCTGTTGGCATGGCTGGCGTCGATCATCACCCGCTGGGCGAGGCCCGCCGCCGCCATCTGCGCGCAGGCGACCGCGACGCTGGCGGTGTCGTAGTTGGGCATGCGCCCGCCTCGCAGGACCACGTGGGCGTCGGCGTTGCCCGCCGTGGAGGCGATCGCCGAGCGGCCGTCCTTGGTCACCGCCAGGAAATGGTGCGGCTGGCTGGCCGCCTTCACGGCGTCGATGGCGATCTGCACGTCGCCTGAGGTGCCGTTCTTGAAGCCCACGGGGCAGGACAGGCCCGAGGCCATCTCGCGATGGATCTGGCTCTCCGTGGTTCGTGCGCCGATCGCGCCCCAGCTCACCAGGTCGGTGATGTACTGCGGGGTGATCACGTCGAGGAACTCGCAGCCCGCCGGCAGGCCCAACTCGGCGACGCGCAGCAACAGCGTGCGCGCGGCGCGCAGTCCCTCGTCGATCTGGAAGCTGCCATCGAGACGCGGATCGTTGATCAACCCTTTCCAGCCCACCGTCGTGCGCGGCTTCTCGAAATAGACCCGCATGACGATCTCGAGCGAGCCGCTGAGCCGCTGACGCACCTGGGCCAGTCGTTCGGCGTACTCGAGGGCGGCCGCCGGATCGTGGATCGAGCAGGGGCCGATCACCACCAGCAGCCGGTCGTCGCGGCCATGCAGGATGGCCTGAGCAGCGGCGCGGCCGTCCGCGACGGTGCGACCCGCGCGGGCGTCGACCGGGAACTCGGCCAGCACCTGTTCGGGCGGGCTGAGGGTCTTGATATCGAGGATTCTCAGATCGTCTGTGGCGCCGGGCATGTCTCGCTGGTCCTTGGATCAGCGCATCGGCGGCACAAAAAAGCCGCCAGGTGCGCTGGCGGCTGATGGGGTGGTTTCTATGACTTGCGCGTCATGTCATGCCGAACCCGTCCGCCGCCAGAGGCGTCGGATAGCTAAACCAAAACGAATAGGTCGCGGCTGGGTGGATCATGATGAGGCGATCTTAACCGCGAGGAGCCGAAAAGTCACGCTGCGATGGCGTGGCTTCGCGGGTGTCGCTGAC
>NZ_JAUXZW010000049.1 GCF_030693805.1 Phenylobacterium sp.
CATGTTGCAGCGGCTCCTCCTGCTGCTGAAAGGCCGAAATGAAGTTTCTTGAACAGGCTCCGCGCTTCCTTTTCTTCACCGGCAAGGGCGGCGTCGGCAAAACCTCGATTGCCTGCGCGACGGCGATAGAGCTCGCTGAAGCCGGACGCCGCGTGCTGCTTGTCAGCACCGATCCGGCCTCGAATGTCGGGCAGGTGTTTGGGGTCGGCATCGGCGATAAAATCACGGCGATTGACGCCGTGCCGAACCTGTTCGCACTTGAAATCGACCCGCAGGCCGCCGCGCAAGCCTATCGCGACCGCATCGTCGGCCCCGTGCGCGGCAAGCTTCCCGAAGTCGTGGTGAAGGGCATCGAAGAGCAGCTTTCCGGAGCCTGCACGACGGAAATCGCCGCTTTCGACGAATTCACCGCGCTGTTGACGGACGCCGCCATTACATCGGCATACGACCATGTCGTCTTCGACACGGCGCCGACCGGACACACCATCCGCCTGCTGCAGCTTCCCGTCGCGTGGAGCGGCTTCCTTGAGGCGGGGAAAGGCGACGCCTCCTGCCTCGGTCCGCTTGCTGGATTGGAAAAGCAGCGCGCGCAATACAGCGCCGCGGTCGCCGCTTTGGCCGACGGTCATCGCACCCGCCTCATCCTCGTCGCCCGTGCGCAAAACTCCGCGCTGCGTGAAGCCGCGCGCACGCATGAGGAGCTGGCGGCGATTGGCCTCAATCAGCAATTCCTCGTCGTGAATGGGCTACTGCCGAAGGAAGAGGCGGCGCTCGATGCGCTCGCCGCCGCCCTTTACGCGCGCGAGCAGGCTGCTTTGGCGGCGACGCCCGATGCGCTACGCAGCTTGCCCTGCGACTATGTGCCATTGAAGCCATTCAATCTCGTCGGACTCGATGCGTTACGCCAGCTCCTCGTTGCGACGCCATCGCACATCGAAGCGGCGGTCGGCGAACCGGTTGAGCTGCACGCGCCCAGCCTTTCGGAACTGGTGGACGGGATCGCCGCCGATGGTCATGGCCTCGTCATGCTGATGGGCAAGGGCGGCGTCGGCAAGACGACG
>NZ_JAUXZW010000050.1 GCF_030693805.1 Phenylobacterium sp.
AGCAGGCCCATGCCGGTTTCCAGCTTGCCCGAATAGATGCGGCAGAAGGTCAGCGAGCCCACGAAGGGGTCGTCCATGATCTTGAACGCCAGCACCGACAGCGGTTCGTCGTCGGAGGCGCGACGTTCGACTTCGGCTTCGGTCTTGAAGTCGATGCCCTTGGTGGGCGGGATGTCGACGGGCGACGGCAGGTAGTCGACCACCGCGTCCAGAAGCGGCTGCACGCCCTTGTTCTTGAACGCGGAGCCCGCGAGGATCGGATAGAAGGCGCCGGTGAGAACCGCCTTGCGCAGGCACTTCTTGATCACCTCTTCCGACGGCTCTTCGCCGGACAGGTAGGCTTCCATCGCCTCGTCGTCGAGCTCGACCGAGTTCTCGATCATGTAGCTGCGCGCGGTGTCGCACGCTTCCTTCATGTCGGCCGGGATCTCTTCGTCGTGGTAGTTCGCGCCCAGGCCTTCACTGTCCCAGACGATCGCCTTCATGCGCACCAGGTCGACCACGCCCTTCAGCGAAGCCTCGGCGCCGATCGGCAGCTGGATCGGCACGGCCTTGACGCCCAGTCGCTCGCGGATCGTGCGCAGGCACATCTCGAAGTCGGCGCCGATCTTGTCCATCTTGTTGACGAACACAATGCGCGGCACGTCGTAGCGGTCGGCCTGACGCCACACCGTTTCAGTTTGCGGCTCGACGCCCTGGTTGCCGTCCAGCACCGCGACGGCGCCGTCAAGCACCCGAAGCGAACGTTCGACTTCGATGGTGAAGTCCACGTGCCCGGGGGTGTCGATGATGTTCAGGCGCTTGCCCTTCCACATCGCGGTGGTGGCCGCCGACGTGATGGTGATGCCGCGTTCCTGCTCTTGCTCCATCCAGTCCATAGTGGCCGCGCCGTCATGGACTTCGCCGATCTTATGGCTCTTGCCGGTGTAGTAGAGGATCCGCTCCGTCGTCGTGGTCTTCCCGGCATCGATGTGCGCCATGATGCCGAAGTTGCGGTAGTCCTCGATATTGGTCGTGCGGGGCATGGAGTTCGGCTCGACTTGTAAACGATCTTCAGGGGCAGAACGAACAGCGCGGGCGGTTTAGCTCAAACCGCCCGCGCCGGAAAGCAAATGGATGGTCGGCGTTACCAGCGGTAATGCGAGAAGGCGCGGTTCGCCTCGGCCATCTTGTGGGTGTCTTCGCGCTTCTTCACCGCGGAACCGCGGTTGGAAGAGGCGTCCAGCAGCTCACCGGCCAGCTTCTCGGTCATGGTGTTCTCGCCGCGCTTGCGCGCAGCGGTGACCAGCCAGCGGATGGCGAGCGCCTTGCGGCGGTCCGGACGGACTTCGACGGGGACCTGGTAGGTCGCGCCGCCGACCCGGCGGGAGCGGACCTCGATCGCCGGAGCGACATTGTCCAGAGCCGCATGGAAGGTCTCCAGCGGGCCCTGATCCTTGCGCTTGGATTCCAGGATATCGAAGGCGCCATACATGATGTTTTCGGCGACGGCCTTTTTGCCCTCGTACATCACGTAGTTCATGAATTTGGTGACGGTGAGGTCGCCGAACTTGGGATCCGGCAGGACTTCACGTTTCTCGGCGCGACGGCGGCGGGACATATCTTCTTTCCTTACTTAGGACGCTTGGCGCCGTAGAGCGAACGACGCTGCTTGCGGTCCTTGACCCCTTGGGTGTCGAGCACGCCGCGCAGGATGTGGTAGCGGACGCCCGGAAGGTCCTTCACCCGGCCGCCGCGGATCAGCACCACCGAGTGCTCCTGCAGATTGTGGCGTTCGCCGGGGATGTAGCACACCGCTTCGATGCCGGTGGTCAGACGCACCTTGGCGACCTTACGCAGGGCCGAGTTCGGCTTCTTCGGGGTCGTCGTATAGACGCGGGTGCAGACGCCGCGGCGCTGAGGGCAGCCCTTGAGGGCCGGCACCTTGTTGCGCGAGGGTTTGTCCTGGCGCGGCTTGCGGATGAGCTGGTTGACGGTGGGCAATCTGGTCTCTTCTTGCTCGTGGAGGCGTGTGCCGTTGGGCCGATGCGCCTCAGGGTCCATGTTGTCGTCTGGTTTCGAGACCGCCCGTGGAACGCAGAAAACTCGCCGACGCGCTGGGCGACGGCGGGTCTCGCCGCCCATATCGAGGCGGCCGCTCAACGGGGCTGGGACGAATCCCGGCCACGAAGGAGCGCGCTACATAGTCGGGAAGGGCTGCGTCGTCAACGTTCGCATGGACGCGCGCGAACCCCTTCCCGGTCCTGGCTCAGTCGAAGATGTCGAAGATGTCGAAGCGCTTCTTCTTGCGATAGCGCTCGTCGTCGTCGCCGTAGCGATAGCGCCCCTGCTGGGCGTCGTAGGCGTGGCGCTTCTTCCAGTCGTCAGGATCTTTGTGGAAGGCGCTGACCTCGCGCTCGAACCGATCGCGGGCGCCTACGTCCTCGCGCGAGCCCGCCAGGATCTTCTCCAGCTCGCCCCTATCCAGCCACACCCCGCGGCAGCTGGGGCACATGTCGAGTTCGACGCCGGAACGGTTCACGTTCTGCATCGAGGCGTTGCAGTTGGGACAGAGCAGTAGCGGCACGCGGGATCTCCTTCAGGTGTGGAGATCCACATTTAGGACCTGCGTACGCGTATGAAAGGCGACATACGTGTATGTGACTTCACGCGGTCATTTCGCGCGGTAGCCGCCCTCTCCGTCCGGCGTCACGACGGCGACGATCTTCCTGCAGCGAGGGTCGAGCGGATCGGCGCAGGCGACATCCACGATGAGGGCGCCGACCTCGCCGCTGCGCGCTGTGTAGTTGCACTGGATACGCGTCGGCGCCCCCTTCGCCATGATCTCCGGGGGCGTCATGTTCACGTCGGCGCCCTGCAATCCCAGCGCCAGCGGTTTGGCGGCGACGAATGCAGTCGCGCAGTGCTCGACATAGGCCAGGCCCTGGCGCCTTGCCTTGGTGTTTTCGCCGGTGGTCACGGCCCACCAGGCCAGTAGGCCGACCACCACGGCGAGCGCGATCATCACGCGATACCCGGTGATCTTCCCAAGCGACCTCCTGGTCATCGTCGTCCCTCCTGCAACCGCCGTTCGCGAGCCCT
The DNA here is from genome assembly GCF_030693805.1 of Phenylobacterium sp. Lineage (GTDB taxonomy): Bacteria > Pseudomonadota > Alphaproteobacteria > Caulobacterales > Caulobacteraceae > Phenylobacterium. The sequence continues at coordinate 3,082 of NZ_JAUXZW010000050.1, forward strand.
TGCTTGGTCGCCCGACAGCAGAACGGCCCGGGATCGCTCCCGGGCCGTCGGCATATCAGGTTCGTCGCGACCGGCTCAGGTCTCGACCTTCTCCGCCTCGGCGTCCGCCGCGATGATCTCCGGGAGCGGCTCCATGGCCTCCACCCGGCTCGCGGTGAGCGCTTCGTCGCGCTTGGCGGCGATGCGTTGCAGGTTGCGCAGGTAGGACCCCGTACCCGCCGGGATCAGCCGGCCGACGATGACGTTCTCCTTCAGCCCCTCCAGGGTATCGACCTTGCCCTGGACAGAAGCCTCGGTGAGGACGCGCGTGGTCTCCTGGAACGAGGCCGCCGAGATGAAGCTGCGGGTCTGCAGGCTCGCCTTGGTGATCCCCAGCAGAACCGGCTGGGTGAGCGCCGGACGTCCGCCGCGGGCAAGCGCCCTGGCGTTCTCTTCCTCGACCTCGGGCTTGTCGATGTGATCGCCCTTGAGCAGCGCGGTGTCGCCGATCTCGAGGATCTCCACCTTCTGCAGCATCTGGCGCACGATGGTCTCGATGTGCTTGTCGTTGATCGGCACGCCCTGCAGTCGATAGACCTCCTGAATCTCGTTCACCAGGAAGTTGGCCAGCTCCTCGATGCCCAGGATGCGCAGGATGTCGTGCGGATCCGGGTTGCCGTCGATCAGGTACTCGCCCTTGCGGATGATGTCCCCGTCGTGGACGGCGATGTGCTTGCCCTTCGGGATCAGGAATTCGACGGGTTCGCCGCCGTCCTCCGGGGTGATCTTGATCCGGCGCTTGTTCTTGTAGTCGCGCCCGAACTCGACCCGGCCGTCCATCTCGGCGATGACCGCGCAATCCTTCGGCCTGCGCGCTTCGAACAGCTCCGCCACCCGCGGCAGACCGCCGGTGATATCGCGCGTCTTGGCGCTTTCGGTCGGCAGTCGCGACAGCACGTCGCCGGGCTTGGCCTCGTCGCCGTCGCCGACGGAGAGAACCGCGCCCACGGGCAGCAGGTAACGGGCCTCACCACCGTTCGCCAGGCGCTTGTAGGCGCCGTCGGAGTCGATCACCGCGAGCGCCGGACGCAGGTCCGTGCCCTTGGTGGAGGCGCGCCAGTCGACGACCACGCGGTTGGAGATGCCGGTGGCCTCGTCAGCTTCCTCGCGGAAGGAGACGTTCTCCACCAGGACCTCGAAGCGCACCTTGCCGCCGACTTCGGTGATGATCGGAGTGGTGTAGGGGTCCCACTCCGCCAGCCGTTGGCCGCGCTTCACCTTGTCGCCGTTCTTGACCCGCAGGCGGGCACCGTACGGCGGCTTGTAGGATTCGCGGTCCTTGCCGTCGATCTGCACGGTGAGGTGCAGGTTGCGGCTCATGCAGATCAGGTCGCCGTCGGCGTTCACCACGGTGCCGCCGCCGGTGATCGAGGCGGTGCCGTCGTTGCCGCTTTCGAAGAACGACTGCTCGGCCACCTGGGCGGTGCCGCCGATATGGAACGTCCGCATGGTGAGCTGGGTGCCCGGCTCGCCGATCGACTGCGCAGCGATGACGCCCACCGCTTCGCCGATGTTCACCGGCGTACCGCGCGCGAGGTCGCGGCCGTAACAGGCGCCGCAGACGCCGACCTTGGCTTCGCAGGTCAGCACCGAGCGGACCTTCACCGACGGCACCGCCGCGGCTTCGATCACGTCGGTCATGTTCTCGTCGAGGTAGGTGTCGGCCGGCACGACCACTTCGCCGGTGCTCGGATCCTTGATGTCCTCGGCCGCGAAGCGACCCAGCACGCGCAGGCCCAGCGAGACCAGCACATCGCCGCCTTCGACCACGGCGCGCAGCGTGATGCCGCGCGTGGTGCCGCAGTCTTCCTCGGTGATGATGCAGTCCTGCGCCACGTCGACCAGACGACGCGTCAGATAGCCGGAGTTGGCGGTCTTCAGCGCGGTGTCGGC
>NZ_JAUXZW010000056.1 GCF_030693805.1 Phenylobacterium sp.
CACCGCATGTTTTGCCCTTCGGAAATCACCAGCTCCACGGAGTACACGGTCTTTTGGGAGCGGCTGGGCCGGGGGGAGTTCAATGCCGGTCGCTATCGCCGCCTGTCCAAGGATGGTCGGGCGATCTGGATTCAGGCATCTTACAACCCTATCTTGGATGCATCGGGCAAGCCCTATAAGGTTGTTAAGTTGGCCACCGACATTACACGCGACATGGTCTTGGCGGCCGAAACCAAAGGAAAACTCGACGCCATTGGGCTGTCTCAGGCTGTCATTGAGTTTGACATGCAGGGAAATGTCCTTGATGCCAACCCAAATTTCCTGCGCACCATGGGTTACACCGCAGAAGAAGTGCAGGGAAAGCATCACAGCATGTTCTGCGAATCCAACTTGGTGCAGAGCCAGGCCTATCGAGATTTCTGGGCCGACCTGGGTGAGGGAAAGTTTCAGAGTGCGCGCTACCGCCGCATCGGAAAGCATGGTGCCGAGGTCTGGATTCAGGCGACCTACAACCCCATCCGGGATGTGGATGGCAAGCCCTATAAGGTGGTGAAGTACGCTGTAGACGTGACCGCGCAGGTGTTGCGTGAACGTGCCGTATCGCAGCGGGTGGATGACATCACCGGCGTGCTCCTAACGATGAGTGGCTCTATCAAACATTTGGTGCACGGCGCGGAGCGTTCGTCGGACTTGGCGGCACAAACCCAGCGGGAAGCTGGTGAAGGCAGCCAGCTGGTACGGCGCTCGCGCGAGGCAATTCTGGCCATTGAACGTTCATCGTCTGACATTCACGAGATTGTGGACACCATCAGCGAGATCTCCAGCCAGACCCATTTGTTGGCCTTCAATGCGGCGATCGAGGCTGCACGAGCCGGCGAGCACGGCGTGGGCTTTTCGGTGGTGGCTGATGAGGTACGTAAGCTGGCCGAAAAGTCGACGCTTGCAGCCCGCGAAATTGCCAAACTGATCCACCAGACCGTGAGCCGAGTGACGGAGGGCAGCCGATTGTCAGAGGACGTGGATGCCGCATTCGCACGCATTCTGGCTGCAGTGGA
>NZ_JAUXZW010000059.1 GCF_030693805.1 Phenylobacterium sp.
TGGCGTCTCCAGTGTCGGAATTGATTTCAATCCCGAACCGGTGCTGATCAGCACCACTTCTTCATCCGTCTTGATCCAGCCGCGCGCAATGGCTTTGCGCAGGCCAACCAGTGTGGTGGCACTTTCCGGGCATGGGAACAGTCCTTCCTCGTGCGTCATTTCGTCTACCGCCGCCAGCGCTTCGTCCGCGGTGACGGCCAGCGCACCGCCGCCGTGTTTGCGGATCAGTTCAAGCACCGCGCGACCGCCCGGCGGATTGGGTGATTTCAGGCCGCCCGGCGGGATGTCGATTTTTCCCCAAGGGGTGCATTCCTCGCGCTTCTCGTCGAACGCCTTGACCACCGGCGCGCAGCCTTCGTATTGGGTGACATAAAGCCGCGGTAATTTTCCAGTGATCCAGCCGAGCTGCAGCAGTTCCTCGAAGGCTTTGAAGATCGCGATGGCGCCGAGGCCGCCGCCCATCGGATAAACGATGACGTCGGGCATGCGCCAGCCGAGTTGTTCGGCGATTTCCAGGCCCATGGTTTTTTTGCCTTCGAGCCGGTACGGCTCGCGCAGCGTGCAGATGTTGAGCCAGCCGTTTTTTTCGCAGGCTTCTGCCACCAGGCGTCCGCCGTCATGCCAGTTTTCCAGCAAAAAAACCGGTTGTCCGCTGGCGCGGCAGTGCTGGCGGCTCGCCGGTTGCGCATCCGTCGGCAGCAGATTGACGCAGGTGATGCCGGCGCGCGCCGCATACAGGCTCCACGAGCCGCCGGCGTTACCAGAGCTGTTGTGCGCCACGGTTTTCACACCCAGTTCGAGATAACGCGTGACGGCGACCGATGCGCCACGATCCTTGAAAGTACCGCTGGGGTTGCGTCCCTCATCCTTGACCGCGAGTTGTTTCATGCCGAGCGAGCGGGCGAGCCGGGGGGCCTGCAGTAATGGCGTCCAGCCCTCATTGAGCGAAACCGCGTTTTCGGGCCGCGCCACCGGCAGCAGCGGTGCATAGCGCCAGAGACTCGCGGGGCCGCGCGCGATGGTTTCCACCGTGACTTCGCGGCGCAAACGGTCAAGATCGTAGCGTGCGCGCAATCCGTCTGCAGGCGGCGCGCTGTGCGGGGTTCCGGGGTCGAAGTGCCTGCCCTGGCTGTCCTGGAGGTGGGTGAGGTAACTCATCGCGTCAGTTGAATGTGATGCCGGATTTGGCAACAACTTCCTTCCAGCGTTTCACGTCGGATTCAATCAGCCTGCGGAACTCATCCGGGCCGAGCGGCGCCATTTCGAGTGCGAGACTGGCGAGACGCTCCCTGACGTCGGGCTGTTCAAGGGCGCGTGCGATTTCCTGGTGCAGCAGTTTGACGATCGCCGGGGGTGTGCCGGCCGGTGCTAGAAAGCCGTACCAGTGCGCGACGACAAAATCCGGCACGCCCGATTCGATAAAAGTGGGCACACCCGGCAGCAGGGGGTTGCGTGTTGCGGCGGTCATGGCCAGGCCCTTGATGCGTCCGGCCTTGAGGTGGGGAACGATCACGGGTGAGCCGGTCAGTGCCAGCGGAACCTGGTTGGCGACGAGATCGCTGATGGCGGGACCGCCCCCTTTATAAGGCACATGATTGAGCGTCAGTCCGGTCTTGGCCCGCAGCAACTCATAGGTCATGTGCGGCGAACCACCCTGTCCGGTGCTGGCCAATGCAATCTTTTCGGCCTGGGCACGCGGCAGCGCCAGCAGTTCTTTCAGTGAATTGAGTTTGAATGACGGGTGCGCAGCCAGTACCTGGGTGGAGGTGACCACGCGCATGATCGGGGCGAAGTCTTTTACCGCGTCGTAGGACGGTTTTGCGGCGATCGCGGGATTGATGGCATGCGGAACATCCGCAAGGATCAGCGTGTAGCCGTCGCCGGCCGCCTTGGCGACGATTTCTGTGCCGATCAGACTGGCGGCGCCCGGGCGGGTGTCGATCACAAAGGCCTGACCCAGGCGTTCGCCGAGTTTCTGGCCGATGACCCGCGCGATGGTATCGGAGCCGCCGCCGGGAGCGTAGGGTACGATCAGGCGCACGGGGCGTGAGGGATACTTTTCTGCGGCAATGGCAGTGACGGCAGGCGCCACGAGGGCGACGGCTATTGTTGCCGCGAGCATATGGCGGTTCATTGCGGATTTCCTTTAGTCGAGCCGGATCTTGACCTGCTTCAAAACGTCTTTCCAGCGCTGGTCTTCAGACACCAGCAGCTTGCGGAAATCTTCCGGACTGCCGATGGATGAATCAAAGGTCAGCGCG
>NZ_JAUXZW010000064.1 GCF_030693805.1 Phenylobacterium sp.
TGCTCACCAACACCAACACGCTCTCCGAGCCCTGGATGATGCTCACCGCCACGATCGTGTCCTGCGAGCCATCGCCCACCTCCTTCAACACGCCCGAATCGCTGTCGTCGTAGGCACTGATGTTTATGGTGGTGGTGGTGCCGGCGCCGCCGCCCACACCAATGGCTGCGGTGGCGCCGTTGGTGTTGTAGTGGCCATCGAACGACTGGGTTTGGTTGGCGGTAGTGGCAAAGTCGCCGCCACTCACGGGCGTGCCGCCGAGGTCGTTCACAAAGTCCACCCGCAGGGTTTCGTTGGTGCCCACGGAGGCGCCGGCACTGATGCCCCCGGAAGCGGCGTTGGTGTTGACCGTGCCTCCGCTGGCGCCATTGGTCATGGGCGTGAGCAGCAGGTCTTTGCTGTTGTCGTCCGACACTGTGTTAAACCCCGCCCACGACGCGTTGCCGCCGACGAAGTTGTAGCCACCGGCGGCGCTGAAATCGATGGCCGGTTCGCCACCGTCCACCGTGGCCAACATCGCGACGGTGTAGGTGGCCGCGCCAGCATCGAGGGTGACGGTGAACACCGGCCCCAGCGCGTTGGACGCGGTCAGCACCGTGCCGCCCGCCGACAAGCTGTAGGTCATGGGCAGGCCACTCGAGTACAAGGGATCGCCCGCCGAGTTGGTGGCGGCCACGCCATCGAGGCTGGGGTTGAAGGTGACCGTCCCTGGGGCGTCGGCGCCGACGTTCAGAGCGATCTCGCCATCCTGGTCCAACATGAAGGTGGCGTCGGCGCCCACGGTGTTGGACAACACGCCCGGCGCAGGCTGCAGGTCTTGTGGCCCGTCATCCAGCACCTCGATGTTCAGCGCTGCGAGCTGGCTGGCGCTGTCACCGTCGCCATCGAACACGGTGCGTTGCACGGAGATCAGACCAACCAGGGCGATGGGTTCGTTGTGATCCGTGGTCACCGGGTGGTGGAGTGCAACATGTTGGGTGATCAACACCTCGCCGCCAAGGGCATCGATGGACACCGTCAGCGCCAAGGAGCCGCCCGCACCACCGGCCCGGAGCTCGAACTCGGTGTCCGAGACCTTCACCAGCTGCAGCTCCTGCCCTGCGTCGCTCTGACCGCTGATCCACCAGCCGGTGAGCGCACCCGGCGTGCCCACCAGGGCAAATTCGGGGGACGCGCCCTCGCCGTCGTTGCCAAAAACCGGGGTGGGAAACGCGGCAAACACATCGGCCTGCGTCAGCGCATAGGTGCCCATGCCGTAGGTTTCGTCGATTTGCAGGCTGAGCGCCTGGCCAGCGTCGGCCTGGGGGCCGTCGTCCAGGAACACCAGGCTGGCACCGACGTTGACAGTGGCCTCGGCCTCGCCGGTATCGCCGTCGCCATCGGTGATGGTGTCGGTGCGGGTCAAGGTGACGTGGCTGTCGGTCAGGCTCAGCGGTTCGTTGCTGTTGGTGTCGTCGGTGTGGTGCAGGGCACGCAACTGGGTCAGCGTCACCTCACCGCTGGTGTCCACCGTCACCGTGAACACCGACTCGCCGGTGCTGTCGATGTAGCCCTCGATGCCGCCACCGGGCGCCACACGCAGCAGCACGGCTTCGCCCGCTGCGGTG
>NZ_JAUXZW010000075.1 GCF_030693805.1 Phenylobacterium sp.
TCCACGAGCTGCACCGCATCCAGGGCCGCTACGCGCTGGTGACCATGTGCATCGGCGGTGGCCAGGGCATTGCGGCGATTTTTGAGCGTGCATGACACCCACGCTCTACGTCACCCCTGGCGCCTGCAGCCTGGCTTGCCATGTGGTCATCGAAGAAGTCAGTTTGCCTATCGACGTCGTGCCTGTCGATCTGCGTGACCCGGCAGCGCCCCACCGGGCGTTCAACCCGCTGGGGCGGGTGCCCACACTGGTCACGGCAAACGGCGAAGTGCTGACCGAAAATTCGGCACTTTTGCCTTACCTGGCCGATCTGGCGCCACAAAGCCACTTGTTGGCGCCCACCGGCACGGTGGTGCGCGCGCAAACCCAGGCCTGGGTGGGCTACCTCAACGCCGAAATCCACGCCGGGTGCTTTCGCGCCATCAACCGACCGCAACGCTACTGTCCCGATGCGCAAGGGCAAGCCACCGTCCGCGAACAAGGGTTGTTGCGCCTGCACGAAGCTCTTGGCCCCATCGAGACGGCCTTGCGGGGCAGGGACACGCTGGTAGGTGAACACTTCTCCATCGCGGACGCCTACCTCGGCGTGTTCGCGTCCTGGGTTCGAGCGCTCGGCGACGCGTTTACCCCATTCACCGAGTTGTACCGCTTTGGCACCACCTACGAGCAACGGCCCAGTGTGATGCGGGCCAGGGCGCGCGAACTCCAGTAAGTTGTGTTTTGGACGGGCGTTGCGGAAAGTTGGGTGGTGGACGCTACCCTCAAGGGGCGGCCAATTCCATCCACCGCCCGGTTTCTACCCTCCCGCTTGAGGCAGTCGAGAAACTGGTCTGCCCGCTCGATGTTCTGGGGCAACAGCTCACTTTCATAGCGCCGCAAAGTGACACCCACACTGATACTGAAGTTGATGGACTGGTCGCGCGCGCGCGCCGGCTGTGCCGCTATTGCCAGGCTCAAGCGCTATGCGGCTGCCCTCGCTTCCCCCAGCATGCTAGTTGTAGGCCCAGTCCCTATTTGAGCCACATGCCGAACCGTGAATGAGCTAATTCGGTAATGCGCGACGTCAGCGCCATTTACGGCTTTCTCATCGATTCGGTGACTAAAAATATCTGGCGCTTGGCTCCATTCAGCGCTGGCATCAACACTCGGGGTTGCCTATCAGCCGGTGGGACAGGCCAGCCCTTCGCAGACAGGGCGTTCTCGTCAAGGGACAGGCTGCGGGCCAATGAACCCAGGCCGCTCAAGCTGGCGGCGCAGATGGTGGGCAGGGGCAATGGCGCGCACCACACGCCGCGATGACATCGGTTTGTTGATGGCGACCGAGCGCCGGGTGTCCAACCTGTGTGCGGTC
>NZ_JAUXZW010000086.1 GCF_030693805.1 Phenylobacterium sp.
TGTGAGCGCGGAAAGAAGGGCTCAATCCGCCGCATATGCTCCGGCGTCAGCATCAGCAAATCACTCAAGGCGGCTCCTCCTGCCACCTTGAATCACCTCCCCAAACCAACCTCAATCGATTTAATGGGTCCTGACCCTAGCGGAAGGCCAAGGGAGGCGTCGCCTACACCGAAGCGATGCGATGCGTCAGCCAACCGACGCGCAGGCGAGCCCTAACTCCAGCGCGAACTCAGCGTCGTAGTCCCCCGCATCAATTTGCCTCCGACCGCGTTGGTCGCGGCATTGCCGCAGCACCGAGCTCAGGAGCGTTGGCTAGGCCGCCGGTTGGGAGTCCGTGATCGTGAGCGCTCGAGCCGCTGCAGCACGTCAAGGATGACTTGGAGCGAGCTTCAGATGTGCTTCGCGATCAAAATCTAAGGATAACGCCACAGTGATCTGATCAAAATAGATGGAAGAAGAGCAACTGAAATTACCAATATAACAGTGACCCAAAGTGGAATTAGTGCAATCAAGAACGAGCAATGTAGCGTTCGCCGCTGTGATTTGTATCCCAGCCCAGGCGCGCTTCTCCGCGCGGATGTTAAAGATTCGGCATCATTCAAAATTTCGACTGTCAATCACCCATCCCCCGATCGCCATACCATAGCCCGTGGGCGGAGCAGATAAAGGGCCGTCAACCTGCACGTGTGTGGCGCGCACCTTGCAGGGTGGACGGCATGAGCCTCACAGTGATCTTGGCCGCTATGGCCTCCGCCTTTCTCAGCGCAACAGCATCCATCTCAATTCGAGAAGCCGCACTCGGTCACGTGATGCTGCGCTCGATGCCCAGTCCGATCGGGCCGCTGAGTGACTTCTACCTGCTCGCCATCGTAGCTTACGGCACCGCGTTCATCGCCTACGCAATCGCCTTGCGGCAGGTGAGTCCAGCCGTCGCCTATCCGATGATCGTGGGAGGCACGTACCTGTTCACGGTCCTGGCGAGCTGGCTGCTCACGCGAGAGAATTTGCCTCTCCAGGCCCTCATTGGCGGGGCGTTCGTGTTGATGGGGATAACGATCGTTGTGTCGTCCAAGGCGAGCTGAAACCCGATCGCGCCAATCTGAACGGCGTCAAATTTTCACGGCTGACGGAACATCGACCAGCGATGCGCGATTTCAGTAGCTCCCCATCCCCGATGGGGTCATCTCCAGTCAGCCCCCAGCGAGCCCCCGTCGCTGGGGGCTTTCATTTGCGGCGAAGGCCGCGGCCACGGCTTGCAGCAGCTCCATTGAATCGACCCGCGCCCCCCGATTTGGATCAGTCCCCCGGCCGAGCTGTTTGTCCTACAATCGTCGGCCGGCTCATTTGTGGGCTCGGCAGGTTGGGGCTCTTCTGATGTGGAGTGGCCATGACGAATAAGCGAAACGCGCTGATGTTCGGCGTCAATGACCCGATCAAGCGTCATCATCTCGAAGCTCTTGGCGTGTTTTTGAGGCGGACGGTGCTGGCCGGCTTCGTGCTGACTGCGGCAGTGATGCTGTTCGTGCTGATCACCCAAGGGTCGCAAGGCTAGCCGGTCCCGGACCGTTTCCGAGATGCCAGCGATCACGGCTGCCGCTCTGCACAAGCAGTTAACTAAACGCGGCGATGTTGGGACGGTGGGCGCAGATAAGGACTTTTCCAATATGCTTTGCGACACCGTCGAGCGAGCATATGAATTGGCCACCTCCGGTGAATATCCGTCGGTAGATCAAATTGTCTGCCGCCTGAAAGCTGAGGGGCACGTCAGCGTACTTACAGCGCTCCGCAGCCGAACCTTCAGACGCGAACTGCGGGCTTTATGCAGCAGGACAACGTTGCACACTGTCTTGGCGGACTGATCACACTGCAGCCGAGGTGAACCAATTCGTCACAGGACACCTTCGCTCAATCCGGTTTGCGCTGCAGCAGATCGCGTTCAGCCCCCGGGGGTGATCGACAGACGCTGCCGCTGCTGACGCCGAGCACGAGTTGCTAAAGTGCTCGCGGTTGTGATCCGCGGAAAGCCCCCGTGAGGTCGACCTCCAGACGCTGATCTAAGGTTAGATAATGGCGATCCAAACATTGCCCCCTTTAGGATCGCGAGTGAGCCCTCGGCGTCTGTCCCGGCCGCCGGGGGCTCGCGCTATGTAGCGAGCTTCGCGCGCCGGCCCTAGTCGGAGTGGCGAGTCTCGCCGGCAACCCGTGCGGCCCGACACAGTCGGTCCAGCTGCGCCCGAAGCGCCACGCCAGAAAGAGCCTTTTGCACATCGTCACAGCCCTCCTTCCGAAGCCCTGCGATGATAAAATACCAGTTGGGAAAGTTGCCCGTGCGGGCCAGTTGTCTGGCTCTTTCAACAGTATCGACCATGCCGTCTCAACGGGGCGGTGCGCGCCGAGTTTCGGCCCCCATCAAATGCTGAGAAAGTCATTCGCTGATCAGAACGGACGCTCCTCGTATGAGCCTGGGCAGCGACGGGCAGGAGTTCGCGAGATAGCTTGGAAAGAGCGTGTTCTCGCGGAGGAAGCGCAGAGAGCGGGAGAAGATCTTTGATAGACCTTGGCTTTTCGCCGGGCACGTCTCGGAATTCCCCAAGCTTGGCGTGTTTGTAACCCGGTGTGTGGCAGGTCGCCCGATCGACCTTCTCGCCATCGGGGCCGTCGCTTGGTTTGTCGGCCGCAAGCGCCGCTGGATTTGACTAAACGTATGCCAGGTCCATGCCCCTCGGCCCCCATGAACACGCTGCAAGCTAGGGGAGCCCCGCGCTGCCAACCCGGTCCGACGGAACGCCTCGGCGCTTCGCGACTTCTGGGACTTGCTGAGACACGGAGATGAACCATGGACACGGTCAACGACCATGCGGTGAAGGTGCTCAACAGCCTCATCGAGACGACGCTTGATAGCGCTAGCGGATATCGAGAAGCCGCCGAACACGCGCAGTCGAGCCAATTCGGTGCGATGTTCGCCCAACGGGCTGCAAGCCGCGCGGAGCTCGTGGGACAGCTGCAACAGGAGGTCCGCAGTTTCGGTGGCTCACCGGAAACGGATCAGTCGTTGCTTGGAAAGGCGCACAACAAGTTCGTCGAACTGAAGAACGCCATCATGGGCGGCGACGATCGCGCCGTGATCAACGAGGTTGAGCGGGGTGAGAATTTCATCAAGGCCAAATACGAGGCAGTGATCGACGACCAGGACCTTCCCGCAAACGCCCGTAACGTGGTCCAGCGCGCGTACGCATCGATTAAAGCAGACCACGATGAAATAAGTCGTCTCAAGGCGCAACTGAACTGAGAATTTGGGAGTCCCCAGGATGGGCAGACCGGCAGCTTATTTCTCCCTCACATGCAGCCAGTTTGGGTAAAAATGGATTTCCCCTTTGTAGCTCAAAGATTCAACGCAGCGAGATTTTCGCGTCAGGTGAATTAGGGTGAGCGTTGAGTAGGTCGCGCCCATAGACAATTGTTCCGTCAACGCCCCTTGGGCTTTGACTGCGTTTGGGTCGCCCCCGCCTTAAGGTTCAACCAGTCTGTAAACGGCGCCTCATAGGCGAGATCGAAGAATTCCGCCTGCAGCCTAAAGGGTAGGTTCGACTCGCTGTTCCACATCATCACGATGCCGGTCTTGGTGATGGGATCTAACATCATCGTCGCCCGATAGCCGGTCACCGCCCCGCTGTGACCCACGAGACGATGCCCCTTGTAGACGAAGCTGCGCATGCCCAAACCGTAGCCAGGGGCCTCCAGCGCGCGTCCAAACGGAGTGTTTCCATACGGCTTGTCCGTGCGCACGCGCGCTTGCTGAATCGTCGACACAAGCTCGGCCGGGAGCACGGCCGGCGCCAACCCCATCTGCGCCTGCATCCACTTCGCCAGTTCAAGTATGTTGGTGTTCACGCCCGCCTCAGCAGGCAGGCGATAGTACGTATCGAGCAAAGGCGCCGCGACACCGTTACGATGCGGCTTGGCCCAGTGTTTCGCCGCTGTCAGGCTCGCGAGCCCGAAGGTCGCACTGGTCATCCCAAGGGGGGCGAACAGCCGCTCGCGCGCCTGCGCCTCGAAAGGCTCGTGCGCGGCCACGGCCATCACTTCGCTTACCGCATCAAAGGCTACGTTCTGATAGCTGTGGCACGTCGAGGGTGCGCAAATGGGTCTCACGTTCGCCAAATCCCGCCGCAACGTCTCTGGGGCCTCCCCACTTTCGAGCCTGTTGTCGTACGCATTCTTCGGAAGGCCGCTACGCTGCGAGAGCAATTGCTCAACGGACAGGGTGCGTTCGGCGTTGGCGGGCAAGCGCAAGCTCGTGTGGAATGTCGCAACGGGCTCGGTTAGCGACAACACGCCATCCGCCGCCAAGCGGGCGCCCAGAGTTCCAGCGACAGTTTTGGATAGCGAAGCCCAGCGAAACGTCGTCCCGGCTGTGATGGGCTCGCCGTCCACTGACGATGTAAGTCCATAGCCCTGCACGAATGAGAGGCGCCCATTCTCCACCACCGCGACCGCAAGGCCTTGAATGGTCCTGTCCGCCGTCATCGCCCGAATACGGGCGTCGAGGGCGACATAATCGATCTTACCGCGCCAATGCGTCGGGGAGGTGGGAAGCGGTGCAGGCGCCGGAGGTCGGATGTTCCTCTGGCTTGTGGCCGGTACGCTCGCGTGTATCCACCATGCCGTCAGACTCGAAAGCGCAAGGCAAGCAAAGAGCACGATCCACACTCGCCCCCGCCAGGGGCTCGACGAGCCGGGGCGGGGAGCCTCACGTCCTCGTGTCATGAGGCGGCTCAGCCGACTTCCGATCACCTGCGACGTAGCTCGTCCGTAGCATCAGATGCTTAGGTTTTCGGGATCGAGCCGAGCTAGCAGCAGCTCGTGCTCCTCAAGACTCTTTTCGAGGTGCGAGATCCAGGCGGCGCTAACGTCCTTCCCTCGTGCAAACAGGCGCAGATCGCCAGCCTTGAACTCGTTGAGACTTTGACGCCACTCCTCTGCAAGGCGGCGCTCGTGTCTTAGGAGCTCAAGCAGGCCCGGTGACACCGGTTGTTGCGCTGCGTCAAAGGAACCTTGAACTTTACATTCGTTCATCGTTGCGTCGCCGGACCCCATACTCAACGCGTTGCGCGGGCACGGGTTTCGCGCGCGTCCACGGTGATTCATGCTCCGCATTCGCATCCAGGTCGCGGGATTTGGCTCGACCAAAACCAAATGTATCGTCAAATCGATAGCTGCGAGGGAAGATGCATGCGGCCCCTGCGTCCAAGCGGGCCTGGAGACATCAACGACCCCTCACCCACCACCTGAACTTCGCCGCCGTTGATGGGCGGCGCCGAAGGAGATGACGAAGTGCCTACTACCAGGATTTTGGCGATCGCTCTCGGTGTGGCTTTAACGGCCGGCGGCGCCATCGCGCACGACATAAGCAAGCTTCCAAACACCCCAGCCGGCAAGGCCGTGCTGGCGCGCCACAACAACTTCAAACAGCAAGGCGCGGCGTTCAAGGCGATCAACGACGAATTGAAAAAGGATCGTCCAGATGAGGCGCTGATTGCGTCGAACGCGATCAGGCTCAAGACCCTGACCAGCCAGCTGCCAAGCTGGTTTCCGAAGGGCAGCGGGCCTAGCCCCCGCCTCAATACGGATGCCAAGGCGACCATCTGGACCGATTCAGCGGGCTTCGCCGCTGCAGTGAACCGCATGCAGGTGGAGAGCTCCAAGCTGCAGCAGTTCGCGGCCGCTGGAGACATAGGCGGTATGAATCGACAAGCGCGAGCCGTTGGCGGAGCTTGCAAGGCCTGCCACGATAAGTTCCGCACTCCCGCCAAAGACTAACACCATGGCGGCAGGATCCGCACCGACGGTCGCGCGGCCGAAGGCGAGGCTCTGGGACGCGCCGACGCGCATCGTGCACTGGGCGTTGGTCGCGCTCATTGGATTTAGCTGGTGGTCGGCAGAAGCCGGTAGAATGGAATGGCATCGGTGGGCGGGGTACGCCGTGCTCGGGCTCATCGTCTTCCGCCTCATCTGGGGCGTCGTAGGCTCTGCAAGCGCGCGCTTCAGTGGATTCGTCCCGTCGCTGGCGGATACCATCGCTTATGCGAAGACGCTGCCTATCCGTACGCGGTCCGAGCACGCCGGACACAATCCGCTAGGGGCGTGGAGCGTCGTGGCGATGCTGGCGGCGATCTCTGGCCAGGTGATAACCGGCCTCTTCTCTGTGGACATCGACGGCCTTGAGTCCGGACCATTGTCTGACCGTGTGAGCTTCGAAATCGGCCGCCAGTTTGCGGAATGGCACCAATGGATCTTCAGCGTGATCCAGATTCTCGTTCTATTGCACTTGGCCGCCGTGGCCTTCTATCTGCTCTACAAACGCACCAACTTGATCGCGCCGATGCTCACCGGCCGCCGCGCATTCGCGTCGGACCCAGCCCTTAGCTTTGCGCCCTTATGGAGAGCGATCCTGGTCGCCGTTTTCGCCGCAGCGATCACTTGGTGGGTGATGGGGGGCCTTAGGCTGTGATGAGCTTTGCCTTGGCGTCAGGCAATCGTCACTGAGGTTTCGGGCTAACGATTGCCGACAGCGCCGCCGCAAGGTGTAGTGCTCACTGCAGGGTGTTCCTGAGGAAAGGATATGATGAACCCAATCGCGATCCTCGCCGCTGTCACCTGCGTGCTCGCTCCGTGCGTGGCGGTCGCGCATCATGGGTGGAGCTCCTATGACGCGACGAAGGGGATTACTGTGACGGCGCCGCTGTCAGACGTCGCTTGGCGAAACCCACACGGCACGGCGAAGGTGGTCCACCAGCGAAAGACTTGGGATGTCGTCTTGGCGCCCGTTGCGAGGATGGAGTCGCGCGGTCTGAGCGTAGAGATGCTGGGACCCGGCAAGACTGTCACCCTCGAGGGCTTCCCCCGTCGCGACGGCGTCCTTGAGATGCGTGTCGAGCGCATCACGGTCGGGGGCAAGACCGTCGAGCTGCGCTGAGCGCGGTGGGTGAACTGCAAGCGCTCGGCGCAGTACTCGAAGGCTCCGCCCTGGGGGTGTGGGCGCGCGGATCCACCTTCGGCTATCCCTTAGTCAATGTCGTCCATTTGCTCGGCATGGTGTTCTTGCTCGGCAGTGCATGCCTCCTCGACCTGCGGATCGCCGGCGCATTCCGCGCTCTGCCGCTAGCTGCATTGGCGCGGATCCTGATTCCCGCGGCGGCCGTGGGCCTGCTTCTGTTGGTCCTCAGCGGCTTTGTGATGTTCTCCGCCGACGCCGGTCCATTGCTGGGGTCGACAACCTTCCGCTGGAAAGTCGCCCTCATCGTGTTGGCGCTGTCTAACGTGCTGGCCTTTCATCTGATCTGGGGTTTTCCGAACGACGATCAGCGGGGGATGCGCTCATCTATTGGCCGCAGGGTGATGGCGCTGTTGTCGGTGGCCATGTGGCTTGGGGTGGCGACCCTTGGCCGGCTCATCGCCTACAGCTGAAAACCAGGTCGCCAAGCGACGGAAGTTCGCCGCTAGCGCTATCGGACAACGATCGCTCGCCGAGTTATGACGGCTGAGCGCGCCGTTCGGCCAGAAGCCTCTTATTCTCCTCGAACACTGCGCGTGTGATCCGGAAGCGCGCATAGAAGTAAGCCGACAGCAGCCCCGGGACGATGGCGATCGGCCCATCGATCCAAGCCAAGTGCATCAGGGTTTCATGATCCACCTGCCCTGGCTTGGCGCCGGTCGGAAACGCGACCAGGTCCAGCGCCAGCCCCGCAAGGAATTGACCGATGGCGATGTCGATCTTCGAGAACATCGTGCGGGTCGCGTAGAGCACCCCCTCCTGTCGGCGCCCAAACCGAAGCTCGTTCTCATCAGCAATATCAGCCAGCGCTGACATCGTTGAGATGCTCATCATCGCGGCAAAGATCGAGGTGACGAAAGTCGTGAGCATCAGGATCGGCAGCACGATGGGATCGCTGGCGTCGGGGAGCAGACCCGCCATGCGCGCGATCACCGGGATCGCGTAGAGGACCGAGAACAGGGCGATCGCGAACGCCATCGTGAACCCTTTCCCGAAGCGCATGTGGACCCGCGCGGTGACGAAGAAGCTCACGAAGAAGCCCGCCATGGTCGCGACCATGAACCAGCGAATCTGTTCTGAGGTCAGCTCCCAGAAGAAGGTCTGGATGTAGAGCTGCAAACCGCTACGCAACCCATTGGTCAGGCTGATGAAGAAGAAGCCGATGAGCATGAAAAGGTAGCTCTTGTTGGCGAGGGCGGCGCCAACGTCCTTAAAGAACTCTGATGCGCTGAACTTCGCCACGTGGTCCGGCACCGCTGTCATGCGCGGTATGAGGTGACGAGTTCCCCATGCGGAGATGAACAGGAAGAGCAGACCCACCAGCGCGGCCGAGATCGCGAACGGACTGTAAGCGTCCGGGTTCAGCACGCCGCGCGGATACTTTTCCGTGGCCTTGAAGAAGGTCGACAACGCCACGAAGCTGGTCACGGGGGCGGCCAGATAGCTGAACAGGGCGTTCCAGCTCAACACCCGGCTGCGCTCGGCGAAATCGTCGCTCATCTCCGCGGCCATGGCGAGATGGGGCGTGTGATAGATCGCCATGAAGACGCGCAGGCTGACCACGAAGCTGGTGAACCAAGCGAAGAGCCAGAGGTGCGGCAGCCCGGCGGGCGGGTTGAATATTGCTATGAGCGAGAGCGCGATGGGGATCGGCGCCACGTACATGAAGGGATGACGCCGCCCAAGCTTGTGCCTCGTTCGGTCGGAGATTGAGCCGATTATGGGGTCAGAAAGCCCATCGAGGATCAGGCTGACGCTCATCGCCAATCCGGCCAAAGTGGCCGGCATGCCGAGGACCTGATTGTAATAGAAGAGTGCGAACCCGCCGACCGCGGTGAGAGCTACGTTTTCCGCCGCCGACCCGACGGCGAACACGGCCTTCGTGCGGACCGGGACTCTCGTGTCGTCGCTACCCACGCCCCCGATCACACGCCAACTCCGCGCTGCTTCGACGTTTTATCTCCAACGAAATTCATAAACCCACCCACGAATCGAAGCGCCAAACGCACAGTGAGGCTTCTAATGTGACGACAATTAGGATGGCTATAGCGGGCCGCATGTTACTCGAATGGTCGTCGGACGCGATGAAACCAGGTCATGCGCCAACGGCCGCCTTAAGCTCGGCTAATCGCCGCTCGTCTGCGGGGTGGGTGGAAAGCGCCTCGGGCGGAGCGCCCTGCCGATCCTGACGCGCTATCATCCGCTCCCAGAAGCGCACTGCCCCGAGCGGCTCCATCCCGGCCTTCCTCATGAGGTCCACGCCCAGGCGATCCGCCTCGAGTTCGTGGGTCCGTGAGTACGGTAGCAGAACGCCATAGGTGGCGCCGATGCCCAGCACGCCGGCGACGAGTTCAGCGTTCTCGCCATTCTCACCGCCCAGGACAAGTTGAGCCAGGGATACGCCGGCTTGAGTGGCTAGCTGCTGACTCACCCTCTCCGCCGGGTGTCGCGCCAAAATGTGGGCGACCTCGTGCCCGACGACGGCCGCCAATTCATCGTCATCTCGCGCGAACTCCATCATGCCCCGGAAGACTGCGACCTTGCCGTTTGGCAGCACGAAGGCGTTCAACTCCGCAGAGTCGAATACGACAAACTCCCACCGCAGGTCGCCGCGGTCGGCGGCCAGGGTGATCGGGCCGGCGATTCTGGCCAGTCGGTCATGAAGCGCCGAGTCATTGGACACGGCCGTGCTCGTCGTCAGCTCCGCCCAAGCTTGATCAGCGAGCTTCGCCAATTGATCGTCGGGTACGAAGGCCAGTTGCCGGCGGCCGGTTTGCGCGTTGTCGCTGCACCCGACCATGAGAGTGGCGACAAGCCCAGCTAGCAGGAGGCGACGCGAAGGGTGTGAACAGGACCGGCACATGCGCACTAGCCTCGCACAGCGACGGCGGACGGCGCGCGTTCGATGGTGACCTGATGCGGGTACGGGAAGCTCAGTCCGCGCGCTTCGAACGACTCCTTGACCGCCTTGATCAGCGCGAAGCGGACCTCGGCCCAATCGTCCGGCGAGGTCCAACACCGCAGCATCACCGTAACCGAGCTGTCGGCCAGCGCCGAGACCCGCGCCAGCGGCGCCGGATCGGCGAGGACGCGGGCGTCGGCCTGAGCCAGTTCATTCAGCAACCCCAGCGCCAGATCCAGATCGTCTGCATAGTCCACCCCGAAACTCAGCTCCACACGCCGACGTCCAGCCCGCGAGATGTTGACGATCATGTCGCCGAACACCTTGCCGTTCGGCACGTAGAGGGTGAGGCCGTCGTAGTCGATCAGTCGGGTGTTGAAGAGGTCCATGCCCTGCACCACGCCCTGGCGGCCGTTGAGCTCCACTCGCTCTCCCAGGCGGTAGGGACGAAGAAGCAGGATCATCACCCCCGCCGCGACGTTGCCGAGCGTGCCCTGCAGCGCCAGGCCGATCGCCAGGGACGCCGCCCCCAGCACCGCCAGCACCGACGTCGCCTGCACGCCGAGCTGCTGCAGCACCGCCACCAGTCCGATCGCGACGACCACGTATTTGACAAGGCCTGAGATGAACCGGCTGAGCGTCTGGTCCGCCGGCTGGCTGCGGTGCACCCGCGTGACGCTGCGCTCGACCAGGGACGCGAGCCGGTTCGCCGCCCACAGCGTGACGGCCAGGATCGCCAGCGCCACCAGCACGCGGATCGAAAACGCGCCCAGCACCGCGGCCAAGCCGCGCAGCATCACCGGGTCGCCGGACAGCGCCTTGCCGGTCATTTCGAACAGGGGGGTGACGGGATCGCTGGCGGTCGTGGTCATGGGTGCTCGCGTCGGTCGGAGAAGCCCGGTTGAACGACACGCACGCACAATGGTTCACGCCGCGCCCCGGCCTGGGGCGCGGCGGATGACGGCTCGGCTTTAGGCGCGCTTTACCTCGGCAGCGAGCCGCCGCGATCGCGCAGGTAGATGACCTTGGGGCCCCGCGCGTTCAGCAGGTGTCCAACCACCAGACCGGCCAGGAACACCAGGCCTACGGAAGCATAGGGCCGTTCCTCAATGGCGCTGCGCGCCTGCGTGGCGCGTTGCCCGGCGATGTCGCGCCCCTTGTCGTAGACCTCCTTCGCTTTGGAGACCGCCTGGTCGACGACGACCTTCGCCTGTTGTTTCACCTCTTCCGCGGCTTCGCCGATCCGGGAAGCGGCGACGGACTCCTTGACGGGCGGATTCGGGGATGGGTCGTAGGGATCTGTCATCTGGTGCTCCTAAGGTCGCGAGGCGGACGTTCGAGTGATGGAGTCGTCCCGACAGGGCGTGGTTCCAACCGTTGTGACGATTCCCGCATTCTGGCGCGATCACCACGGCAACCCATGCCTTTATTCGGCGTTGCGCCGGCCTGGAGGACGGATGCGGTTCAACATCGAAGCGAGACTGGCCTACGCGTTCGCGACACCCTGCGAGGTGCTGCTGCTGCTGGAGGCCGCCCGCAGCGACGACCAGATCGTGCATGCCGAGACGTTGATCCTGCCCCCGCAGGCCGAGATGGCCCGGCTGGACGACGACGGCAACGGCGAACGCCGCGCCGTGTTCGTCGCCAACGGTCGCGCCGACATCACCTACTCGGCGCAAGTCGAGGTGCTGCCGCGCAACGCCACCCTGGCCGGTGAGCGCGCCGCGGCGATCCGCGAACTGCCGAGCGAGGCCCTCCCCTATCTCCGCTCCAGCCGCTATTGCCCCTCGGACCGCTTCACGCGCTTCGTCGATCGGCAATTCGGTCGCTTTGCGGGCGGCGACAAGGTGGCGGCGATCCTGAATTGGATCGGTCAGGAGGTCGACTACGTGGCCGGCGTGAGCGACGCCTCGACCACGGCGCTGGACACCTTCGTCGACCGCGCCGGCGTCTGCCGCGACTTCACCCACCTGGCCATTTCGCTGTGTCGCGCCGCCGACATCCCGGCGCGCGCGGTCAGCGCCTATGCCTGGCGCCTCGAGCCGCCGGACCTGCACGCGGTAGCCGAAGTCTATCTTGGCGGCCGCTGGCGGCTGATCGACCCCACCGGCCTTGCGCCGATCGACGGTCTGGTCAGGGTGGCGACCGGCCTCGACGCCGCCGATATCGCCTTCATGACCATTTTCGGCTCCGCCCAGCTCATCGAGCAGAGCTTCGAGATCTGTGAGCTCGCCGCGCGCGCCGCGTAGGGCGATAGTCCGCAGCGATGACGCCCCGCCTGATCTCAAACCTGGCCGCCGCGCTGATCGGTCTCGCGCCTGTCGAAGCGGTCGCCCAACCGATCACCGACGCCGCCGTACGCGCATTCGTCGCGGGTCAGGAAGCCGCCTGGAACCGGCGCGACCTGACGGCCTATTTTGGCGGCTTCAGCAAAGACGCCGTCTTCGTCGAGCAGGCTCGCACGCCGGCCGGCGGAACCATCCGCTACGGCTCCAGCGATTTGGCGCAGGCGCGCAAACAGTCGATGACGTTCCTGGCCCGCACCCGGAGCGTTGAACGCAGCTCGGTCACGCGCGTGGCGATCGCCGCCGACGGGCGAGGGGCCAGCGTCGCCACACGCAAGAGCACGACCCTGTCGCGCGAAGGCCGCACACGCACCGCCTGCGCCGAAACCTTGCAGATCCTGCGCCTGGATGGCCCTCGGCTACGCTCGCTGGGTCAGACCGAGACCGCCGTGCGCTGTCCGCCTCGGCGTTGACAACCTCGGACACCACCCCTGTAGTCAGCCTCGCGCCAGACCTCAGGAGACGATCGCATGGCCGTGGCCCTCAACAACCGCACCTCGATCTACCAGCCTGAACAGGCGGGACTGATCTTCCCCGAACTGCCCCGGTTCAACGACGTCGGCCAGGAACGGCGACACCGCAAGGAGCGCCTGGTCGCCGCCTGCCGCGCCTTCGCCGCGCAAGGCTACGACTACGGTTTCGCCGGCCACCTGACCGTGCGCGATCCGGAGCACCCAGACCTTTATTGGACCAACCCGATGTGCGTGCATTTCGCCGACGTGACGATGTCGACCCTAATCCTCGCCGACCACGAGGGGACGGTCCAGGAAGGGAAGTACGCCATCAACCGCGCCGGCTTCGTGCTGCACGCCGCGGTGCACGAGCTCAATCCCAAGGTGATGGCCATGTGCCACGCCCATACCCTGCACGGCGCGGCCTGGTGCTCGCTCGGCCGGCCGCTAGACCCCATCTCGCAGGACGCCTGCGCCTTCTTTGAGAACCATGTGGTGATCGCCGAAAGCGCCGGGGCGGTGGCGGTGGAAGAGGAGTCCGGCCACGAGGTCGCGCTCGCCTTCGGCGACAATCGCGCGGCGCTCCACCAGAACCATGGCCTGCTCACCGCCAGTCACCACAGCATCGACGACGCGGCCTGGTGGTTCATCGCCCTCGAGCAGTGCTGCCGCGCGCAGTTGCTGGCCGAGGCGACCGGCTCAAAGCTGACCCTGGTCTCGCCCGAGCGCGCTCGCTACAGCCGCGAACACGTGGGCAGCGAGTTCATCGGGTGGCTGCACTTCCAGCCGATCTACGACCGGATCGCGCGCACCCAACCGGACATGTTCCACTAACGAGGGATCGTTCAGGCGAGGCGGGCGCGCGAGCCCCTCGCCGCCCACAACGGCCACAGCATGTTGATCGCCAGACCTGCCACGACCAGCGCCGCGGCGATCAGCTTCCAGCTCTGCAGCGGCTCGCCGAGCAGCAGCGCCGAGCTCCCCATCCCGAACACCGGCACCAGGAGCGCCATCGGCGTGACGCTGGCCGCCGGATAGCGGCCGAGGAGCCAGCCCCAGGCTGCGTAGCCGAACAGGGTGTTGCCGACCGCCTGCCAGATCACCGCCAGCCAGGTCACCAGGTCGGCGTCTCGAAACCCGGCCGCGATCGCCGGCCATCCCTCGAGCGCGAACGAACAAACGATCAGTGGTGGCGCGGAGAACAGGCTTCCCCAGACCACATAGGCCAGCATGTTCACCTGACCGGCCCGCTTCACGACGATGTTGGACGCAGCCCAGCTCAGTGCGGCCAGGAGCACCAGCACCAGCCCCTTCGCCGTCGCCGACTGCCCACCGAAAACGGCGATCAGCACGAGGCCCGTCAGGGCGAAGGCCAAGGCGGCGAACTGGAAGCCCCTCACCTTCTCGCGCGCCAGGATCGCCGCCAGGCCCACGGTCAGGAACACCTGGGTCTGGATCACCAGCGAGGCCAATCCCGGTGAAATGTCGGACCGCATGGCGACGTGCATCAGGCCGAACTGACCAAAGCCCACCAGCACGCCATAGCTCGCCAGATCACGCCACGGCGCAGGCGGTCGCTTGAGGATGAAGATCCACGGCAGCGTCGCCAGGATGAACCGCAGGGCGGCGAACATCAGCGGCGGCAGGTGTTCCAGCCCCACATGGATCACCACAAAATTGGTGCCCCAAACCGCCACCACTGCCAGCGCCAGCAGGAAGTGCAGTCCTGACAGTCCGGTCGTCGGCGCGCGGGGTGCGGCGGCGGTCATCGTGATTCCTCTGGCTCGCGTCGGGCGCGATGCGCAGGAACGCCGATCCGCGTGTCTCGGCAAGACTTCGGCGTCAGGCCTCGCGCAGGCGAGGCGGAACGGCCCCGGCGACCATCGCGCACGCGAGCGCGAACAGCGTCGCCAGCGCCGGTGTCCGCAAAGGGTAGTCGGCCACGGAGTGCGCGAGCAGCAACCCGATCACCGTCGATCCGGCCAGCGCCATGCTGATCCCCTGCCCGCGTCCGCCGCGCAGCGCCGCGAGCGTCGCGCAAATCCACCAGACGAGGAACGCCGCGATCAGCGCCACGCCGGGCCAGCCGGCCTCCAGCCAGATCTCCAGGAAGTCGTCGTGGGCGTGATTGATGTAGGTCGGCGTCACCCGCTCCGGCGCCTCATGCACTTCATACACCGCCCGGAAGGACCCGAGCCCCGAGCCCAGCGGCCCGTAGTCCGCCCCCAATTGCGCCACGATCGGCGCGACCTCCCAACGGGTGTCCTTATCCACCCTGGCGTTGAAGCGATCGGCCAGCGGCGTGAGGTTGAAGAGCACCACCAGCGCCACCCCGCCGGCGATGGCGGCCAACATGCCCAGCGCCGGCAGACCGTGCGGCGTCCCTCCCTGCGTCATGCGCCTCGCGCGCGGCCAGGCCACCATCAGGGCGCCGATCGCCGCAGGCGCCAGCAGAATCACCCCGGCCCGCGACTTGCTGACGCTGAGGCCCACCACCAGGATCAGCACCACCCCGACCGCGGCGAGCATCCAGAACAGGTTCGAGCCGCGCGCCGCGCCGCGGCCCTGCGAGACCAGCAGGGCCGCCAGCGGAATGGCGGCCACGAGCAGGACGGCCTGATGGTTGCGGTTGGCGAAAAAACCTACCGCCGCGTCGAGGTTGGCCGGCTGCTGGAAGCGCAGCGGACTGGTGGCGCCGCCGGCGAGCTGCGCCATGCCGAGGGCGATCGAGGCGGCCGCCAGGATCATGGCGGCGATCGCCAGACGACGGCGCGCGGCGGCGCTCAACGAAAGCGCGGCGCAGAACATAGCCGCCGGCGGTAACAACGCGAGTCCCGCATTCAGCGTGCGGTCCGGGGTCAGGCTGAGCGGCGCCCAGGGCAAGGTCATTCCGGCCGCGCGGTAGCCTTCGACGACGATCGCGCGCTGCGGCAGCGCGCTCCACACCTCGGGAGGCAAGGGAATGAGTTGGAGGAGCGTCAGGCCAGCGCCGAGCGCCAACAGCAGCAATCCGCTGAGCGGGACGGCCCCCAGCGGCCGGCGCGAAAGCCGCCAAAGGGAAAACGCCAGCACGGGGCTCGCGATGAAGCGCACAATGCCGGCGGAGAGCGGATCGGTGGACGACCCGCCGAGAATCATCGCGACCGCCAAGAGGACGATCGCCGCGATCTGGAAATGGTCGCGCGCCGCTGCCTCGTCAGGCGAGGCGTCGAAACTCAAGCGTCACCGAAGCGCGGCGCCCGACCAAGCCGTCAGAAGCTGACCGGAACGCCGATAAGTGCAAACGTGCGCAGGCAGGCAGTGCGGAGGCCAGATCCGAAGCCGTCGCAGATGCGCGTGAACTGGGCGAGGATTTGGGTAGCCGCCGGCGGGGGAACGGGCAGCGGCCTGGGAGGATTGAAGATCGAACCGCCGCCGAAGCTGGAGCCGAAGCTGGCCAGCGAAAGCGAAGCCGGCGCGTTCAGGCGCGACGCCGATGAGGAGGATGACGACGAATTCGACTTCGACGAGCTGCCGAAATTCGAGAACGACGACAGCGGCGAGTTCTTGGACGCAGCCTCCGCGTTGCCCGCGAGCGCGAACGCTCCGATGACTGCAGCGATCGCCAATGACTTCGACATGTCCGGCTCCCTTAAAACACTAAGACCGACCCTAGCTCGAACCGTTCGGCCAGACAACCGACACCACCAGCCTAGGTTCCAAAATGTTCTCACCATTTCGGGAGATGCTGCATTTTGCGGCGAAACGGCCGCAAATGATCAGCAGCAGAGGCCGGTTTCGCGTCGCAACGTAGTTTACGAAACGTAACCACCGCTCGGCTAGACCGCCGCGTTGATCTGTTCACACCGTTATTCGACTTGATTCGGCCACTTCATGGCCAACTTAGACTGCAAAACGGCTGGACGGCGAAGCTGTTGGTCTGCAGTGATCGCCGCCGCCAGATCGCCCCTTCCCTGATGCGGTCGCAGTCGCATAATCGAGGTCGCATGGATTCTTCAGGACGTGGAAAGACCGCGCTGATCACGGGCGTTACCGGCCAGGACGGGGCCTATCTGTCGGAGCTGCTGCTCGCCAAGGGCTACACGGTTCACGGGTTGAAGCGCCGCTCCTCGTCGTTCAACACCGGCCGCATCGAGCATCTGTACCAGGACCCGCACGAGGCGGACCCGCGCTACATCCTGCACTTCGGCGACCTCACCGACAGCACCAACCTGATCCGCATCGTCCAGCAGGTGCAGCCCGACGAGATCTACAACCTCGCCGCCCAGAGCCACGTGCAGGTGAGCTTCGAGACCCCGGAGTACACCGCCAACGCCGATGCGGTGGGCACGCTGCGATTGCTGGAGGCGATCCGCATCCTGGGCCTGGGCGAACGCACGCGCTTCTATCAGGCCTCGACCTCGGAACTGTACGGCAAGGTGCAGGAAGTCCCGCAGAGCGAGACCACGCCCTTCTATCCGCGCAGTCCCTACGGCGTCGCCAAGCTCTACGCCTACTGGATCACGGTGAACTACCGCGAGGCCTATGGCATGCACGCCTCGAACGGCATCCTGTTCAACCATGAGAGCCCGCTGCGCGGCGAAACCTTCGTCACGCGCAAGATCAGCCGCGCCGCGGCGGCCATCAAACTGGGCCTGCAGGATCGGCTCTATCTCGGCAACATGCACGCCAAGCGCGACTGGGGCCACGCGAGAGAATACGTCGAGGGCATGTGGCGCATGCTGCAGCAGGACACGCCCGACGACTATGTGCTGGCCACCGGCGAGACCACCATGGTGCGCGACTTCGTCGAGGCGGCGTTCCAGGAAGTCGATATCCAGCTCAACTGGAGCGGCGAAGGCGCTGACGAAAAAGGCGTTTGCGCGAAGACCGGCCGCGTCCTGGTCGAGGTCGACCCACGCTATTATCGCCCCACCGAGGTCGACCTGTTGTTGGGCGACCCAACCAAGGCGAGAGAGAAGCTAGGCTGGTCCTGCAAGATCGGGTGGCGCGAGCTGTGCGCCGAAATGGTGCGCGCGGATCTGGCGAATGTGGCCCATGAGCAGAAGCGCAATGTCGACTGAATCCTCCTTCCCGCCGGCCTCCTTTCCTCTGGACGGCAAACGCGTCTGGGTCACCGGCCACACCGGCATGGTCGGCGCGGCCCTGGTGCGCCGGCTGGCGCGCGAGGATTGCGAGGTGCTCACCGCCGGCCACGCCGTGCTCGACCTGAAACGCCAGGTCGAGGTCGAGGCCTGGATCGCCGCGCATCGGCCCGACGCCATCTTCATGGCCGCGGGCACCGTCGGCGGCATCCTCGCCAACGACACCCGCCCCGCCGATTTCCTGTACGATAACCTGATGATGCAGGCGAACGTGGCCGAGGCCGCCTATCGCACCGGCGTCGGCAAGCTGCTGATCCTGGGCTCGAGCTGCATCTATCCCAAGCTCGCCCCGCAACCGATCGAGGAGAGCGCCCTGCTGACCGGGCCGCTGGAGCCGACCAACGAGTGGTATGCGATCGCCAAGATCGCCGGCGTCAAACTGGCCCAGGCCTACCGCCGCCAGCATAGCTGCGACTTCATCAGCGCCATGCCGACCAATCTCTACGGTCCTGGCGACAACTATGATCCGCAGTCCAGCCACGTCGCCGCCGCGCTCATCCGCAAGGCGCACGACGCAGTCGCTGACGGCGCCAAGGAGCTGGTGGTCTGGGGCACCGGGCAGCCGAGGCGGGAATTCCTGCATGTCGACGACTGCGCCGATGCGCTGGTCGCGCTGATGACCCGCTATTCCGACCACGAACACGTCAACGTCGGCTGCGGCGAGGATGTCACCATCACCGAGCTGGCCCAGCTCATCTGCGAGGTTGCGGGGTTCAAAGGCGAGCTGGTCCACGACCTGACCAAGCCCGACGGCACGCCGCGCAAGCTGCTCAGCGTCGACCGGCTGAAGGCGATCGGCTGGACCCCGTCGATCGACCTGCGGCGCGGCATGGCCAGCGCCTATGACTGGTTCGCCCAGAACGTCGCCCAGTCCGCGGTCCGCTGACGTCCGGCGCGCCCCGGCTTCGCCACAGAGGCGAGTTACGGGATGACCCGTCGGATGACGTGCGGGGGTCTCGACCCCGCATTTCCAGGCCCGGCGTCGAAAGTTCGTAAACCGCGTTCCGTTAGTATGAGAGTCGCCGCGTGATGACAGCCAGGCCCCTGATGTTGCAGCCGAGCTTCCATCGTACCCTGCCTGGCGCCCCTCGATGCGGCGCGGCCTGGGCGTGCGCTGCGCGAGAGGCCCGCGCATGAACGCGCCGTTGCAAGCCACCCCCGCCCCCGCGACGCCGCCGCAGACGGTGATCTACGCGGTGGGCGACATCCACGGCCGCCTCGACCTGTTGCGCCGTTTCACCCAGGAGCTGGACACCGACGCACGCGCGGCGGCGTTGAAAGGCGTCGAGACCGTCGTGGTGTTCTTGGGCGACTACATCGACCGCGGCCCGGAGTCGGCCGGCGTCATCGCCCACCTGATCGCCTTGCGTGATGAAGGGCCTTGCACCTGCATCTTCCTGCGCGGCAACCACGAGGACATCGTGCTGAAGCTCGCGTCCGGCGAGGAGCACAGCGCCCGCTGGCTGGAATTCGGCGGACTGGAGACGCTGGCGTCATACGGCGTCGACTATCCCAAGCCCACGGGCCCTGGCGACGGCGAAGCGCTGCAGGCCGCAGTGCGCGACGTCATCCCCCGCACCCACCTGCAGTTCATGCGCGACACCGAGCTGTACGCGAAGCTCGGCGACTACATCTTCGTCCACGCGGGCCTGCGCCCCGACCGGCTGCTGGAGGAGCAGTCGGACGGCGACCTGCTGTGGTACCGCTATTACGACGAGGAAGCCCCCGTCTGGACCGAAACCGTGGTGCACGGCCATTCGGTCAACCCGCGCCCCGTGCGGGGCCGCTCGCGGATCGGCATCGACACCGGCGCCTATGACAGCGGCGTGCTGACGGTCCTGCGTCTTGAGGATAGCCAGGAAGACCTGCTGAAGATCGTCGCCGCCGGCGACGGCCAGCCCGTCGGGATCGGGCGCTGGGACAGCGTCGACAGCGCGTTCAGTCAGCGCGAGCCCGGTCGCGCAGCCTCGCCGGCCGCTGCGCCGATCGTCCGCCCGCAGGCGGCGAATTCCGATGCGCCCCGGGCGAGGGTTGTTCCTCCGCGCTCCAGCGCGCGCCTGGCGATGGGCGTCGGCGTCGCGGCGGCGGCCGTCCTGCTGCTGGGCGGCGCCGCGGTCTGGGCCTCGCGCACCCCGGATGCGCCGGCGACTCGCGCCGCACCGATCCTCAGGCCCGTCGAACCTGCTTTCGTCGAGCCAGCCATGGCCCAGGCGACCCCGGTCGAGCCTGAGGAGGTCGCCGACGCGCCCGTTGCGGAAGCCCCACTCGCGCCTGCGACCGAGGCGCCGCCCGTCGCGCCCGCGGTTCCTGCCGCCCCCGTGACGTCTGGTCTCCGCGCTCAGATCGGCGCCCTGCCCTCGGCGGAGGCCGCACAACTGGTCTGGAGCGACGTCGCGCGTCGCTTCCCAGCCGAGATGGGGGCCAAGGCGATGGAGACCGAACCGGTCGAGAACGGCCGGCTGGTCCGAGCCTTCGTCACCGGCTTCGCCAGCCCCGGCGAGGCCGCTAGCTTCTGCGCGACCCTGACCGCTGGCGGGCAGCCCTGTCTGGTGCGCCGCCGATGAACCCGCCTCAGGTTCGACCGGATTAGGCGGGCGGCAAGAGCCGGTTCGCCTGCAACCGGCCGAACCACTTGGCGAACATGGCTTCGGTGTCCATCACCTCGTGGAAGCCGGCTTGCCGCAACTTCACCGTCGACACCAGTTGCGGCGGCTGGGGACCCATACCGTAGCGCAGTGTGTAGTCCGCGAACTGAAGTGAGTTGCCGGCGAAGGCTTCGAGCGATGGCGACAGCAGGTTGTGGCGGGCGCGGATCTCATCCCATGCCGCGCCTTCGCGCACTATGCTTTCCCCCAGGCTCAGCGGGCGATGCTCGCCCGGCTCCATCCCGAATACGCCCGACAACGAAGGCCAGACGTTTTCCCAGGTGAAAACGTCGCCGTTGGCCACATTGAACACCTGGTTGCGCGCGGTCTCGGCTTCGCCGGCCCAGGCGACGCAGCGGGCCAGCAGGTCCGCATCGACCGCCTCCGACAGGCGGGCCGGTCCGCCGGGATAGTGCAACGGCTCGCCCCGATGCTTCATGATCGCCGCATAGAGCCCGACGCCGAGGATGGCGTTCAGCGAGACGCCGATGGTGTCGCCGAACACGTGCACGGGACGCAGGATCGTCCAGCTCCAGGGCTTTCCAATTTGCGTTTCGCGCAGATGGTCTTCCTGGCGCCAATAGAAGTTGGGCTGCTCGCGATACTCCGAACGGCCCTCGCGCGCCGGGTTGGCGAACGGACGGATGTGGACGCCGTACGCTTTGGTCCCCTGAAACAGCGTCACGTGCCTCAGCGCTGGCGACCCGGCCAGCGGGTCGAGCAAGTTGCGGAACATGGCGTCGTTCACGTCGATCTGTTCGGCGTCGCTCCAGCCGGCGACCAGACCGACCTGCTCGTGGACCGCCGCATAGACGATGTGCGTGATGTCACCGTGGCCTGTCAGCGCCTTGGCGCACGCAAGGCGATCGGTCAGATCGAGCGGCAAATGCCGGACGCCAGCGACGGGTGGCGGACGGCGGGAGACCACTAGAACGTCGCAGTCATCCTGCGCGCCGAAATGCAGCGCCGCCTTTGAACCGACCAACCCCGATCCGCCGGCGATCAGGATCTTCTTCCGGGCCATCACATTTCCCCGTCAATGCGTCCAGTCGACCTGCGCGATCCAATCTCGAAGGCGACGACTCCGCAAATGCCTTGGCTGTCAGCGCCTTTAGCGTTTAGGTCAGGACAATCAAAAAGGGGGACACCACCATGGCCATTGCGCTCTACGACCTCAGCGTCAGCAACTATCTTCAGGCGCTGGGCGCCGTCGCAGGTTTCCTCGACCGCGGTCTCGCCCATTGCAGCGACAACAACATCGATCCCCAGGAGATCGTCGGCACCCGGCTGTTCCCGGACATGCTGCCGTTCCATTTCCAGGTGCAATCGGTGGCTCACCACTCGCTTGGCGCGATCCAGGGGGTCAAGGCGGGCCTGTTCCAGCCGCCGCCGCAGATCCCGGTGGGCGACTACGCCGGTCTGCAGGCGATGATCACGGCCGCCCAGGCGGGGCTGCAGAGCCTTAGCGCCGAGGAGGTGAACGCGCTTGAGGGTCGAGAGGTCAAGTTCAAGACCGTAGCCTTCGAGCTACCTTTCGTGGCCGAGAACTTCCTGCTCTCGGTGTCGCTGCCGAATTTCTATTTCCACGCCACCACGGCCTACGACATCCTTCGTATGAAGGGCGTGCCGATCGGCAAACGTGACTTCATGGGCAAGATGCGCCTGAAAACCTAGGGCGCGAACCGCGTCCAGGCGGTGACGGGCGGCGGCTGACCGATGCATTCGGGGTCGCGCCCGCACCCAGGACGTCACTCGAAAACTGTCGCAAGTTACCAGGGCCGTTGACGGCTGCGGCTTTCCGGTGCTGACTACGCCGCGAGCGCGAATGCGTAGTCGCCGCGCCAAGCCGGCAAGCCCGTGCATCGGCCTGTTCTCCACGCGGCAAGCGTGGCTCTTCAATCTATTGTTCAGCGTTCATCCTCGTCATCCAGCGAATGCGACTTCGTTGTCAGATGAACGCGCTCAACGGAGACCAATAAATAATTCGGCTGACAGCGTTGACGGTTTGGTCTTGTAATCATCTCAATCACAAGCGCGCCAACAGCGCTGCGTCAGGGAGGTGCTTCATGAGCCAACAGGTCGGCTCGCCGCAAGGTGTGTCCAACGCACCGGTCATCGCCGACTTTGAAGCGTTCAGCGCCAACCTCACCCGGGCGGCGATGATCGCTCACGCCGCATTGATGGAAGCTGCGGTGACGCAGGGCGCGACGCCCCCCAACATGGACCCGTTGCGCGTCGGCCCGACTCTCACCGACGTGATGTTACGTCTGGCCTCGCGGCCCGACCGCATCCTCCAGGCCCAGGCGGACCTGATGTCGCGCAACATGGAGCTGTGGCGCGGCGCGTGGAGCCGCTTGACCACCGGCGAGCCGGCGCGGCCGCCCCGCGACAAGCGCTTCTCCGATCCCTCCTGGGACCAGCCGATGTTCGACCTGCTGAGGCAGTCCTACGTCTCCACCGCCGAATGGTTGAACAAGCTCGCCTCCGAAGTCGAGGTCTCCGACCCGATCGAGAAGCGTCGGGTCGAATTCTTCACCAAGCTGGTCACCGACACCTTCTCGCCCGCCAACTTCCTGGCCTCAAACCCGGTTGCGCTGGAGGAGGTGGTCAAGACCAATGGCGAGAGCCTGGTGCGCGGCATGGAGAACCTCGCCGCCGACCTGCATCGCGGGGGGGGCCAACTGGCGATCAGCCAGACTGACATGGGCCAGTTCAAGGTGGGCGAGAATGTCGCCACCGCCCCCGGCAAGGTGGTTTTCCAGAACGATCTGCTGCAGCTGTTGCAGTTCGATCCGTCCACCGAGCAGGTGCACGAGACGCCGCTGCTGCTGATCACGCCGTGGATCAACAAGTACTACATCATCGACCTGCGACCCGAGAACTCCTTGATCCGCTGGCTCGCTTCTCAGGGATTCACAGTTTTCGTCACCTCCTGGGTCAATCCCGACGCCGCCCTCGCCGAGAAGACTATGGAGGACTACCTGGCCCAGGGCGCGCTGACCGCGTTGCACCAGGTGCTGGTCCAGACGCAGTCGCCGACAGCAAACGTGGTCGGCTACTGCATCGGCGGCACTCTGCTCGCCTGCGCCATGGCGTTCCTCGCCGATCGTGGCGACTCCGCGCTGATCAATTCAGCGACCTTCTTCGCCGCCCAGCAGGACTTCAGTGAAGCCGGCGACCTGCTGCTGTTCACCGACGAGGCGTGGCTGAAGGACATCGCTGGCAAGATGGACGACGCCGGCGGCGTGTTGCCCGGCTCGGCGATGGCGGAATCCTTCAACATCCTGCGCGCGAACGACCTGATCTGGTCGTTCTTCGTCAACAACTACCTGATGGGCAAGGAGCCGAAGCCCTTCGACCTGCTGTTCTGGAATTCCGACCAGACGCGGATGCCGAAGGCGCTGCACATGTTCTACCTGCGGGAATTCTACAAGGACAACAAGTTCGCCAAGGGTGAGCTCGTGCTCGCGGGCACGCGCCTCGATCTGTCGAAGGTCAAGACGCCGGTCTATGTGCAGTCGTCGAAGGACGACCACATCGCGCCGTTCGCCAGCGTCTACAAAGGCGCGCGGTTGTTCGGCGGTCCCGTGACCTTCACCATTGCCGGTTCCGGCCATATCGCAGGCGTCATCAATCCCCCGGCTGCGAACAAGTATCAGCACTGGCTGAACAGCGAGCTTCCCGACACCGTCGAGGCCTGGCGACGTGGCGCCACCGAGCATCCTGGATCGTGGTGGCCGCACTGGGCCGCCTGGCTCGCCGAGCGCTCGGGACCAATGCGTCCGGCGCGCGATCCCTCCAAAGGCCCGCTGACACCCATCGAAGATGCGCCGGGCGCCTATGTGCAGGTGCGCTCATGATCCACCAGGCCCGCTCAAGCGGCGTTCAGACCGACGTGATTCATCGAGGACGCCGATGACTCCGCGCATGTCGCATCGCTTCGCCCAAGGTCGCCTTGACGATATCCCCACATCATCATCACCCGCTGTCCCGGTTCATGGAGCGGGCCGAACTGATCATCGACGCCGGCGTTATCCTGGTGGTGCTGGCCATCGCAGGCGTGGAGATCTTCAGTCTGTTCGTGGCGCCTGGGCATCCAGCCTACCTGGACTAACCTGCGGACCGGACCGTGATGCAGGAGTCGACCTGATATGACTCGGCTTCGTGGTGCAGAGATCCTCTCCGAAGCGAGAGTGAATGAGGCGGTCTACCGCACGCCGGCCGACCACTATGTGATCTGGGATGGCAATCCCTGTCCGGCGCGGACTGGCTCGCTGCGCTCGCGCGCGCTGGCCCTGGTGGAGGAACCCTGGACGCCAGTGCAGGTGCGTGACCTGCTGCGCCGGGCCGCGGCGATCGAGGACGGCGCCGGCCTCGACCCCGACATGGTCCGCAACGCCCTGCGGCTGCACCAGACCGCCCATCCCGCGGTCTATCTGCTGACCCGGCGTATCTGCACGGGCGACTATGTGGCCCTGACGGACATCCCCTGGCCATACGGCTGCAAGAATCAGCCGCTCCGCGCCGGCGCTGTGGTCATGGACCGCAATGGGGCGCCGATGACCGTAGCGCTGAAGGACAAGGATATGGCGCGCTCCTGAGCCGGACCCGCGCACGCGCGGCAAATCCGCCGGCGAAGGCCCTGCAAGCCGTTGATCCCGGTGCCCGCCATGCTTTCGCCGCAGAAGGTTAACATCGCTCGGCGCGACCAAGGCATCGAGGCCCCGGACGACGCGTGACCGCACCTGAGCTAGCACATGACCGGGCCGGCCCAGCCGCGCCCAGCCGACGCCAGGTGATCGCCGCCCTTCCTCTGATTCCCATTCTCGCGCCGACGTCTGCGGCCGCCGCGGATCCATTCGGCCTCCCTCACGTCCAGGCTATGGCGCGCGCACTCGCGGCGAGGCCCTACGCGGCGGCGGCGGCGACGCAGCTTCCCGCCGGACTGAACGACATCGACTACGACGCCTATCGCGACATCCGCTTCGATCCGGCCCATGCCCTGTGGCGCAACGAGGGCCTGCCGTTCCAGCTGCAGTTCTTCCACCGTGGCGGCGCGCAACGCGCGCGGGTCGACCTGTTCGAGGTGGTCGACGGCCAGGCGCGTCGGATCGCCTATTCCCCGGCCCAGTTCAGGTTCCAGCGCGGCGCGCCCGACGGCCTCTCGCCGGACCTGGGGTTCGCGGGTTTTCGCATCCATGCGCCGATCAATCGAAACGACTATTTCGACGAGGTCGCGGCCTTCCTGGGAGCCAGCTACTTCCGCGCCGTCGCCAAGGGCATGGTCTATGGCCTCTCGGCGCGCGGCCTGGCGATCGGCGCGGGCGCGAACGAGGAGTTCCCCGACTTCCGCAGTTTCTGGATCGAGCGCCCGCGGCCCGGCTCCCGCAGCCTGACGGTCCTGGCGTTGCTGGACGGCGCGAGCTGCGCCGGCGCCTTCCGGTTCGTGATCAGCCCTGGCGAGACGACGGTGTTCGACACCACAGCCAGCCTCTATCCCCGCCGCACGATCGCCGATGCGGGGATCGCGCCGCTCACCAGCATGTTCCTGTTCGGCGGCGACCGCCGGGCGCGCTTCGACGACTTCCGGCCGCAGGTGCATGACTCCGACGGCCTGGCCATGGCCGACGGCGCGGGAGAGCGGTTGTGGCGACCGCTGGCCAATCCGCCCCGCGTAAGCACCAGCGCCTTTCGCGACGCGGCCCCGCGCGGCTTCGGCCTGATCCAGCGCGAGCGACGCTACGACGCCTACCTGGACCTCGAGGCGCGCTACCACCTGCGCCCCAGCCTCTGGGTAGAGCCGCGCCAAGGCTTCGGCCCGGGCTCTGTGGGTCTTGTCGAGCTTCCCTCCCCCACCGAGTACGAAGACAACATCGTCGCCTGTTGGACGCCGGCGCAGGCGTTGCGCGCTGGACGACCTGCGACCTTCTCCTATCGCCTGCACTGGGGGGCCGAACCGATTGCGTCTGGCCTCGCGACGGTGGCGGCCACGCGCAGCGGCGCCGCCGAGCGCGGCAGGCGCCGATTCGTCATCGACTTCCAATCGCCGGCGCCCGGCGCTCTTGACGGTGCGCAGCCGCAGGTCACCGCATCGGCGGGCAGCGCGCTGGAGGTCAATCTGCATCCCAATCCCGAGACCGGGGGCGTGCGGTTAAGCTTTGAGCTCGACGCCGCCGGCGCCAGCGCCATAGAGCTTCGCGCCGCCCTCCTGAGGTCTGGCAAGGTTTGTTCCGAGGTGTGGCTGAATCGATGGGCCGCTTGATCCGAACTCCCAGCCGCAAGCCCGACCTCGCGCTCCGCAGCCTGCCACCGCGCGCAACCCTGGCGATGCCGATCCAGCCGCTGGACGCCG
>NZ_JAUXZW010000092.1 GCF_030693805.1 Phenylobacterium sp.
GGCGCTTCGGGCAAGATGACCTCGTACTCGTCTTCGCCTTGTTTCTCCGCCTTGAACTTGGTGCTGCCGATCTCGATTTCGATCTGCGCGTCACGCACCGGACGGTTGTCACCGAAGCGGTCAAGGTAAAGCGTGATCTGCTTTCCGCTGAGAACGCCCACAAGTTCATAGGTCTCGGACACTGCGGCAAAACGTGGGAGCGCCTGGCCAACGGTCGCGGGAGCGGCGTCACCATGGTCATGGCCTTCGCCGGACCAGGCGGGCCATGCTGAGAAGAGGGCCGCACACAAAAGTGCAACCGGAATTTTTGAGTGTTTCATGGAGGGTTTCGTAAGTGAATGGAATGACGGCACGGCAGGCGCATCCAGGACGGGTTACTGGGGCAGAAGACCGAGGGACTGGCGCCAGGCGGAGATTGCTGCCGCGAGCTCGATGCGGTTGCGAGCCGCCTGCCGCTCAGCCTCGGCGGCCTCCGCCTCGATGCGCAGCCGCGTTGGCAAGTCGGTCTCGCCCAGCCGGAAAGACTTGTCGAAAAAGCCGCGCGACTCGCGAGCCAACACGACGCGTCGCTCGGCCGCAGCAAGCTGGCTACGAGACGCATCCACCCGCACCCTGGCGGCTTCACGCTCTGCGGCCAGACGGCCACGTTCCAGGCTCAACTGGGCTTGGATTTCAGTGGTGTCTGCGAGCGCGTTGGCTGTGCGAACATCGTGTCGTGGGCCACCGCCAAAGGGGATGCGCACACCAACCGCGAGAGTCTGCTGGGAGGTTTCGCCGAAACCACCTCGGTCACGTGTGGGCGTTAGCGTCAGCTCCGGGTTGACGCGAGTTTGGACAGCGGTCAGTGCCGCTGTCCGCTCAGCGACTGTGGCTTTGGCTTTCAGTTCTTGCAGAGCGGCATTCGCTTCAACGTCGGCCGTGGCCGCGCTGGCGTCCGGCTCTGAAACGGCGTCAGTGGCCTCATTCGCGAGAGGGGCTGCGCCCGCAAGTGCATGCAGTTGCTGTCTGGCTGCTGCGAGGTTGACCTCCGCTTGCGCCATGTTGGCTTCCGCGCTGGCCACGGCGCCGTCAGCCTGGTGTTGGTCGGCTCGCGCCAAATCGCCAGCCCGTACTCGCCTGATCACGTCAGCAGCGAGGCGTCGGCTGTTGTCCAGTTGATCGCGGGCAATATCGACATCGATGCGTGCACGCTGCCACTGCCACCAGGTTTCGCGGACAGTGGCGGCGATACGCAGTTGCGCGGCTGTGGCTCGGCTCTCAACGGCCGCGCCCTCTGCCTCAGCCAGTGCAGCACTGCGGCTGCGCTCGCCAGGCAGCCACAGCGGCACAGAGACGCCCACCTCAAGCTCTCGTGCGCCCTGGTTGCGGTTGAAGCGGTCGGTCTTGTATGCGAGCTCCAGGGCAGCAGATTCAGGCGTCCAAGCCTGAGCGGCATTTTGTTGCGCGCGTGCTGCATCACGTCGCGCCTGCAAGGCCATTGCCTCGGGTTGGCGTGCCCAGGCGGCTTCAAAAACCTGCCTCAGATTCAGAGGCGCCACCGCAGGTGCGGGCGTTGCAATCGCCAGGGGCACCTGTGCTTGCGCGGCCACGCTGCTGAAAACCGCTGCTGCCAATACGCTGGCACGCAGTCGCCAAATAGTCGTTCGATATCCCAATGTCATCCGATACTCCAGTGTTGAAAACAAACCCCGGGAGATCGGCAAGCAGCGACCAGAGGGTCGCGTCGAACCTGGTGACACCGCATTCTGCGACGCACACCCAGGCGCGAACGG
>NZ_JAUXZW010000226.1 GCF_030693805.1 Phenylobacterium sp.
CCGATGCTGATGTAGATCTGGAAGGGCGCATCACCCTGGCGTTTTTCCAGCGGCACGGCGATGTCGGCGCGGATCGGTCCGAACCCCAGGTCGTAGCGAACGCCGAAGCCTGCGCCGACGCTCAGGTCCTTGCCGCTGGGATAGGGATCGCTGCCCACCGCTCCGGCGTCGACGAACGCCACCACGCCCCAGCGGCGTGTCAGGTTGTGACGCACCTCGAACGCGGTCTCCAACAGCGAGACGCCGCCCTGCGGCGTGTTGTCCGAGAGCCTCGGGCCCACCGCCTGGTAGCCATAGCCGCGGACCGACCCGCCGCCGCCGGCGAAGAACCGCCGCGACGCCGGAATCTCGGGGATCGAGCCGCCGACCATCGCACCGGCCCGCACCCGCGCAGCCACGACCGTCCGCGCCGCTTCGCCCAGCGGAAGATAGACCGATGCCAGGGCCACGGTCTCCAGGTACGGCAAGGTCGTCTCGCCGGTCAGCAGCGTGGGCTCCAGCCGCATGCCAACCCGCCAGCCGCGGCGCGGATTCAGCGGATCGTCGGAGCGATCCAGGGACAGGTCGGCGAGGCCTGCGATCGCGAACAGGTCGCGCCCGAGCGGCGTCAGCGTGCCAGGACGCCGCTCGTCGGTCCGGCTGAAGTCCAGCGAACCGCCGACGGTCAGATAGGATGTCTTGCCGTAGCGCCTCTGCAGGTCGGCGCGGACGCCCACGCCCTTCTCGTCATAGGCGTCGGTGCGGGTGCTGTAGGCCGCGGCGCCCAGCTTCAGCGTCTGCGCCGGCCTGCGCCAGTGCGGCAGGGCGACCTCGGCGGCCAGCCGGCTGTCGATGTTGGACAGCCGTCCGCTCAGCGACTGGGTGTCGGCGCGGCCGAAGACGTTGTACCGCGTCCAGCGTGCATCCAGCCCGACGCCCTCGCTGGTGGAGTAACTGGCGCCGGCCTCCAGCGTGCGGCGCTTGCGGTCGGCGAGGCTGACGATGATCGGGCGCAGCCCGTCTGTCGTGGTGCTCTCTTTCGGGGCCAGCCCTACGGTGACCGACTCGTAGACCCCGGTGTCGAGCAGCCGGCGCTCGAGCTCGGCGACATCCTCCGGATCGTAGACCTTGCCGGCGCGCCACGGCGCAAGGCGTCGCAGCCAGTCGGGGTCGGTGCGGCCGCGCGCACCCGTGAGGTCCAGGCCGCCCAACCGCACCAGTTCGCCGGCGACGATCCGAAAGGTCGGCCGCACGGTGTGGTCGGCATGGTCGACGATGACTTCGCGGGGCGCAGCGGCGACATCGGCGTAGCCCTGCTTCTGCACCGTAGCGACCACCCGGCCCTCGGCGGCGACCACGTCGGCCGCGCGGCCGGGCTCGCCCTCCTTCAGGCCCATGGCGGCTTCGCCCAAGGCGCGCACCGGCGCGCTGGGCTCGGGCGCGGTCCAGTCGACCTTCGGATCGGCGATCACGAAGCGTTCGCCTGGCGTCACCTTGACCACCGGCGTCGGCGCGTCGCCCTCGCCGACGTCCGGGATCGCCTCGTAGCCGTAGTAGCCTTCGGAGCGCAGCACGGCGACCGCGTCCTCCGCCGCCTCGCGCGCTCGACGCCTGGCCTCGAACCGGTTGAGCAACGGACGGTCGGTCTCGCCGATGGCCTTGACGATCGCGGTGCGTAGCGATGAGTCCATCTCGCCGTCGACCCGCGCGCGCGGCTCGGCCCCACGCGCCGGCGCAGCCCCGCTGAAGCACAGGACCGCGCATGCGGCCGCGGCGAAGACGATGCGTCCCACGCGTGTTTCCCTGCCGCCCCCGACGTCGGGGTGTAACGGCGGTCGCGCAGCATGTCACCACGCCGCACGACGCTCGTGAAAAGCGCCCATTCGCTCAAGCTGCTTTCCATGCGGTGCGAACTTTGCCCAAATGTCGGGCAGTCGGGACGCCTGCGTGCAGGTCGCATCGAATGGCGTGGCTTCGGCGGACGTATTCGCCCGCAGAATGCGCCGATGGACATGAGAGACGAGGCTGGTGTGGCGTTGAGCGTAGGACCGGAACAGGTCGCCGAAGAGGCCCGTCTTATGGAGCCGGCGGTCGCGCCCTACGACGAGATGCTCACCCCCGCTCAGGATGTACGCCCACACTACGCGGCGCTGGCCAACCGGCTGTCGACCCTGGGCGCCCAGGAGCTTTCCGAACGCCAGCGCACGCTGGAGCGGTTCTTTCTGCTCCAGGGCATCACCTTCACGGTTTACGGCGGCGAAAGCTCCACCGAGCGGATCATTCCCACCGACCTGCTGCCGCGAATCATCCCGTCCGACGAATGGACCAAGATCGAGCGTGGACTGACCCAGCGCCTGCGCGCGCTGAATATGTTCCTGGCCGACATCTACGGCGACCAGCAGATCCTGATGGACGGCGTCGTTCCGCGCGAGCTGGTGCTGCAGGCCCCGTCGTACCGACGCGAGATGCAGCACCTGTTCGTGCCGCACCAGGCCTTCGCCAATGTCTGCGGCAGCGACCTCATCCGCCAGCCGGACGGTTCCTTCGCCGTGCTGGAGGACAATCTGCGGGTGCCCTCGGGCGTCTCCTACATGCTGGCCAATCGCGAGGCGTCGAAGCGGGTGTTCCCGGGTACGTTCCGCGGCGCCGGCGTGCGCTCCATCGACCGCTATCCCGACCTGCTGCTGGCGACCTTGAAGAGCATGGCGGCCGACTGGCGGCCCGACCCGCAGGTCGTGGTGCTGACGCCGGGCGTCTACAACTCCGCCTATTTCGAGCACGCCTACCTCGCCCGCCTGATGGGCGCGCCGCTGGTCGAGGGGCGCGATCTGGTGGTCCACGACAACCGCGTCTACATGCGCACCACCACGGGCCTGCGCCGCGTCGACGTGATCTATCGCCGGGTCGACGACGACTTCATCGATCCCCTCACCTTCCGTCGAGATTCCGGGCTGGGCGCGGCGGGCCTGTTCAACGCCTACCGCGCCGGCGCGGTGGTGATCTGCAATGCACCCGGCACCGGGGTCGCCGACGACAAGGCGGTCTACGCCTATGTGCCGGAGATCATCCGCTACTACCTGGGCGAGGACGCGATCCTGCCAAACATCGAGACCTACCTCTGCCGCGACCCGTCGCAGCTCAGCTACGTGCTGGCCAATCTCGACAAGCTGGTGGTCAAGGCGGTTGGCGCGTCCGGCGGCTACGGCATGCTGGTCGGCCCCCACTCCACCCAGGCCCAGCGCGAGGAGTTCGCCGACGCGCTGAAGGCCGATCCCGCCAACTACATCGCCCAGCCGACCATCCAACTATCCACCGCGCCGTGCCTGGTCGACCAGACGATCGAGCCGCGCCACGTGGACCTGCGTCCGTTCATCCTGTGCGGCGACAAGATCACCGTCACGCCCGGGGCCCTCACCCGCGTCGCCCTGCGCAAGGGCTCGTTGGTGGTGAATTCCAGCCAGGGCGGGGGCTCCAAAGACACCTGGGTGCTCGACGACGCCGGGGAGCTGCGCCCATGATGCTCGCCCGTGTCGCCGACAGTCTCTACTGGATCGGCCGCTACATCGAACGCGCCGAGCACATGGCGCGGCTTTCCGACGTGATGCTCAACGCCACGCTCGACCGCACGGAAGCAGCCTATGAGGTGGCGCAGATCGCCATCGCCGCGGTGGGCGAACCCGACCCGTCCAAGGCAGCCAACCCCTATCAGGCCGCACTCGCCCTGGCGCTGGACCGCGAGGACGCCGGCTCGATCACCTCATCGCTGGCCAAGGCGCGCGAGAACGCCCGCCAGGTGCGCGACCAGATCACCACCGAGACGTGGGAGCGGCTGAACCTGCTGTACCTGCGCCTGACCGGACCCAGCGCCGACAAGGCCTTCGCCGACGGCTCGTCGACTTTCCTGCACGAAGCGATCGCCGACCTACATCTGTTCAAGGGGGCGGCCGACGCCACCATGAGCCATGGCGAGGGCTGGCGCTTCCTGTTGCTGGGCGTCTACCTCGAACGCGCCCAGCTGATCGGACGGCTGCTGGAGGTCTGCTTCGGCGATGCGCGCCGCGGGCCGATCACCGACCACTTCGCCCTGACCAGCCTGCTGCGCATGAGCTGCGCGCTGGAGCCCTATCTGCGGGTCTACACCGCCGACATCCAGCCGCGTTTCATCCAGGAATTCCTGCTGCTCGACGAGGAATTCCCGCGTTCGATCCGTTTCTGCACCTCGCGGATCGAAGAGCATCTCTCCAGCCTGACCCGGCACATGGATGTTCCCGGTCAGGTGGGGCCTGAGCGCCTTGCCGGGCGGCTGAAGGCGCGGCTGCAATACGCCGACATGGATGAGCTCGAGGCCAGCGGCGTCAGCGCCTTCCTGTCCAGCATCCTGGACGAATGCGCGGCGATCCATCGGGGACTCTACGAAACCTTCGTGGCATATCCCCTCGAGCTGCGACTGCCCGCCTAAAGACCCTCGTCGAAGGACCCAAGCCTTGCTCCTCGAGATCCGCCACGTCACCCAGTACCACTACGACGACGACGTCCGGGAAAGCGTCATGGAGCTGTGGATGCAGCCGCAGAAGGGCTCGCATCAGCGGCTGGTGAGCTTCGAGCTCGACCTCGACCCGCCGGCCCAGCTGTTCTCCTACGCCGACCCGTTCGGCAACGCCGTCTACCACTTCGACGTCCCCCAGCCGCACGACCGCCTGACCATCCAGGCGCGTTCGGCGATCGAGACCCAGCCGCCGCCTGCGCTGCCCGAAGCGCTCGACATGGGCGAGTGGGATCGGTTGCGCGGTGAATTCGTCCGCGGCGAGAACTTCGACTTCCTGTATCCGCACGGATTCGCCGTGCCGACGCCGGCGCTCGAGGCGTTTATTGAAGAGCACCAGCTAGACCGGTTGAAAGCCCGCGATCCGCTGACCGCGGTCCGGGCCCTGTCGCAGGTGATCTACGAGGCCTTCGCCTACGATCCGGACGCCACCGACGCCGACAGTTCGATCGATGTCGCCCTGGCGGCCCGCGGCGGCGTCTGCCAGGACTTCGCCCACATCATGATCGCCATCTGCCGGTCGTGGGGAATCCCGGCGCGCTACGTCTCGGGCTACCTGTTCACCGATCGCAGCGGCGGCGACCGCTCCGATCCCGACGCCACGCACGCCTGGGTCGAGGTGTTCATGCCGAGCGTGCGCTGGGTAGGCCTGGACCCGACCAACAACATCGCCGCGGGCGAGCGCCACGTGGCCTGCGCCATCGGCCGCGACTACGCCGACGTGCCGCCCTCGCGCGGGGTCTATAAGGGCGAGGCCGACAGCCAGCTGGCGGTGGGCGTCTCGGTGCGCCGGGCCCGCGCCGCGGTCACCGAGCCCGAATTCATGCGGGCGGCCCAGACCACGGCGTCACGCGATGGCAGGCGTCGCGGTCCGGTCGGCGGCCTCTCCTACGACCAGCAACAGCAACAGCAACAGTAGGCGCTCAGCGGCCGCCGAGGTGCAGGCTCGCTATACGAACGATGCTGCTGGGCGGCGTGGGGATCACCTTGGCGAGGGGCTCGCCACGCCGATCCGCATCGTCATAGGCCAATTGCAATGTCAGTTCGCTGTCCCCGCGGAGGAGCAGCACGTCGGCGGCGTCCGTGCGCAGATGTGACTGCTGCAGGGCGTGATCGACGGCCGCGCGCGCCAGTCTTTGGGCGCTGGCTTCGTCGGCGGCCGAGGCTGCGGCATCCAAACCGTCCCGTGCGGCGCGTTGCAGCGCTTCGCCCATCCTTGCGTGCTCGATCCACAGGTTCAGGCCCGCGCCTAGCAAGAGCATGGCTGGCGCGAGGAACGCGAGCTTGACCCACGGCGCGCGCCGAGCCGTCTTTTCAATGAGAGACTTCATGGAGGGCGCGCCAGTCATGCGCGACCTATCG
Source organism: Phenylobacterium sp. (assembly GCF_030693805.1). Taxonomy (GTDB): domain Bacteria; phylum Pseudomonadota; class Alphaproteobacteria; order Caulobacterales; family Caulobacteraceae; genus Phenylobacterium. Next base: position 5,885 of record NZ_JAUXZW010000226.1, read on the forward strand.
CCGCGCCGGGTAAATCGCACGTTAAAGTCGAGTTTGTCCGACTTACGCGGGAAAGACGTAGGCCTTGCTGGGCGCCAGTCGCAGCCTGGCTCCGGGCGCAAGGCCCTGCGCATTCTCCCGCGCGAAATGGGCCTCGAACGGCAGGCCCGCCAGCGTCAAACCCTCAATGTGCACGACCGGCCCTTGGGCTGTGACCCGGTGGGCCACCACGTCGAAGCCGTCACCGTTCGCGGCGGGCACCAGGTCGTGCGGGCGCACGAAGCCGGTTGCTGGACCATTTGGGACGCCCGTCGCGGCCAGCGTGAGGCCTCCGCCCGTGAAGCGCTCGGCCTGAACGTCGCCCTCGAACCGATTGGCGGCGCCGACGAAGCCGCAGACGAACGGACCGCTGGGCGCGTCATAGACTTCTGTCGGCGTCCCCACCTGTTCGATGCGTCCGAGGTTCAGGATCGCCACGCGGTCGGCCAGCTCAAGCGCCTCTTCCTGGTCATGGGTGACGAAGATTGTGGTTACGCCAGTGGCGTCGTGGATGCGACGCAGCTCCTTGCGCAGCGACTTGCGCACCGTGGCGTCCAGCGCCCCGAACGGCTCGTCGAGCAGCAGCACGCGCGGATTCACCGCCAGGGCCCGGGCCAGCGCGACGCGCTGACGCTGGCCGCCGGAAAGCTGATTGGGGAAGCGCTTGCCCAGGCCGTCCAGCTCCACGAGCTTCAGCAGCTCGTCGACGCGCTTCAGGATCTCTTCCTTGGGCGGGCGCTGGGCGCGCTTTCGCACGTCGAGACCGAAGGCGACGTTGCGCGCCACAGTCATGTGGCGGAACAGGGCGTACTGTTGGAACACGAAGCCGACCCGACGATCGGCGGCGCCGGCCAGGGTCATGTCCTGATCGTCGAACAGGATCTGGCCCTTCTCGGGGAATTCGAGGCCGGCGATCAGTCGCAGCAGGGTCGTCTTGCCCGAGCCCGACGGACCCAGCAGCGCCAGCAGCTCGCCCTCTGCGATCTCAAGGGTGACGCCATTGAGCGCAGGGTAGCGGTCGAAGGTCTTTTCGATGTCGCGAGCGGTGATGGTCATGAGGGGTGCGGGCTACCGGTCAATGGCCAACCCGGCCGTGCGGCTGGGCGACTTCTAGCAGGGTCTTCAGCGTCAGGGTCACCACCGCCAGGCCGCACAGAACGCCGGCCACGGCGAAGGCGCCGACGAAATTGTACTCGTTGTAGAGGATCTCCACGTGCAGCGGCATGGTGTTGGTCAAGCCGCGGATGTGGCCGGAGACCACCGACACTGCGCCGAACTCGCCCATGGCGCGGGCGTTGCACAGCAGCATCCCGTAGAGCAGCGCCCAGCGGATATTGGGGGCTGTCACACTCCAGAACGTGCGTAGGCCCGACGCGCCCAGCGAGACCGCCGCCTCCTCCTCGTCGACGCCCTGTTCCTGCATCAGCGGGATCAGTTCGCGCGCGACGAAGGGGAAGGTCACGAACACCGTCGCCAGCACGATGCCAGGCGTGGCGAAGATGACCTTGATGTCGTGGTCGATCAGCCAGTCGCCGAACCAACCCTGCGCGCCGAACACCAGCACGTAGATCAGCCCCGCGACCACCGGCGACACCGAAAACGGCAAGTCGATAAGGGTGATCAGGAATGGCTTGAAGCGGAACTCGTGTTTGGCGACCGCCCAGGCGGCGCAGATGCCGAAGAAGGCGTTGAAGGGCACGGCGATCGCTGCTGTCAGCAGCGTCAGCTTCATCGCCGCTACGGCGTCGGGCTCGCGGATCGCCTCCAGCGCCGGGCCGACGCCACGCCGCAGCGCCTCGACGAACACCGTGACCATGGGCAGGATCAGCACCAGCACCAGGAACGTCGCCACCACCGCCAGGATCAGCGCCTTGATCCATGCCGGTTCTTCGGTGGCGAGCCTCGCTGTCGCGCGCTTCATGCGAAGCGCCTCGCATAGGCCTGGATGGCGTTGATCACGAACAGCATGGCGAACGAAACCAGCAGCATGACGACTGCGATCGCCGCGGCCCCCGCGTAGTCGTACTGCTCCAGCTCGATGATGATCAGCAGCGGCGCGATCTCCGACTTGTAGGGCATGTTGCCGGCGATGAAGATCACCGAGCCGTACTCGCCGACGCCGCGGGCGAAGGCCATGGCGAATCCGGTGACCCAGGCGGGCGCCAGCGACGGCATGATCACGCGCAGGATCGTGTCGAGGCGGCTCGCGCCCAGACTGGCCGCGGCCTCTTCCACGTCATGCGAGAGATCGCGCATCACCGGCTCCAGCGTGCGCACCACGAACGGCAGGCCGATGAAGGTCAGCGCGATGATCACGCCGAGCGGCGTATAGGCGACCTTGACGCCCAGCGGCGCCAGCAGGCCCCCGACCCAGCCGTTCTCCGCATAGAGGCTTGCCAGCGCGATGCCGGCCACCGCGGTGGGAAGCGCGAAGGGCAGGTCGATGATCGCATTGACCGCCGCCTTGCCGGGAAACTGGTAGCGCACCATCGCCCAGGCCGTCGGAAGGCCGAACAGGCCGTTGATCAAGGCCGCCACCAGCGCGGCCCCGAACGACAGTCGATACGCCGTGAATGCCCGTTCCGAGAAGGCCGCCGATAGGAAATCCGCCGGCCCCTGCCCCGCTGACCTGAGGATCACCGCCGACAGCGGGATCAGCACGATGCAGGACAGGATGGCGAGGGTGACGCCCATGGTCAGGCCGAAGCCCGGGATGGCCGAGCGCCTGCGCCAGGTCCAGCCACGCCGGGGGGCGGCCTGCACGGCCGTGCGCTGAGGCGCGTTCGCCACGATGTCGCGATCAGTCGGGGCGGTCATGGAAAAAGCGGCGCTGGCCCTGTTCGACACGAAAACGCCCGCGCGCCAGGAAAGCGTCAGCCCCCTGTCCGCCAGCTCGCCTCCCGCTAATCCCTAGTTCGTCTATCGACAATAGAGATTTTCTGCGGAGCCTCCCGCGAAAGCTGGATCAGCGTCGGCCGCTGAGCGGTGGGAAGGCCTGCATGCCGAAAGGGTCGATGCACCAACCGTCGCTAGTGTGTATCCACTCGGCGTCGAACGTCCCGACCATGCCGCTGCCCAGCGCGGTGACACTTCGAGCCCGCCCGATCGCCGTCGACTTGATCCCCATTTGCCTCGGCGCCGCTGCTAGGGTCAGGGTGTCTCCAGATCCTTCTCCATCGCATAATTGTGGATCGCAACGCCGCGCACCGCGAAATCCCGACGCGCGACGACCTGAAACCCCTTGCGCAGAAACATCCGGCGCGCCGCCTCGCTGGCCTCCACATAGAGGCGGTAGACGCCGTGCGTCCGCGCCGCCGTCTCAAGGGCGTCGTAGAGCTGGGAGCCCACGCCCTTCCCCACGAATTCAGGCCGAAGATACATGTGATCGATGTGACCGTCGGCTTCGAGGTCGATGTAGCCGACAGGCCCATCGGCCTCGCCCGTCGCTACGAGGAAGCTCAACCGTTTGGCGGCACGGCGCTCGAACGACCGCGGGTCCGGCGGCTCCGGCGCCCACGCCTCGACCTGCGCACGACTGTAATCGCGCAGGCCCGCTTGGCGGACCGAGGCGAAGAATAAGGCGGCCAGCGCGGGCGCATCCGCAGGTCGATAGGGGCGGATCGTGATCACGAAGGGTCCTGCGGGCGCGGCCGACGGCTGGGTATCCGAGTCGTCCTACGCCGAGGTTAGCCGGTGCGCGGGGCAGATCACCCGCTAGTGTCAGGATTTGTGGGCGTCCCAACCCAGCAGCGGCGACATCGCTTCCTGGCCGGGCGCGAGGTCGTGGAGATGGCTCTCGAATTCGCGCTGCTTTTCGAAGGCGCGGATCTTATCTGCGAGCTTGTCGAACCTTTCGGCCAGTGCGGGAGGCGGCGCCCAGGAGCGGGCCGGATCGTGCGGTCCGGCGTCCATCGGGTGCTCGAACAGGGTCCTCATCTCGCGAAGGACGGCCTCAAGTTCGGAATAGGGGTTCATGGCGGCTTCCTACCGGATCAGCCGACGAGGCGCCCTCGCCGGCGCCGCCCGCCCCCCGTTCATCCGCGAGGCGGGGGCAACCTTAAGATAGGCCTGCGGACATAAACGTTCCAGGGGTGTGGCGGCTGGCCTCAAGGGGTGTCGACCGGTGGGAACTCGCCGCGACTGACCGCGATGCCCAGCTTGAGGCTCTGGGCGATCAGCTCCGAACGCGCAACGAACAGGGCCGCGGCGTCAGTCGGGCAGAGCCGGCGCACCGTCTCGTGGAACAGCTCCAGCCAGCGCGCGAAGTGCTTCGCCTCGATGCCGCCCACCGCAACGTGGGCCACCATCGGCGATCCCTCATAGCGCGCGGTGCGCAGCAGCACCGACGACCAGAAATCGCACAGCTTGGCCAGGTGCTCGCTCCAGTCGTCGCCCAGCACGCGGCCGAAGATCGGCCCGAGGTCCGGATCGATGCGCACTCGGGCGTAGAAGGCATGGACGACCTCGTGGATCATCGCCTCGGTGACGCCCACGGCGACGCCCGCGCCGACGCGGAGCTTTGGGTTCGCAGGTTGTTCGGAAATCACGCGCACGCCCTCCTGACCGCAGATATGGGGTCGGCGGCGCGGGGGCGCATCGGCCCGCGACGATGTTGGTAGGCCGGGTGGGGGTCGAACCCACGACCACTCGATTAAAAGTCGGGTGCTCTACCACTGAGCTACCGGCCCTCAGCGCGACGCGATGGTTTGCGTCGGGCGAAGCGGCGCGGACCTTACCCAGCAGGCCCCGATGAAACAAGGCCGCGGGAGCGTGCGGGCCACGGGGCGCGTTTAGCCTGGAGTGATATAGGATCGCTCCCGATGCGTTTCGTGACTCTCACCCTTCTGCCCGCCTTGCTGCCCATCCTGCTGCTGGGCGCCTGCACGACGACGCGCGCTGACGGCTCGGCGAAGATTCAGACGACGTCCGAAGCCAACCGCGAGAACCTGCAGGGAGCGCTGGCTGCGCCGCTTCGAGACGTCAACGTGCTGCGCACCAAGATCCCCGACGTGCTGCTGCAGGCCGAGGCCGATCCCTATCAGCGACCCGCCAGCGGCGAATGCGAGGAGCTCCGCGCCCTCGTCGCCCCGCTGAACGACGCGCTCGGCGAAGATCTCGATCTGCTCGCGATCGAGAACGCCAGCATGATGGTCAAGGGTCGGGAGACGGCGCTGGGGGCGATCGCCGGTCTGACCACCGACGTGATCCCGTTCCGCGGCTGGGTCCGCAAGCTGACCGGGGCCGAACAGCACGACAAGCTTGTGGCGCAGGCGATCATGGCAGGCGCGGTGCGTCGCGCCTATCTGAAGGGTCTGGGCGAGAGCAAGGGATGCGAGCCGCCGGCGACGCCGTCGCACCTGCTCAGCGGCACGCCGCCTGTCGAGCAGGAGCCGAAGCCCCGCTATCCCGTCCGCTGACGCGCGGCGAAGTCGCGGCGGAACGCGTCCAGCCGGCCCTCGGCGATGGCCTCACGCAAGGCCTTGGTCAGGAGGTGGAAGAAAGCCAGGTTGTGCCAGGAGAGCAGCACCTGGCCCAGAATCTCCTGCGACTTCACCAAGTGGTGCAGATAAGCTTTTGAATAGTCAGTGCTAGCTGCACAGCCGCCGTTTGGGTCAAGCGGCGTATCGTCTTCCGCAAAACGTGCATTCTTCAGGTTCACCGAACCTTCCCAGGTCCAGGCCTGGCCGTGGCGGCCCGAGCGCGTTGGCAGTACGCAGTCGAACATGTCGACGCCGCGGGCCACCGCCTCGACGATGTCGATCGGTTTGCCGACCCCCATCAGGTAACGCGGACGCTCCGGCGGCAGCATGGCCGGCGCATAGTCCAGCACCTCGCACATGGCGGCATGACCCTCGCCCACCGCCAGGCCGCCGATCGCATAACCGTCGAAGCCGGTCTCGATCAGCCGCTCTGACGATTCACGCCGCAGCGCCTCGAAGGTCGAGCCCTGCTGGATGCCGAACAACGCCTGGGCCTCACGCGCCCCGAATGCGGCCTTGCAGCGTTCGCCCCATCGCGCCGACAGCCGCAACGCCTCACCTGCGCGCGCCTCTTCCGCCGGCCAGGCGACACACTCGTCCAGTTGCATGGAGATGTCCGCGCCCAACAGGTCTGCCTGGATCTCGATGGACCGCTCCGGCGACAGCGTGTGGCGCGAGCCGTCGATATGGCTCTGGAAGGTCACGGCCTCTTCCCTGACCTTGGCGATCTTCGACAGGCTCATCACCTGGAAGCCGCCCGAGTCCGTGAGGATCGGCCCCTCCCAGCGCATGAACCGGTGCAGGCCGCCCAGCCGCGCCACCCGCTCGGCGGTGGGTCGCAGCATCAGATGATAGGTGTTGCCCAGGATGATGTCAGCGCCGCTGGAGGCCACCTGATCGACGCTCAGCGCCTTGACCGTCCCGGCCGTGCCCACCGGCATGAAGGCCGGGGTGCGGATCGCGCCGCGCGGGGTCTGCAGCACGCCGGTGCGCGCGGCGCCGTCGACGGCGTCGATGCGGAATGGGAAGGCGCCCATCAGGCGGCCCGCCAGAGCAGGCTCGCGTCGCCGTAGGAATAGAACCGATAGCCTTCGGCGATGGCGTGCTCATAGGCGTCGCGCATCCGATCCTGGCCAGCGAAGGCGCAGACCAGCATGAACAGCGTCGACTTCGGCAGATGGAAGTTGGTCATAAGACCGTCGGCCGCGCGGAAGCGATAGCCCGGCGTGATGAAGATCGAGGTCTCGTCGGCGAAGGGCTGCACCTGTCGGTCCTCACCCGCCGCCGATTCCAGCAGCCGCAGGGACGTGGTGCCGACGCAGACCACCCGCCCGCCGGCAGCCCGCGTCCGATTGACCGCGTCCGCTGTGGCTTGCGACACCTCGCCGTACTCCGGGTGCATGCGATGCAGGGCGATGTCGTCTTCCTTGACCGGCAGGAAGGTGCCTGCGCCCACGTGCAGGGTGACAAAGGTGCTTTCCACGCCGCGCTCGGCCAGGTGCTCCAGCAGCTGCGGGGTGAAATGCAGGCCAGCGGTGGGCGCGGCGACCGAGCCGTCGGTCTGGGCGTAGACCGTCTGGTAATCGCGGCGGTCGCGTTCGTCCTCTGGGCGGCGCGCGGCGATGTAAGGCGGCAGCGGCATGGCCCCACGCTCGGCGATGGCCGCGTCCAGATCGGCGCCCGTCAGATCGAAGGCCAGCGTCACCTCGCCGCCCTCGCCCTTCGCATGGATCGTGGCGTCCAGCGCGCCTATCAGGCAGGCGCGGTCGTTGGTCTCGCCGAAGGACACCCGGTCGCCGGGCTCCAGCCGCTTGCCGGGCTTCATGAACGCGGTCCAGCGCGAGCCGGACAGGCGTCGGTGCAGGGTGGCCTCCACCGCCACCACGCTGTCGCCGCGATGCCGCTTGCCCTTCAGCCGCGCGGCGATCACCCGGGTGTCGTTGAGCACCAGCAGATCGCCGGGTGCGAGCAGGCCCGGGAGGTCGTCCACCCGCCGATCAGCCAACGCCTCGCCGGGCTGCACCACCAGCAGGCGTGCGGAGTCCCTCGGTTCGGCCGGGCGCAGAGCGATGCGCTCCGCAGGCAGTATGAAGTCGAAATCGGCAAGCTGCATGGATCGGGCTCAAGCGCATGTGCGCGGGCGCCCGTCAAGGCCACGCCGTGCTAGAGCGCAGGCATGTCGCTACGCTCCATCCTCCTGACGGTGATCCGCACGATCGGCGTCGCACTGGCCCTGCCGCTGGGGCTGGTCTGCGCCGGCGCGGCGCTGGCCGCCCAGGGCGGTCGATGGAGCGCCAGCCTCGACGCGCTGGCCCACTTCGCGCCGTTTTGGCTGGCGGGGGCTTTGGGCGTCGTAGCGGCAGGTGTCGTACTGGCGCGGGGGGCCTTGCGCGGTGCGCTGGTGGTGCTGGGCCTGGTCGGCGCATTGGCCGCCGGATCGCTGATGGCGCCGGAGTACCTGCGTGACGCCGGACCTCACGCAGACGCCAAGGCGCCGCTTCAGTTGAAGCTGCTGCAATTCAACGTCTGGTGGTTCAATGCAGATGTCGAGCGGACCGCTGACTGGATCGCCGCCCAGAACGCCGACGTCATCGTACTTGAGGAAGCGCGTGCAAGCTTTCGCGACGCCCTGCTGCGCCGAGGCCACTACCACGTCAGTTGCGATGGGTGCTCTGTGACGATCCTCACCCGCGCCCAGCCGGTCGCCTGGGGCGGGTTGCCGGGTCCATGGCCGTCGCCGGCGATGACCTATGTCACCTTTGCGACCGCACAGGGGCCGTTCACGGTGTTCGGCGTGCACCTGTCGTGGCCGACGTCCAACGGTCTACAGCAGCGCCAGGGCGCCAATCTCGGCAAGGTGCTCAGCACCTACCCGCGCAGTTCGCTGATCGTTTCGGGAGACTTCAACTCGACGCCGTGGTCGTTCACCCGTCGCCGCATGGATCGCGACCTGGGCTTGATCAGGCGCACGCGCGCGGTGTTCAGCTGGCCAGCCAGGGACGTCACCGGCCAGGTGGCGAAGGTCCCCTTCCCGTTCCTACCGATCGACCACGTCTACGCCGGGCGCGAATGGCGAACGGTGAGCGTCAAGCGTGGCCCGCGCCTGGGATCAGACCACTATCCGGTGATCGTCACCCTGGCGCGTGATCCGGCTACAGGTCGGCGGCGACCTTCGCGCTGACGATCTTGCCCGGCGCGCGCGGCGGCTCGCCCTTGGGCAAGGCGTCGACATTGTCCATGCCCTCGGTCACTTCGCCCCACACCGTGTACTGGTTGTCGAGGAAGCGGGCGTCGTCGAAGCAGATGAAGAACTGGCTGTTGGCCGAGTCCGGGTTCGAGGTGCGCGCCATCGAGCAGACGCCGCGCACGTGCGGCTCCTTGGAGAATTCCTGCTTCAGGTCCGGCTTGTCTGAGCCGCCGCTGCCGCGTCCCGTCGGATCGCCGCCCTGGGCCATGAAGCCCGGAATCACCCGGTGGAACACCACGCCGTCGTAGAAGCCCGAACGCGCCAGTTCCTTGATCCGGGCGACGTGCCCGGGCGCCAGATCCGGGCGCAGGCGGATCGACACCGGCCCGGTGTCGAGCGTCAGGATCAGGGTGTTCTCGGGATCGTCGGCCATTACTGGGTAACCTCCGCTGGAATTTCGATGTCGCACGCCGTGAAGTCGGCGCCCTTGGAGTGCCGGACCCAGGCGATCTCAGCCTTGAACCAGGCGCTCGCCGGGTCGATGACCCGCACCTTGGGGCGCTCGGCCTCGGGGATGTCGGCCATGACCCGCACGCGGTCCATGCGGTCCTGCGGATCGGCTACGGGTTCGCCGACCTTGATCGCCCGGACCACGTCCTGGCCGACGATCACGCGGCCCCAGGCGGTATAGCGCTTCTCAAGCGAAGGATAGCCGTCGCGCATCAGGAAGAACTGGCTGTTGGCCGAGTCGGCCTCGGTTCCCCGCGCCATCGCCGCGACGCCCGGGCAATACAGGGCCCAGGCCGAGACCTTGCCGTCTGTGGTCATCGGCGCGAGCATCGAGCTCTGGCTCATCACCGGCAGCGATTTGATGAAGCCGATCTCGGCGACGGTCTGATCGGCGGCCACCACCATCCCGGCCTCGGGGCCTCGGCGGAAGGTGAATTCGGCGGCGAGGTCCGGCTTCAGCGAACCACCGGAGCCGGTGTTCTCCGGGTCCCCGGTCTGGGCCATGAAGCCGTCCACCACTCGGAAAAACGTCAGGCGGTTGTAGAAGCCGTCGTGGGCGAGATCACGCACGCGGGTGACGTGATTGGGCGCCACCTCCGGGATCATCTCCACCAGCACGCGGCCCTTGTTCGTGTCGATCACCAGCACGTTGGCGGGATCGGGCGTGCGCCAGTCGGCGGCCGTCGGCGCAGCGGGTTTGGCAGGTGCGGCCGGCGCGGCGGCCGCC
>NZ_JAUXZW010000108.1 GCF_030693805.1 Phenylobacterium sp.
GCATGGTTAAATCATTGGAACCTATGGAAATGCCGTCAATTCCTGTTGCAATAAATTTTTCAAGTAATATGACATTTGAAGGGATTTCTACCATCATCCAAATTTTGAATGTTGACGAACGGGAAAGCCCTGCATCATTGATTAGTTTTTTTACTTTTATCAATTCTTCAACTGTTCTTACAAAAGGAATCATTAGCCATAAATTTTTATATCCCATTTTGTTTCTGACGTTTTTTATTGCTTCCAGCTCCAGTTTAAAAACATCCGGGTCATGAACGTACCTAAATGCGCCTCTGAATCCAAGCATCGGATTTGATTCTTGGGGTTCGTAGTCTTTGCCGCCAATTAAATTTCTGTATTCATTTGTTTTAAAATCAGAGGTCCGGTAAACTACCGGTTTTGAGTCAAAAGCTTTGCAAAATTTAGCTATATCTATTGCCAATTTATCAATAAATATTTGTTTTTTGCCGTCGTGAATCATTTTTTTGGGATGAACGCCGATATCAGCCATGATAAATTCAGCCCGCAGTAAACCGACTCCGTCGGGATTTTTCCCTGCAACTTTTTCAGCCAAGTCAGGCTCTGCCAGATTGACATAAAGCTTAGTTGCCGTTTTAATGTTTGAAATTTTTTCCGTTTGAGTAGTTTTAACTATAAAAAATCCGCCCTTATAAATTTCGCCTTTGGTTCCGTTTACTGTTATTATATTTCCTGTTTTTAGTTTTTTGGTTGCTATTTCGGTACCTACAACTGCCGGAATTCCTAACTCCCTTGATACAATTGCGGCATGAGAGGTTCTGCCTCCGCTGTCGGTGACTATAGCTACTGCTTTTTTCATTGCCGGTACATAATCCGGATTAGTTTGCGGAGCAACTAAGACATCTCCAGGGACTATCTTATTAATTTCTTTGGCTGATAAAATTACTTTTACAACTCCGGAGGCTATCCCGGGGCTTGCAGGATCTCCTTTTAGTATTAGGTCTGATTCCGATAGGGTTGTATTGTTTATTTTTGCTACGCTTTTAGTGGTTGTAACTGCTCTCGTTTGCACAATATAAATTTTGTTATTTTGAATAGCCCATTCAATATCCTGGGGAAAATAGTAATGTTTTTCTATTTTTTGTCCGATTTCTGCGAGTGATTTTATCAAACTATCAGATAATTTTTGTTTTTTGCCTTGTTTTTTAGACAATTTAAT
>NZ_JAUXZW010000129.1 GCF_030693805.1 Phenylobacterium sp.
GCCGCGGGCGATGGCGACGCGCATCAGCATGCCAGGCCGCAGCCGGCCCCCGGGATTGGGGAATTCGGCGCGAGCGGTGATGGCGTGGGTGTTCGGGTCGACCCGGGTGTCGAGCTTGGCGATCCGGCCGGCGATGGCCTGATCAGGATAGGCGTCGGCGTGGGCGACGATCGGCTGGCCGTCCCGCAGCGAGGCGACGTAGCGTTCCGGAACTTCGAAATCGACGCGCACCGCCGACAGATCGTCCAGGGTGGCGATCACCGCGCCTGGATTGACCAGGGCGCCGGGAGCGATGTCCGAAAGCCCGACGACGCCGGCGAAGGGCGCGCGGATCATCCGGTCGTTGCGGCGCGCCTCGGCGGCGCGCACGTCGGCGACGGCGCTCTGATAATCGGCCTCATACTGATCGACGGACGCCTTGGCGGCGAAGCCCTTGGCCGACAGGGCCTTCCAACGATCGTAGGCGCGCTGGGCCTGTACGAGCTTGGCCCGCGCCTGTTCCAGACCGGCGTCCTGCTCGGAGTCCTTCAGTTCGACGAGCACCGCGCCGCGTCCGACGCTCTGGCCGTCCGTGAAGTTGACTTTCTGCACAAGCTGGGTCGCCGCCGCGCTGAGGGTGACGGACTGGCGCCCCTTGGCGACGCCGAGGACGTCGATGGCCTCGACGAAGGTGCGTTCGGTCACCGTGGTGGCCGAGACCTGGGCGGCCATGCCGCCGCGCCCGCCAGGGCCGCCCTTGCCTGCGGGAGCGCCGGCGGCCGCCTGGCCGGGGCCGGAAGGCCGTGTCGCCATCTTCAGCCCGCCGACGACGACCATGACGAGAAGGATCGCCAGGGCGCCCGCGAGGAAGAAATGCCGTCGTAGCAAACCGTCGAACTCCATCGCCGCAGGCGCTTATCAATCAAGGATTTAAAGCGCCTCTTAGGGGTTCCTTATGCGCCGCGTCCAGTAACAGAACTATGGCTGCGCATTGCGGCGCTGAAATAGCCCGCGTTCCATGCGTTCGACGCCAATGCGAAGCAGCTGGTCAACCGCGTCTCACCCGCAAACTCAGGCGCCGCGTGAAGCCGGATGGCGAGGTGGCGTTAAGCATGTTTTTATACCCTGAGATGATGGTCACGGTGGCTTAACCGACATCAACAGACGGATCGTGGATTGGGCGTGGCCGCGAGCACCGACAGCCTGCTGCAACTCGCGAGAAGCCGGGCCCCCGCCGACCGGGGGCACCTGCTGCTGGCGCTCGTGGAATTGTGCGACACGAGCCAGAGCGGACGGGTGATGAACGCGCCGCCCGTGCAGGCGCTGCTCTCCTCGATCTTCATGAGCGTCGTCGTCGAGGCCGAACGCGATATCCGCAAGCGTCTCGCCGAGAAGCTGGCGAGCGCCGCGTGGGCGCCCGCGGCGCTGGTCAACGTGCTGGCGCTGGACGACATCGAGATCGCCGCGCCGATCATCGCGGCGAGTCCTGTGCTCAAGGACCAGGACCTGGTCCGCCTGCTGCTCGAAGCCACGCTGGACCATCAGATCGAAGTGGCGCGCCGGCCGAGGCTTGGCCCGCCCGTCGTCGCCGCCATCCTGCAACAGGCGGAGCCGGCGGTATTGACCGCCCTCGCCGCCAACACGGCCACACACCTGACCCCCGCGGACATGGTGAAACTGGTGGAGGCGTCACGGCGCATCGCCTCGCTGCGGTCACCGCTGGTCCGCCACCCGGAATTGACCACTGACCTCGCCCAACAACTTTACGTCTGGATCGGCCAGTCGCTTCGCCAGTCGCTGGCCAGCCGCTTCCGCCTGGACACCGCGGCGCTGGACGCCGCGCTGGCCGACGCGGTGCGCGAGGCGCACGGGGGAATCGTCGAGGAAGCGCCCAGCGCCGTGGTCTGGACGCGTGAGGACGAGCGCGAGGACATGGAGCGGCGGCTGGTCGCCAAGCTGCAGAGCGCGGGACAACTGCGGCCGGGATACCTGCTGCGGGCGTTGCGTGAGCGCAAGCTCAGCCTGTTCGTCACTGCGCTCGCCGCGCTCGGCCGGTTCGAAGCCGATGATGTGCGGCGCGCGATCGACAGCAAACAGCCCGAGTTGCTGGGCCTCGCCTGCGCCGCGGTGGCCATCGACCGCAGCGTGTTCCCGACGATCCTGGACCTCGTGCGACGGCTGAACGGCGGCCACCCCGATGGCGGCGACGAGGGCGCACGGCGTGCAATCGGCGCGTTCGGATCGTTCTCCCCGGCGGTCGCCGGGGCCGCCTTCCGCCAAGCCATCCGCACGGTTTGACAAGCCGCTCAGGCTGGGCGCTTGTGGCGGCGAAATGTCGAAACTCGAGCCTCTCGTGAACCGCGTCGCCTTCGTCGCCAGCGACCGCCCCGAGGCGCAGGAAGCGCGCGAACGACTGATCGTCCGCTATGGCGGGGCCGCGCCTGGCGAGGCCCGCGTGATCGTAGCCCTCGGCGGCGACGGCTTCATGCTCGAGACGCTGCACGCCCGCATCGACGAGCCCAAGCCGATCTACGGCATGAACCGAGGCTCGGTCGGATTCCTGATGAACGAGTACAGTGAAGATCACCTGCTGGAGCGCATCGAGGCGGCCGAGCGCGCGGTGATCCATCCTCTGCGGATGACCGCGGTGGACGCCGACGGCCGGGCGCACGAGGCGCTGGCGATCAACGAGGTGTCGCTGCTGCGCCAGACGCGCCAGACCGCCAAACTGCGGATCCTCATCGACGGCAAGACGCGGATGGATGAGTTGCAGTGCGACGGGGCGATGCTGGCGACACCGGCGGGCTCCACCGCCTACAACCTGTCGGCGCACGGGCCGATCATTCCACTCGACGCCAAGGTGCTGGCCCTGACTCCAATCAGCGCGTTCCGACCCAGGCGCTGGCGCGGCGCGCTGCTGCCGCACGCCGCCACCGTGCAGTTCCAGATCCTGGAAGCCGAGAAGCGGCCGGTCAGCGCGGTGGCCGACAATTTCGAGGTGCGTGACGTGATCGACGTCAGCGTCACCGAGGATCGGGGCGTCAGCCTGACGATGCTGTTCGACGCGGGACGGAGCCTGGAAGAGCGTATGCTGGCCGAGCAGTTTTCCGTCTGAAAACAGTCGCCTGAGCCTCATGGGTTATTAACGCATCGCACCTACCTTACGGGCAGAATTCTCTAGGAGACCGCTCGTGAGCCAGCAGAACTCTGGACAGGTGATCCAGGTCCCGAACACCCTTCGTCTAAAGGTCGGCGGTCGCTTCGGCGCTATCGATCCGAGCGCCATCGCCAAGGCCGAGGCGGCTCTGAAGAGCCTGTCCGGCAATTTCGCCCAATGGCTGCAGGACGAAGTGACCAAGCTCGAAGCCGCCCGCCAGCGGGTGAAGACCGAAGGCGCGACGCCCGAGACCATGGAGTCGCTTTATCTGCGCGCCCATGACCTGAAGGGCCTAGGCGCGACGTACGAATTCCCGCTGATCACCCGCATCGCCGGTTCGCTGTGCAAGCTGATCGACGACAAGGAGAAGCGCGTCGAGGCGCCGATGGTGTTGATCGACGCCCACATCGACGCGGTAAAGGCGGCGATCCGCGACGATATCCGCACCGACCAACACCCGGTTGGTCAGATCCTGATCCAGGAACTGGAACGCCGGGTCACCGAATCCGGAGCCTGAGGCTCCTTACCGATTTCCGAGAGGGCCCCAGCTAACGCAGGGCCATGCGACTCCGCGCCCTAGGCGGCGCCGGCTGGCGCGGGCGCGGCCATGGGTTCGGCCACGTCGCCGTAACCGGCGTCCAGGGGGAGCACGAGGAAGCGACTCCCGTCCTTCTCCAGCAACTTGGGCTGCACTGTGACGATGGTGCGCGCGCCGGCTCGCACGACCGCATCGGCGGCATCGGCCGATTCAGCCAGCAGCTGCAAGTTCATGCGGGTCGGGAAGATGACGTTCTTCTCGCCCGTCAGCGCCAGGCGCACCGCCTCGGACGGCGCGATCCATTCGGCGTCCACCGTCTCATGCCCGTCACAGGCCGCGAGCTGGTCGTCCGGCGCCTTGGCCGTAAAGAACCACGTGTCGAAGCGCTTGGGCATCCATTGTGGCGTGATCCAGTGGGCGAACACCGTGAGCGCGCCTAGGTCCAGCTTGGCGTCGAGATCGCGGACCACGTCTAGGAAGGCGGTCTCGCCGGCGTCCACCGCCTTGCGCACCTCCATCGGACAAGCCTCTCCGCCGATCGAGCGGCCGTCGGAATGGCGGGCGAGCAGGATGCCGGCCTCTTCAAAGACCTCGCGGATGGCGGCGATGCGCAAGCCCCGCTGGTCGGCGTCATGGTCGTCCCAGCCGATCGTCCAGTCGCGCCAGGCCTGATCGTGGTCGCCCGCATGGCTCTTGCCGCCCGGGAACACCAGAGCGCCAGAGGCGAAGTCGATCTGGTGATGGCGTTTGACCATCAGGACTTCGAAGCTGGGCTCGTCGCGCAGCAGCATGATGGTCGCGGCGGCGCGGGGCGTGACGGGTTCGGACGTGTCGGTTTGGGGCGTGCTGGGCATTTCGCCAGCTTGTGCGAAAACGCTCATGGCCGCAAGCCGTGCACGACTGCATTCTGAGCCAGGCGGCAGAATTTATTCAGTAGATATTACGTCAGTGATTACAGTAAGATGAAGCCGCGTCGATCATCACGCGGCGTTGCGCGCGCTGGCGGGCCGGCGTGCTTCAGCGGCGACGCGGTCCATCTTCTCGAGCAGATATTCCACATCCTCCCGCACGGCGGTGTGCGGCTGGGTGAGGAAGCGCTGCATCAGGTGTTCCTGGAAGCGCTTGCGCTCGCCGGCGGACCCATCGAACGACATCGAGTGATAGGCGTCGACCCCGGCGCGGAACGCCGGCAACAGACGCGCCGGCAGCCCTGCCCGCTCGTAGATGGCGCGAAGGCCCAAGGGGCCCGCGTCGTGGATCATCAGCCAGGTGCGGTGGTGTGGGATCGAGGCGAGCTCGGCCAGCGACCACTCGAAGAACGTCATGTGTCCGTGAACCAGCGCGCGCAGCAGCAGCGAGGCCGTAAGCCGCTCGTGCTTGTTGAGGTGCGCCACGAAGCTGCGCATGTCGGCGGCGCGGCCGGCCTGATCGACAAGGTCGATGGTGGCGCGTTCCTTGGCGCCCAGCGCGATCTGCAGCGCCAGGTCCGGCGACAGGGCATGGGCGCTGACGAGATGGTCGAGCACCTTTTCGCTGACCAGTTCGACTAACTTCTCGGTCACCGCCAGCGGCAGGGTGTTGCGGTAGGCCATCGCCGAGAGCACGCGCTCGGACTGCTCGAAGCGATCGATCACCTTCTGCAGGGAACGTTCGGCGAAGTGGGCGTTGTCGTTGGCGCAGGCGGCCTCGACCGCACGTTCGACGCCGACTTCGGCGATTACGTCCGTGACGGTGGCCGACAGCACCGGCCGTTTGGCCACGGCGACCTGACGGATCGGCTCACCCAGGCGGATGATCTCGGCCAGGTCCTCGTCGGTGAAGGCGGGCGAGAAGCTGAGGATCGGCAGGGCGACGCCGTCGACGTCACGGGCGAGCTTGAGCGCCACGTCCCTCGGCAGCGCGGGTGAATTCTTCAAGGTCACGGCCACGGCGCGACGCACCAGTTCGGCGGCGTCGGTGGCCATCACCCTTAAGATGTCGTGGGCGCGCTCGCGCTCTTCGGGGTCGAGCTCGGCCGCCTCGATGGTGCGGCAAAGCTTGTGGGCGGCGACGGCGCGCTCGTCGGGCGTCGCGCCTTTCACCAGCGTACGGAGATCTTCGTCCGTTAACGCCGCGCGGGTGTTCGCCATCTGGCCCTGGTCCCCTTAGCCCGCAAGTCCTGCTTGATCATTGACGGTTAGGCTTAACGATTGGTTGCAGAGCCGGTCTGCGTCGACACGATCGCGGCAACGTCCTGGAGTTGTGGATTAACGATGTCGGGTAACCGCGCGCAAACCGAGACGGCGTA
This sequence comes from Phenylobacterium sp., assembly GCF_030693805.1. Lineage (GTDB taxonomy): Bacteria > Pseudomonadota > Alphaproteobacteria > Caulobacterales > Caulobacteraceae > Phenylobacterium. Next base: position 5,962 of record NZ_JAUXZW010000129.1, read on the forward strand.
GGTTCAGGCGATCTCGAAAAAGGGCGCGCCGTGACGTTTCAGACCGATGCCACCGCGCTCGACCCAACCCGAGGCGGACACTCCGTCACCCAGCAGGCGCTGGAGGCCCAGACCGCTCTGCTGCCCTATGCGCTAGGGGCGTTCGGGATCAGCCTGCCGATCTACGTCTGGGCCGGCAGTCACGCGCCCAACAGCGTCTGGATGACCGGCAGCTTCGCGATCTTCGCGACCGCCTGGGCGGCGTTCTACGCGGTGGTGAACTGGCTGAAGCAGCCGCAGGCCGCGAACCTCACTTTGCGCGGCCGGGTGCACGTGCTGGCAGGACTTATCTGGGCCGCGGTGATCGGCCATGTGGCGCTGTTCGCCGACAACGCCGGACCGGCGCGCGAGGCGCTGATGCTGGTGGCGCTGGCCGGCGCGGTGATCTGCATCTTCTTCACCTCCACCTGGCTGCCGAGCCTGCTGATCGTCGGGCCGGCGATCGCGTCCGGTCCGCTGATCTTGCTGTTCACCAGCTCCGAAGGCCGCGACCTCGCCGTGCAGGGCTGGGGCGCGCTGGCGCTGGCGTTCGCCCTGTCGCTGATGCTGAACCGGCTGTTGCGGCGACAGTTCGCGCTGGCCGCCGACCGCGAGATGCTGATCGCCGAACGGGCCGGCACCGTCGAAGAGGCGCGACGCCTGGCGCAGTCGAAGTCCGATCTGGTGTCCACGCTCTCGCACGAGATCCGCAACGGCCTGAGCGGCGTGGCCCACGTGCTCGCGGCGGCTGCGGGGCGCGGCGGGCGTTCGGCCCCGTCCCGCGAGCAGTTGTCCGCGGCGCTGGACGCAGCCAACGATCTGATCGCGGTGCTCAACACCACACTGGATTCCGAGACCGCCGAGAGCGGCCGGCTGGCGGTGGAGATCCGCTGCTTCGAGCCGGTCTCGCTGGTCCGAGACCTGGTGTTGCTGAACCGGCCGAACGCCGCGGCCAAGGGGCTTGAATTCACCCTGCACGTACCGACCGACCTGGACGAGCCTCGCCACGGCGCCGGCGTCGCCGATCCGACGCGGGTGCGGCAGATCCTCGCCAACCTGATCGGCAATGCACTGAAGTTCACCATCCGCGGCCGCATCGAGGCGCGCATAGAGCGGGTCGGCGAGAACCGGCTGGCGATCGAGATCGCCGACACCGGCCCCGGCCTGACACCTGAGGAGATGGAGCGGGCGTTCGAACCCTTCCACCGCATCGAGCGGACCAGCGCCGGCACCTCCGGCGCCGGGCTGGGCCTGTCGCTGGCCCGCCAACTGGCGCGGCTGATGGGCGGTGAGCTAACGGCGCACAGCGCGCCGGGCGTGGGAAGCTGCTTCCGCCTGGAGATGCCCTTCGACGCGGCGGCTGAGCCCGAGCTCGCCACCGCACCCGCGGCCGCGCCGGACAAGACCAAGGCCGAACGCGGATCGATGCGCATCCTCATCGCCGAGGACGACCAGCTCAACGCCGCGATGCTGCGCGCGATCCTCGAACAACTCGGTCACCAGGTCGTGCACGCCGTGGACGGACGCCGCGCGGTCGATCTGGCCACGGTATGCGATTTCGACCTGGTGATGATCGACGGACGGATGCCGAACATGGACGGGCCGCAGACCACCGCGGCGATTCGCGCCCTGCCCGGCGCCGCGAGCCTGACCCCAATCATCGCGGTGATCGGCGGCGACGCGGACGAGGCGGCGGAATGCACCCAGGCCGGCGCGGACGCCGTCCTGCGCAAGCCGGTGAGCCTGTCGACGGTGGCGCGCGCCGTGGCCGACGCCAGCGCAGTGGAGCGCACGCCGCGCACGCGGCGGGTCGCCTGAGGGATCAGCTCTTGTCACGCGCGTCGGCGAGGACGCGCAGCATCTCGCTGGTGAACAGCGAACCGGTCAGGCGACTAGCGCCGGACCCCGTGTCGGGCTCCTGAGGCCCGCGCAGGATCATCTGGACGAGCGCCTGCTCCTGGTCCATGCGGGTCTGGCGGCGGGCGGAAGCGTACTGGATGAAGCCGCCGTCGTCCTGGGCGGGCCGAGGCGCCGTCTCGACGGCTGGGGCCGAGCCGCCGGTCCGCGTGAGATTGGCGTAGACCTCGGCGACGGTCGCCGCGCGGCCCCTGGTGTAGAAGATCGATCGGTTGGCGCCGGCGGCGTCGGGGAAGATCGAGGCGGCCGCTGCGCCCGGCTGGGTGCGCATCGCTTCGATCAAGCGGGCCGAGCCCTGCGGTCCGAGGAAGTGGGCGGCGTAGAGTTCGCCGGAGGTCGGCGCCCGCCCGACCCGGCCACGCAGGTAGGCCGCATGGTCAGAGGTCAGTTCACCGGCCATCAGCGACGCCGCATGCGGGTCGAGCCGCAGGTCCATGACGGTCTTGCGCGCCTCGGGCCCGGCGACCCGGTAGCGGCCGTCGGAGCCTTTGACGATCAATTCGGCGTAGCGGGCGTAGCCGTATTTGGCGCCGTGCTGCTTGAGCGTGCTTAGCCAGGTCTGCTCGACGAACTGGAACAGTCCCGCGGCGGACGATGTGGGCGCCTTGGCCCTGGGGTTCATGCCGCTTTCGCGGCCCGCCGTGCGCACCAGGAAGCTGAAGTCCACGCCGGTGGCGGTCGACGCGCGTTGGATCGCGGCCTCGACGACTCCCCGGATGCCCTGCACTGCCATACGGCAGTCGTGAACGGACATGGTTAAGCGAACCCTAATCGATCCCGCTGGCGACCTTGAAACGCTTGGGATGCAAGGTCGCAGCATGCGGCCCGGGGTCATCGCCCATGGCGTAGGCGGCGATCATCCGCGCGACCAGCGGCGCCAGCAGCCAGCCGTTGCGGCGCGCGCCGGCCGCGATCAGCACGCCCGGCGTCGCGGCCGGCCCGACCAGCG
>NZ_JAUXZW010000135.1 GCF_030693805.1 Phenylobacterium sp.
TGGCGGCGGTGGAAGCGCTGAAGCGCTAGAACTTGAACGCGGTCTCGAGGCGGACGCGCGGTTGGCCGGCCTCAGGCTGGGTCTTCTTGTACTCGGGCGCCGCGTCTTTTTCGCCGAGGGCGACCGCACCGCCGACCCGCAGCGACGGGGTGATGCGGTAATAGGCGCCGGCTTCGACGTCGTTCCACTTCACGTCGCGGGTGTTTGGCTGTTCAAGATTGAACGTCAGGCCCCATCGCCCCTTGCGAGCGTCCCACTTCAGCGACTTGACGCCCGGCGCGAGCGCCGAAGCCTCGCTGCGGACAGAAAGATCGATGGGCTTGCCCTTCGCCGTCTCGGCGTGCGCACTCGACGCCGCCGCCCCGATCAGGGCGGTTGCGCCTAGCAGCGACACGAGATTGCGAATGGACATGCCCACCGTATTGGCCCCTACGCCCCTGCGCGCGCCCCAAAATTCACGCGGGGATCACGCCGTTACGCTCGATTAAGGCGCTGGCCGGTCCCACGTCAACAGTCGCACCGCCTTAACGGTGGTTGTATCGGAACTTGGCGCCGCCCTGTGGCGAGAAGGCCACGCGATTCCTGTTTGGCGTCCTTAACGGCGTTGTTATAGAGGGCGCGGCGCGGGGGGCGGCGCCACACCCGACGAATCGTCGCGGGATTTCGACTGGAGCGGAAAAACATGCCGTTTGTGCGTGGAGTTTGGATGCGCGGCCTTACGGTTGGCGCCATGGCCTTGAGCCTTGCGGCGTTGACCGCCTGTTCGTCGGGCGGGCCCAAGACGTTCCAGACCCAGGAAGAAGGCGGCGGCTTCCGCCTGTTCGGTGGCCGCAAGGCCGCGTCGTCGAGCCAGGAACCGGCGATCGGCGTCAACGGCTACCTGTGGCGCGCCACCTTAGACACGCTGGCGTTCATGCCGCTGTCCTCGGCCGACCCTTACGGCGGCGTGGTGATCACCGACTGGTACGTGAACCCCGAGAAGCCTGACGAACGCTTCAAATGCACCGTCTACATCCTGGACGCGCGCCTGCGGGCTGACGGCCTCAACGTCGCGGTGTTCAAGCAGGCTCGCGACGCGAGCGGCGGCTGGGTCGACCAGACGTCCGCCGGCCAGACCGAGACCGACATCGAGAACGCCATCCTGACCAAGGCGCGGCAGCTGCGGCTTTCCAACATCCGGGGCTAGACGCTCCGTCACTGCGCGCGTCCGTGGTTCCGGGCCGCGCCGGGCTCTGATACGGGTCGGCGCGCAACGGCGGTTCGCTGATGCGCCCGCCCATCCGTTCAGACGCGCTGGAAGACATGGCCCGCTACAACCCTAAAGAGGTCGAACCCAAGTGGCGCGCCGCGTGGGACAAGGCCGACGTCTTCCGCGCCCAGGTCGATCGCTCGCGACCGAAGTACTATGCGCTGGAGATGTTCCCCTATCCGTCGGGCAATCTGCACGTCGGACACCTGCGCAACTATGCGATGGGCGACGTCATCGCGCGGTTCAAGCGCGCGCAAGGGTTCAACGTCCTGCATCCGATGGGTTGGGACGCGTTCGGCCTGCCGGCCGAGAACGCGGCGATGGAACGCGGCGTCGATCCCAAGGCCTGGACCTATCAGAACATCGCGGCCATGCGCACCGGCCTGCAGGCGATGGGACTGTCCATCGACTGGAGTCGAGAGTTCGCCACCTGCGATCCGGAGTACTACGGCAAGCAGCAGGCCTGGTTCCTGGACCTTTGGAAGCGCGGCCTGGTCTACCGCAAGGAAAGCGTCATCAACTGGGACCCGATGGACCAGACCGTGCTCGCCAATGAGCAGGTGGTCGACGGGCGCGGCTGGCGTTCCGGCGCGATCGTCGAGAAACGCAAGCTGAACCAGTGGTTCCTGCGCATCACCCAATACGCCGACGACCTGCTGGAGGGCCTGAAGGACCTCGACCGCTGGCCTGAGAAGGTTCGGCTGATGCAGGAGAACTGGATCGGCCGTTCCAAGGGCCTGAAGTTCTCCTTCCTGTTTGCGGGAGAGACGCCGAGTGGGTTCGAGGACGGGATCGAGGTCTACACCACGCGGCCCGACACCCTGTTCGGGGCGAGCTTCGTGGGCGTCGCGCCGGACCATCCGCTGGCCGAGATGATCGCCCAGGCGAATCCGGCGGCGGCCGCCTTCATCGCCGAATGCCGCAAGGGCGGGGCGTCGGAGGCCGAGATCGAGACGGCCGAGAAGATCGGGTTCAACACCGGCCTGCGGGTCGCCCACCCTTTCGACCCCGAGTGGACCCTGCCGGTCTGGATCGCCAACTTCATCCTGATGGACTACGGCACCGGCGCGATCTTCGCCTGCCCGGCCCACGACCAGCGCGACCTGGATTTCGCCCGCAAGTACGCCTTGCCGGTGACGCCGGTGGTGCTGCCGCCGGGCGAGGATCCCGCGGCGTTCGCACTCGGCGACGAGGCCTATACGGGTCCCGGCGTGATCTTCAATTCACGCTTCCTCGACGGACTGGAGGTCGAGCCGGCCAAGGCGCTGGCGGTGGAGCGCATGGAGGCGCTGGGCCGCGGCGAGGGCGCGACGGTCTACCGCCTGCGCGACTGGGGCGTGGCCCGCCAGCGGGGCTGGGGCTGTCCGATTCCGGTGATCCACTGCGCCAAATGCGGGCCGCAACCCGTGGCGCGGGATCAATTGCCGGTCGAGTTGCCCGACGACATGGATTTCAGCCGGCCCGGCAACGCCCTGGCGCGACATCCGAGTTGGAAGCACGTCGCCTGCCCGTCCTGCGGCGGCGAGGCCGAGCGCGAGACCGACACCCTCGACACCTTCGTAGATTCCTCCTGGTACTTTGCGCGCTTCGCCGAGCCGCACGCCGATGCGCCGATCGACAAGGACGCCGCCGACTACTGGCTGGCGGTCGATCAGTACGTGGGCGGCGTGGAGCATGCGGTGCTGCACCTGCTCTATGCCCGCTTCGTCACCCGGGCGCTGGCCGACGAGGGCATGTTGTCGGTGAAGGAGCCGTTCGCCGGCCTGTTCACCCAGGGCATGGTCACCCACGAGACCTATCGCCGGCAGAACGGCGAGTACGTCGAGCCGGCGCGGATCGAAATCGAGACCAAAGGCGATCTGCGCACCGCACGCCTGATCGACACAGGCGAACCGGTGACGATCGGCGACATCGAGAAGATGTCGAAGTCCAAGCGCAACGTGGTCACGCCGGAGGAGATCTCCGAGGCCTATGGCGTCGACGCCGCGCGGCTGTTCGTGCTGTCCGACTCGCCGCCGGAGCGCGACGTGCAGTGGACCAGCGGCGGCGTCCAGGGCGCCTGGCGCTTCGTCAACCGCGTGTGGGAGGAGTTCGACACCCAGATCGCCGCGGGCGCGCAAGGCGCGGCGGGCGATGACGCGGCGTCCCTCGCCATCCGCAAGGCCACGCACCGCCTGACCAAGGCGGTGACCGAGGCGTTTGAGTTCCGCTTCAACTCCGGCATCGCCCGGCTGTACGAGTTCCTGAACCTGCTGAAGGCGAACCCGGCCAAGGGCGCGAGCCCGGCCGCGCTGGCGGCGCGGCAGGAAGCCCTGGTCGCCTTCGCGCGGCTGATGGCGCCGATCACTCCTCACCTGGCGGAAGAATGCTGGGCGCGGATCGGCGGCGAGGGCATGGTCACCAGCGCGCCGTGGCCGATCTATGACCCGGCGCTGGTGGTCGACGACGTGCTGACCCTGCCGGTGCAGGTGAACGGCAAGCGGCGTGGCGAGATCCGCGCCCCAGCCGGCGCCGAAGCCGCCGAGGTGGAGAAGATCGTGCTTGACGACCCTGAGATCACACGGCGCCTTGAGGGCCTCAGCATTCGCAAGGTGATTGTCGTGAAGGACCGCATCGTCAACATCGTGGCCGCCTGAGATGGCCCGCCCGATGCGCCTCGCCTGCACCGCCCTGCTGACCGCCGCCGCCGCGGCTCTCGCCGGCTGCGGTTTCACGCCGCTCTACGCCTCGCCGGGTGTCGCCAGCCTCTCGGCGGTGCAGGTGGTCGCGCCCGAGGGCCGCACCGGTTACCTGATCCGAGAACATCTGGACGATGCGCTGGCCAAGGACCGTAGTGCGACCGCCGCCTACCGCATGGACCTGCAACTGGCCGAAGCGCGCTATCCCCGCGGCCTGCGCATCGACAACGTCGCGACCCGCTACGAGTATGTGCTGACGGCCTACTACAGCCTCGTCGCCCTGCCCTCCGGCGCCCAGGCGAAGACCGGCTCGGTGCGCGTGCAGCTCAGCTACGATTCCGCCGACCAGCCCTACGCCTCGATCGCCGCCCAGCAAGACGTCGCCGACCGGGCCGCCGAGGAGGCCGCGCGGCGCATCCAGCTCGAGCTCGCCGCCTGGCTCGCCGCCCGCCCGCGCGGCTGATCGGACGCCGGCGGCGATGATCCTCGCCAAGCGCCCCGACATCGAACGCTTCCTGGCCAAGCCACAGGCCGGCGTACGCGCCGCGCTGATCTATGGCCGCGACATGGGCGTGGTGCGCGAGCGTGCCGAGCAGCTCGCGCGCGTGGTCACCGACCGGCCGGACGATCCCTTCGACGTCGCCGTGCTCACCGACCGCGACATCGACGGCGACGCGGCCAGGCTGGAGGGCGAACTCAGCGCCCAGTCGATGATGGGCGGCCGCCGCCTGGTGCGCCTGCGCCTGGGCGGCGAAAAGGCCTCGGTCGACAAGATCGCGGCGGAGGCGATGACCGGTCACGCCGAGGGCCGGTTCAACACGGACGCTTTCTTCATCGTCGAGGCCGGCGCGCTGGGCCGCGAATCGACGCTGCGCAAACAGACCGAGAAGGCCGCGGCCGGCGCCATCGCCATCCCCTGCTACGAGGACGAACCCGGCGACGTGGCCCGCCTGGTCCGCGAAGCCCTGGCCAAGGACAATGTGGCGCTGAACGCCGACGCCCTGGCGATGTTCACCGCGCGCCTGCCCAAGGAGCGCGGCGTGGCGCGCGCCGAGATCGAGCGGCTGATCCTCTATCTCGGCCCGGGTTCAGGCGTCACCGCGCAACCCGCTGACCTGGAGCCGTTCCTGGGCGTGGAGCCTGAGGCTTCGCTGGCGGACGCCGCCTCTGACGCTTTCGGCGGCCGGCTGGCTGCGGCGCAGTCGGGTTTGCGTCGCGCGGCGGCCGAGGGCGAAGGCGGCCCGGCGGCGGTGCGCGCGGTCGGCCAGCATCTGGCGCGCCTGCGCCGCACCCTGACCTTGGCCAAGGCGGGCGCTGGGCTGCAGGAAGCGGCCAAGGCGTCGGGCGTATTCTGGAAGAACGAGCGCGAGTTCCTGCGCCAGGCCCGCACCTGGTCACTGGAGGCGCTGGACGAGTTGCAGCCCCAGGTTCTGGACGCCGACCGCGCCTGCAAGCAGACCGGATCGCCCGACCAGTTGATCGCAGAGCGCCTGGCGCTCTCGGTCGCCGGCCGCGCACGCCGCATGGGCCTGTGACGGGTTCGCTGCTGCGCAGTCTCCAGATGGGCGCCGAGGCGTCGTTCGTGCTGGACGCCGCCGGACGCATGATCCGCGAGAATGATCCGCCGATGTCCCCGGCTCCGCGCGTGTATTTTGCAGGCTCCGAAGCCGGCAACCTCGCGCTCGTGCGGCGCGACGTCCCTGAGGACACCGCACGGGAGGCGCTTTCGCTGCTGAGCGCAGCGCCGCCGTGGACCGACGCCTGGGAAATCCCCGAAGCCTTCGAGGCCGTGAAGGCGCTGCTTTCGCGCGACGCGCCAGTCGAGGAGACCAGCCGCTCGGCGATCTACGTCCTGGCGGGCGTCCAGCAAACGGCGACAGACGCGCGGTTCGTCTCGAGCGGCACGCGTGAGGGCGAGCGCCTGCTGACGCAACTGACGCAGGACGGCATGCCGGCCCGCCTGATCGAGGCCGGGTTCGACAGCGCCTATCACTTCTGGGAGCCGTGGTGCGTCGCCTGCGCGGGCGAGGAGATCGCCGCGATCGCGTTCGCGGCGCGTCTGGGCGCGAGCGGCGCGGAGGTGGGCGTCTACACGTTTCCGGGCTTTCGCGGACGCGGCCTCGCCGCGGCGGTGACCGCGCGATGGGCCGAGGCGCCTGCTCTCGTCGGGCGTGAGCTGCACTACGCCCATTTCGTCGACAACCTGTCGTCGCGGCGCGTGACCGAACGCCTGGGCCTGCACCGGATCGGCGCCAACTTCCGCATCACCTGACGCGGCTCTGGCGCGCGGCTGAGCTCTAGGTCAGCATCGCGCGATGGACGCCGATCTCGACGACTTCTCGCCCTGGCTGGAGCGCTGGGCCTCGCCGTCGACGGGGCGGCGTTCACCACCGAATATACGTTCAGCCGTCTGGTCCCGGTGCGCCGGGGCGACGAGCGCGCGATGCTGAAGATCGCCATGGCGCCTCAGGAGATCCGCGGCGCGGCGGTGATGGTCTGGTGGGCCGGCGACGGCGCGGCCAGGGTGCTGGCGCATGACGGTCCCGCCCTGCTGCTAGAGCGCGCGGTCTCTCCGGACGGGGTCGTCGCCATGGCGCGGGACGGGCGGGACGATGAGGCGCTGAGCCGGCTGTGCGATGCGGTCGCCGCCCTGCACAGACCCCGCCCGGACCCGCCCGCGGGCTTGCAGGCGTTGCGGACGCGGTTCGAGGACCTGGCCGCTATGGCCGGCGACGACCCGCGCCTGGAGAAGGGTCACCGCGTCGCCCAGACGCTGCTGGCCGACCCTCGCGACGCCGTCGTCCTGCACGGCGATGTCCATCACGCCAACGTCCTGGACTTCGGCCCACGCGGCTGGCTGGCGATCGACCCCAACGGCCTGATCGGAGAGCGCGCCTACGACTACGCCAACATCTTCCGCAACCCGGACGCTGAGACCGCGCTCGCGCCGGGACGGCTGGAGCGTAGGCTGGCGTCCGTGTGCGCCCACGCAGGCCTGGAGCCAGCGCGGATGAAGGGCTGGATCATCGCCCACGCGGCGTTGTCGACGGCCTGGTTCATCGAGGACGGCAGGGATCCCGCCTGGAGTTTCGCCGTGCTGGAAGTGGCGCTGAAAGATTTATGAAGGTCGGATCATAAAAGAGTCGAAGCCGAGTCTGCATTAGCTCGCCCGCGTCAGGCGGCGGCAGAGGTCGTCGAGTTGCTCCAGCGTGGCGTAGCGGATGCGGAGTTCGCCGACGCCGCCGGTGTCGGTGATCTCGACCTCCAGGCCCAGCACTTCGGCGAGATCGTTCTCCAGGGCGGCGGTGTCGGCGTCCTTGCCGCCGCGGGCTTTCGGCTTGCGGTCGGGACGACCGGCCACGGGCGTCTTGCGGGCGAGCGTCTCGGCCTCGCGCACGCTCATGCCCGCGGCGACGATGCGCTCCGCCAAGGCTGTCGGATCGTCGGCGGCGGCGATCGCCCGCGCGTGGCCGGCCGACAGTCGCCCGTTCATCACGTGATCTTGAACGGCGGCCGGAAGTTGAAGCAATCTCAAGGTGTTGGTGATGTGGCTACGGCTCTTGCCGACGGAAGTCGCCACCGCTTCCTGGGTGCGGCCGAAACGCTCGATGAGCTGCTTGTAGGCCAGCGCCTCTTCCAGGGCGTTGAGGTCCTCGCGCTGGATATTCTCGACGATGGCGACTTCCAGCACCTGCAGGTCGTCGAGATCGCGCACGATGGTCGGCGCGACGCGCAGGCCGGCGCGCTGGGCCGCGCGCCAGCGCCGTTCGCCGGCGACGATCTCGAAGGCCCCGCGCACCCGAGGCGACGGACGCACGAGAATCGGCTGCAACATCCCCTTCTCGCGGATCGAATTGGCCAGATCGTCGATCTCGGCGTCGGGGAAGGTGCGGCGCGGCTGGTCAGGGTTCGGCTGGATCAGTTCGATCGGGGTCTCGTGCACGCCAGGCGTCTGCGCCGCGGCGGCGGCGACCGGCGCCTCCTCGATGTCGCCCATCAGGGCGGAGAGTCCCCGACCCAGTCCTCTTCGGCCTTCGGCCATCATCCGCTCCGTTACACCACGGGCTGCGCGCGCCGGTCACGCTCGCGCAACACGACCTCTCGCGCCAGCTTCAGATACGCCTGGCTGCCGGCGCATTTCAGATCGTAGACCAAAGCCGGCTTGCCAAACGACGGCGCCTCGGAAACCCGCACATTCCGGGGGATCACCGTCTCGTACACCGTGTCGCCGAAATAGCCGCGCACGTCGCGCGCCACCTGTTCCGACAGGCTGTTGCGCTTGTCGTACATGGTCAGCACCACGCCCTGGATCTCCAGGCCCGGATTGAGGCTGCCCTTCACCAGGTCGATGGTGCGAACCAGTTGCGTCAGGCCCTCGAGCGCGAAGAACTCGCATTGAAGCG
>NZ_JAUXZW010000138.1 GCF_030693805.1 Phenylobacterium sp.
CCGTGGTGGCGATGCCCGACCCGAAGAAGGGGGAACGCTTGGTGCTGGTCACCGATCAGCGCGACGCCGAGGCTTCCGCCCTGCTGACGCACGCCCAGAGCGTCGGCGCGCCGGAGATCGCCGCGCCCCGCAAGATCCTCAAGGTGACCGCCGTGCCGGTCCTGGGCACCGGCAAGACCGACTACGTCGCCGTACAGCGGATGGTCGAGGCCGCGACCCCGGCCGGCCGCAGCCGCGTGGCGTAACGCCTAGAGGTGCAGCACCTTGCCGTAGGCGTCGAGGGTCGATTCGTGCATCGCCTCGCTCATCGTGGGATGCGGGAAGACGGTGGCGTGCAGGTCGGCTTCGGTGGCCTCGAGCGTGATCGCCAGCGCGAAGCCCTGGATCATCTCGGTGACTTCAGCGCCAATCATGTGCGCGCCCAGCAGCGCGCCGGTCTTGGCGTCAAACACCGTCTTGACGAAGCCCTCAGTCTCGCCGGAGGCGATCGCCTTGCCGTTCACGCGGAACGGGAAGCGGCCGACCTTGATCTCACCCTTCTCCTTGGCCTGCGCTTCGGTCAGACCGACCGAGGCGATCTGCGGATTGGAGTAGGTGCAGCCTGGGATCGGCGACGACAGGTTCGAGCCCGGCAGGCCGGCGATGTGTTCGATGCAGTGGACGCCTTCGTGGCTCGCCTTGTGGGCCAGCCAGGGCGGTCCCGCGACATCGCCGATGGCGTAGAGGCCGGCGACGCCAGTCGCTCCGTGCCCGTCAGTGGAGACATGGCCGCGATCGATCTTCACACCCAGCGCTTCCAAACCCAGGCCTTCGACATTGCCGTCGATGCCGACTGCGACGATGGCCCGCTCGGCCTCCAGCGTCTCGCGCTTGCCGGCGATTTCCAGCTCGACCGAGATCCCGGTCTTGGTCTTGGTGAGCGCCTTGACGCTGGCGCCGACCCGGAACGCCAGCCCGCGCTTCTCGAACGCCTTGCGCGCGGCGCTCGAAACCTCCTCGTCCTCCACCGGCAGGATGCGCGGCAGCGCCTCGATCACCGTCACCTGGGCGCCCAGGGCGCGATAGAAGCTGGCGAACTCGATGCCGATGCCGCCAGAGCCCACGACGATCAGCGATTCGGGGCAGGCTTTCGGGACCATCGCCTCGCGGTAGGTCCAGACCCGGTCGCCGTCTGGAGCAAGACCAGCGGCAGGAATCACCCGGGCCCGCGCGCCGGTCGCCAAGATCACATGCTTGGCCTGCAGGCTGCGCGCGCCGCCCGATCGCAACGCCACGTTGACCTTTGGCGCGGGCGAACCCTTCTCGAGGTTGGCGGTCCCGTCGATCACCTCGATCTTATGTTTCTTCATCAGGAAGGCGACGCCGGCGCTGAGCTGGATCGCCACCTTGCGCGAGCGCTCGACGATCTTGGCGAAGTCGAACTTCGCCCCTTCAATGCTGAGCCCGTAGTCGCCCAAATGGCCGAGCTGTTCGAACACCTCGCCCGACTTGAGCAGCGCCTTGGTGGGGATGCAGCCCCAATTCAGGCACACTCCGCCCAGCGCCTCACGCTCGACGATGGCGGTCTTCATGCCGAGTTGCGCGGCGCGGATCGCGGTCACATAGCCGCCCGGGCCCGCGCCGATAACGATGACGTCGAAGTCCATGGGTGCTCTCAGATTCTCAAACGATCATCGTGATCGGGTCTTCGATCAGGCTCTTGAACACGCCCAGCCAGCGCGCGCCGGTCGCGCCGTCGACGGCGCGGTGATCGCAGGTCAGCGTCACCGTCATCACCGTGGCGATGGCGATCTGATCGCCGCGCACCACAGGGCGCTTGTCGCCCGCGCCCACCGACAGAATGCAGCCCTGCGGTTCATTGATGATCGAGGCGAAGGACTTGATGCCGAACATCCCCAGGTTGGACACCGAGAAGGTGCCGCCCTGGAACTCCTCGGGCTTCAGCTTGCGGTCGCGGGCGCGCTCGGCGAGGTCTCGGGTCTCCGCGGCGATCTGGGCCAACCCCTTGGTCTCGGCGGCGCGGATGATCGGGGTGATCAGGCCGCCGTCGATGGCCACCGCCATGGCGATGTCCGCATGGTGGTGCATGGCGATGCCTTCCGGCGAGTACGACGCATTGGCCGCCGGATAGCGTTTCAGCGCGCTGGCGGCGGCCTTGATGACCATGTCGTTGACGCTGACCTTGATGCCCAGCACCGCGTTGATCCGGCTGCGGGCCTCCAGCAAACGGTCCAGCTCTATGTCGACGGACAGAGGGAAGTGCGGCACGTCGCGGAAGCTGTCGGTCATCCGCCGCGCGATGGTCTTGCGCATACCGTCCAACGGAATGAGGTCGTAGGAGCCCTCCGCAATGCCCATCTGCTGCAGCGACTGGACCGGACGCGGTTCCCCGCGCGGAGCGTCCCTGGGCGCTCCAACCTGAGGCGCCGCGACCTGGCCCGGTTGAGCAGCTTCGACGTCGCGCTTGATGATCCGGCCATGCGGCCCAGAGCCCGCAAGCGTCGAGAGGTCCAGACCCTTCTGCTCAGCGATGCGGCGGGCGAGCGGGGATGCGAACACCCGCGCTGCGCCGGCCTTCACGCTTGGGCCGACAGCGACCGAAGGTTGTGGGGATGGCGCAGGCGCGGCCGGCGCTGGCGTCGGGGCTGAAGCCTTAGGCGGAGCCGCGGCCGGCGGAGCAGCGTGAGCCTCGGCGGCAGGCGCAGCCTCGCCTTCCCCGGCTAGCCTGGCGATGGGTGTGTTCACCTTCACCGCCTCGGCGCCTTCCGGCACCAGGATTTCGTCGACCACGCCATCGTCGACGGCTTCGACTTCCATCGTGGCTTTGTCGGTTTCGATCTCGGCGATGATGTCGCCGCTCTTCACCGCATCGCCCTTCTTCACGTGCCATTTGGCGAGCGTGCCTTCCTCCATGGTCGGAGATAGGGCGGGCATCAGGACGTCGATCGGCATCAAGGACTCCTCAGGCGGTCGCGGAGCAGCGCGACGCGGCGCAGGCTCGCACAGGACGGCCGAGCCGCCCCGAATCGGTCAGGGGATTTGCGTTCAGGAGATCATAAGGGGTGGACGCCGGCGTCATGACGGCTCCCGCGACAGATGAGCCAGCAGGCCGCTGTTGGCTTCCCAATTGCGGCCGTCGAAGGCGGTGATGTTCAGTTCCAGCCCATCCGCCTCGTCCAGGCAGCGCCCATTCACCGACCAGCCGTCGGGGTTGGATCTCGGTCGGTAGAAGCTCTTGATCCCGCACTCGCTGCAGAACAGGTGGCGGGCGACGCGTGTGTTGAACGTGTACTCGGCCAGCCGATCGGCGCCCTTGATCAGGCGGAAGCGGCTCTCCGGCACGATCACATGCAAGAAGCCGGTCTTGGCGCACATCGAGCAGTTGCAGGTCTGGGCTTCGACCACAGGCGGCAGCGCGACTTCGAAACGCACGCCGCCGCAGTGACACCCCCCTGCGAACCAGGTCAGGGGCAGGCTCTCGCTCATCGGTAGGACACAGCCTTGGCGGCTTGCACGATCTTCTCCACCGACGGCAGCGAGAGCACCTCCAGGTTGGCCGCGTAGGGCAACGGCACGTCCTCCTGGCAGACCCGCGCGGGCGGGGCGTCCAGATAGTCGAAAGCGTGTTCAAGCACGCGGGCGATCACCTCGGCGCCGACCCCCATCGAGCCCCAGCCTTCTTCGGCCGTGACCAGCCGGCCGGTCTTCTTGACGCTCTCGACGACTGTCTCGTGGTCCAGCGGCCGTAGGGTGCGCAGGTCGATCACCTCGGCCTCGATGCCTTCGGCGGCGAGCTCCTCAGCGGCCTTCAGCGCCAGGCCGACCATCCGCGAGTGGGCGGTGATCGTCACGTCGGCCCCTGTGCGACGGACCTTCGCCTTGCCGATCGGAACGATCCAGTCGTCGACGTCGGGCACGTCGAACTCGACGCCGTAAAGCATCTCGTGCTCGAGGAAGACGACGGGGTTGGGATCGCGGATCGCGGCCTTAAGCAAGCCTTTGGCGTCGGCGGCGTCATAGGGCGCTACGACCTTCAGGCCGGGCACGTTGGCGTACCAGCTCGAATAGTCATGGCTGTGCTGGGCGGCCACGCGCGAGGCGGCGCCGTTCGGGCCGCGCAGCACGATCGAACAGCGGATCTGGCCGCCGGACATGTACAGGGTCTTGGCCGCCGAATTGATGATCTGGTCGATCGCCTGCATGGCGAAGTTCCAGGTCATGAACTCGACGATCGGCTTCAGCCCGGCCATCGCCGCGCCGACTCCCAGGCCGGTGAAGCCGTGCTCGGTGATCGGGGTGTCGATCACCCGGCGCTCGCCGAACTCGTCCAGCAGGCCGCGGCTGACCTTGTAGGCGCCCTGGTATTGGGCGACCTCCTCGCCCATCAGGAACACGTTCTCGTCCCGGCGCATCTCCTCGGCCATGGCGTCGCGCAACGCGTCGCGCACTGTGACCTTGGTCAGCGTCGCGCCTTGCGGCAGCTCGGGATCGCGCAGCGGTTCTGCGGGCGTCACCGCCGCGGGACCCTCGCCTTCGGGGCGTGTCCTGGCTTCGGCGGGAGGCTTTTTCTCCGGATCGCCCGCGGCGTCGGCTTCATCGCCGTCCGCCCTGGGCGCGGGCTGGACGGGCGGTGGCGCAGCGGCTGGCGCGCCTTCGCCGCCGAGTCTTGCGATCGGGGTGTTGACCTTCACCGCCTCGGTGCCTTCCGGCACCAGGATGTCCTCGACCACGCCTTCGTCGACCGCCTCGACCTCCATCGTCGCCTTGTCGGTCTCGATCTCGGCGATGATGTCGCCGCTCTTCACCGCGTCGCCCTTCTTCACGTGCCACTTGGCGAGCGTCCCCTCCTCCATCGTCGGGGAAAGGGCGGGCATCAGGATGTCGGTCAACGGGCGGCCTCCAGATAGACATCCGTATACAGTTCGGAAGGATCGGGTTCGGGACTGGTGCGGGCGAACTCGGCGGCGTCGGCGACGATGCGCTTCACGTCCGCGTCGATGGCTTTCAGCGCTGCGTCGTCGGCGACGCCCTGGCGCGCCATCAGTTCCTGCAGGTGCTCGATGGGATCGCGCGTCTTGCGGACCTCGTCGACCTCTTCCCGGGTCCGGTACTTGGCCGGGTCGCTCATCGAGTGGCCACGGTAGCGATAGGTCTTCATTTCCAGGATGTACGGACCCTCGCCCGCCCGCGCATGCTCGGCGGCCTTGGCGGCTGCGTCCCGCACGGCGAACACGTCCATGCCGTCGACCACTTCGCCGGGGATGCGGAAAGAGGCGCCGCGGCGAAACAGCTCGGTCTCCGCCGAGGACCGCTCGATCGAGGTGCCCATGGCGTACTGGTTGTTCTCGATCACATAGACGACCGGCAGCCGCCAGAGCTCGGCCATGTTGAAGCTCTCGTAGACCTGCCCCTGGTTGGCGGCGCCGTCGCCGAAGTAGGTGAAGCTGACGTTGCCGTTGTTGCGATAGCGGTTGGCCATGGCCAGACCGGTGCCCAGGCTCACCTGCGCGCCGACGATCCCATGGCCGCCGTAGAAATCGGCCGCCGTGGAGAACATGTGCATCGAACCGCCCTTGCCGTGCGACGAGCCGCCGGCGCGGCCGGTCAGTTCGGCCATCACCTCTCTTGGGTCCATGCCGCAGGCCAGCATATGGCCGTGGTCGCGATAGCCGGTGATCACCTGGTCTCCGGGCTTCTTGATCGCCTGGACGCCGACCGCAATGGCTTCCTGGCCGATGTACAGGTGGCAGAAGCCGCCGATCAGCCCCATCCCGTAGAGCTGGCCAGCGCGTTCCTCGAACCGTCGGATCAGCAGCATGTCGCGGTAGTAGCCGAGCAGGTCGTCCTTACCGGTTTTCGCCTCCGGTTTGGTCGTCTTGCCGCCAGGTTTTGCGGCAGCTCGTGCGCGCGCCATCAACGTCTCCCCAAGGATGCGACTTATCGTGTCGTAGCGCCAATTTCCAAAGCCCCCAAGGGGCTCAGGCCATCATCGCCGGATACGGATCACATAGTCTCTTGGGTCGCTGTAGCCTAGCAGCGAGCGGGCGCGTTCCTCCAGAAGGTCCGCAGACAGGCTCGCATCGCGTAGCAATCGGGCACGAACCTCCAGATCGCGGCGCTGAATCTGCAGTTGCGTCAATTCCAACCGTTTGGCGGCGAGAGTCTCGTTGCGCTGGCCAGAGGTCAGCAGCCCGCGATCCCCGGTGAACGCGTGGAACCCGAAGTAGAAGATCAGGAACGCCAGGCCGGCGGTCGACAGATAAGGTTTGAAGCGGGCGAGCACGGGAATCGGCTGGTTGGACGGGAACACCATCTCGGCCGACTATGCTTAACGGGCGCCTAATCGCCACAAAGACAGGTGGTTTCAGATCCGCAGAACTGTGGTCTCGACAACCGGCCGGCGGCCCCAAATGCGCTGGCTCGCCTTTTTCAGCGCGCGCGACACCGCCGTCTCGACGTGCTCGTCGCGTTCACGGTCATCGCCGGACAGGCGAGCCAGCGCGCGTTCGGCCTCCTGCGCCAGATCGTCCAGCGCCTCGTCGATCGGATAGTCCTCGTCCGACGGCAAGCCAAGCGCACGCACCTGGGGCCCCGCCACCATGCGTCCGCGGCCGTCGAGCACGATTGCCGCGGTCAGCACGCCGTTGAACGCCGCATGACGCCGTTCGCGCAGGGCCTCGCCATTTTCGGGAGTGACCACGCCGGCGTCAACGTAGAGTCGGCCGGCGGGAACCTCGTCGATGATCTCGGCGCGGCCAGGCGCGAGGCGGACCATGTCGCCGTTGCGTGGCGCGACCTGTTGCGGGACCTGCAGGTCGCGGGCGAAGGCGGCGTGCTCCAGCAGGTGACGGCGCTCGCCGTGGGTCGGCACCGAGATGGTAGGCCGCGCCCAGCGATACATTTCGGCCAGTTCGTCGCGGCATGGGTGACCGGAGACATGGATGCCTGGGTGATCACGCTCGGTGTAAAGGCGCACGCCGCGGTCGGCGAGCTTGTCCTGCAGGTTGCGGATCGGGATTTCGTTGCCGGGTATCACCCGAGACGAAAACACGCATGAGGAGCCCGCGCCCAGCGCGACATGCGGATGCGTGCCGTCGGCGATGCGCGACAGCGCCGCGCGCGGTTCGCCCTGGCTGCCGGTGCACAGGTAGAGCACGGCATGGTCAGGCAGGTGACGGGCCTCGTGCTCGCTGATGAACGGCTTGATGTCGCTCATCAGTCCGACCGACTTGGCGGCGGCGGCCATGCGGATCATCGAACGGCCGACGAGGCACACCCTGCGTCCGGCGGCTTCCGCCGCGCGAATTACGCTGTCCATCCGCGCGACGTTGGAGGCGAAGCAGGCCACAGCCACCCTGCCCTTCAGACCGCCCACCAGCTTGGCGAGCGCGTCGCGCACGTCGGCCTCCGATCCGGCGCGACCATCGACGAACACGTTCGTCGAATCGCAGACCATGGCCAGCACGCCCTCGTCGCCGAGGCGGCGGATGGCGTCCGAGTCAGTGACGCCGCCCAGCACAGGGTCGGGGTCGATCTTCCAGTCGCCGGTATGCAGAATCGCCCCCAGCGGCGTGCGGATCGCCAGGCCGTTCGGCTCGGGAATCGAATGGGTCAGGGTGATCAGCTCGATGTCGAACGGCCCGAGCTTGATCGTGCCGCCCAGCGGCACCTCGGTGATCTGCACCTCGTCCAGCAAATCCGCCTCGCGCAATTTCTCGCGCAACAGATAGGCGGTGAACGGTGTCGCATAGAGCGGCGCGCGGATGCGCGGCCACAGCCAGGCGACGGCCCCGATGTGGTCTTCGTGGGCGTGGGTCAGCACCACGCCCAGGATGTCGTCGGCATGCTGCTCGATGAAGGTGGGGTCTGGCAGGATGATCTCAACGCCCGGCGTCGTCTGGTCGCCGAACGTCACACCCAGGTCGACGACGATCCACTTGCGCGCGTGCGGCGGACCAAAGCCGTAGAGATTGAAGTTCATCCCGATCTCGTTCGACCCGCCCAGCGGCAGGAACACGAGTTCGGGCTCTTCCTTGGCGCGGCTCATGGCTTGGCCATGTTGCGGCGATAGACCTCGAGCAGGCCGCGGATGGTCAGGTCCGGATCGAAGTGGTCGATCGAGGTCGTCGCGCCTTGGAACAGCGAGGAGACCCCGCCCGTGCCGATCACCGTCATGGGTTTTCCCCAGTCACCTTTGATGCGGGCCACAAGCCCGTCGATCAGGGCGACATAGCCCCAGAATACGCCCGATTGCATGGCCGCCACGGTGTCCTTGCCAATCGAGGTGTTGCCCTGCGGGCGTTGGATGGCGACCCGAGGAAGTTTGGCGGCGGCGGCGTGCAGCGCCTCCATCGACAGGTTGATGCCGGGCGCGATGGCGCAACCCTCCATGCCCCCGTCGGCGGCGACCACGTCGAAGGTCGTGGCGGTGCCGGAGTCGATAACGATCAGGTCGCCGGGATAGACGATGTGCGCGCCGATCGAATTGATCAGGCGGTCGGCGCCGGCTTCGGACGGCTTGTCGATGCGCACCTGAATGCCGAGTTCGGCGTTCTCGCCGATCACCAGGGGTTCGACCTGGAGGTAACGCCTGGCCAGGTTGCGCAGATTGAAGATCGACTGCGGCACGACGCTGGAGATGATGCAGGCGTCCATCACCCCCATCTGCAACCCCGCCATGGCCAGGAGCTGCGAGAGCCAGACGGCGTATTCGTCCGCCGTGCGGCTGGAGTCGGTGGCCGCACGCCATTGGGCGATCCACGACGCGCCGTCGTGCACCGCGAACAGTGTGTTGGTGTTGCCCTGTTCGATCGCCAGCAGCATGGAGCTCAAGCCCTCCCGAAAAACACGTCGCCGGCGGTGATCCGCGTCAGGCCGCCGTCGGGCAATCGAAGCCGCAGCGCGCCGTCGTCGTCCAGACCTTCGGCGATCCCCGCCACGATGCTGTCGTGGAGGCGAGCCTCGCAGGACTTGCCGAGACCGTGCGCGCGCGCGGTCCAGGCGTTGGCGATGGCTGGGAAGCCTTGCGCTTCCCAGATCTCCCGCCAGCGCTCGAAAGCATTAGCCAAGACCTCCAGCGCCGCCAGCGGCGCCGGCGCGTGGCCCGCCATGTGCTCGGCGAACGCGGTCGCCGGCCGCTCGACATCAGTGGGATAGCGCGCGAGGTTCACGCCGATCCCGACCGCCAGCCACAGGCCGGACGCCGACTGTCCGGACTCCACCAGGACGCCCGCCGCCTTGCGGTCGTGGATCATCAGGTCGTTCGGCCACTTGAGGCTGGCGGCGCCCACGCCCAGGCAGGCCTGCGCCAGGTCATGGGCGGCGAGGGCTGCGACGAAGCTGATCTGCGCGGCCTCGGCCGGCGGCTTTGCGCATGGCATGAGCAGAGTCGCGGCGAGGTTGCCCTCACCCGTGCTCCAATCGCGCCCCCGTCGTCCACGGCCCGCTGTCTGGCGCGCCGCGGTGATCCACACCGGCCCGCTGTCGCCGGTCTCGGCGCGGCGCCGGGCTTCGGCGTTGGTTGAGGCGAGTTCCTCGTAGGCTTCGATCGGCGGGTGGGCCAAGGCCGCCTCAGCCGAGGCCGAGCGCGGCGGCCGCGGTCTTGGCCAGCGGATCCAGGACCACCAGCGCACCCATCACCAGCGGGAATGAGAACAGCGCCAAGCTGATGGCGATGGCCTTGGCTTCGACCGGCGGCTTGTCGGTGGCGCCGGCCGTGTCGTCGAACCACATCACCTTGAGCAGGCGCAGATAGTAGAAGGCGGCGACGACGCTGCCGACCAGGCCGATGACGGCAGCCAGTCCCAGGCCGCCGTTGATGGCCGCCTTGAACACATAGTACTTCGCCCAGAAGCCGGAGAACGGCGGCAGACCCAGGGCCGACAGCGCGAAGGCGCTCATCGCCAGGGCGATGCCTGGCCGCTCGCGGAACAGGCCGGCCATGTCGTCGATGGTCTCCATGTCGCGGCCCTGGCGCGACAGCGCCGCCAGGCAGGCGAAGAAGCCGGTGACGTCGATCATGTAGAGGATCATGAACATCAGCATGGCCTGCACGCCCTCGCCGGTGCCGCTGGCCAGGCCCAGCAGGGCGTAACCGACGTTGGCGATCGAGGAGTAGGCCCACAGCCGCTTCAGGTTGCGTTGGGCGAGCCCCGCGAAGGCGCCGACCGCCACCGACATCAGCGCCAGCGCCACCAGCACCTGCTGCCACTGGGCGATGGCGCCGGGAAAGCCCTCGGCCAGGGCGCGGGCGAACAGCACCATGGCGGCGAGCTTCGGTGCGGAAGCGAAGAAGGCCACGACCGGGGTCGGCGCGCCCTCGTAGACGTCGGGCGTCCACATGTGGAACGGCGCAGCGGAGACCTTGAATCCCAGGCCGCACAACAGGAACACCAGGCCGAACAGCACGCCGGTCCCCGCGCCCGATTGTACCGCCACGGCGATGTCGGAGAACACGGTCGAGCCGGCGAAGCCGTAGATCAAAGAGGCGCCGTAGAGCAGCAGACCGGACGACAACGCGCCAAGCACGAAGTACTTCAGCCCGGCCTCGGAGGCCCGCGCGTTGTCGCGGTGCATGGCCGCCAGGACGTAGAGCGCCAGCGAGTGGAGCTCGACGCCGACATAGAGCGAGATGAGGTCTCCGGCCGACACCATCATGCCCATGCCGAGCGCGGCCAGCAGGATCAGCACCGGGAATTCGAAATTGTGCACGCCGCGCCGCTCGAACCAGCGCTGGCCGAGGGGAATGCAGATCGCGCTGGCCGCATAGATCGCCACCTTGGCGAACACCGAGGCCTGATCGGCGATCAGGCCGCCGGCGAACCCGCGGCCGAGCGGCCCGGTGGCCGCGGCGACGCCGGCCGCAACCAGCGCGCCGATCGCCGCCAGCGTGAAGATCGCGCCCGCCCGCGGCTGGAACGCGCCCCACACCAGCAGGATCAGAGCGGCCGCCGCCAGGATCACTTCCGGCGCGGCCAGGGCGAAATCGAGTGAGAAGGTCATCGGCGCTGAGGTCCTAACGGCCGATCGCGGCGCGGTACACGCTGGCCAGGTTGTCGACCGAGGTCTGCGTCAGGTCGAACACCAGCGAAGGATGCACGCCCAGCACCAGGGTGGAGACGACCAGGGGCGTGAAGATCGCCACTTCGCGCCAGTCCAGATCGGTGATGCCGGCCAGCGCCGGGTTGGTCATCTCGCCGAACACCACGCGCCGATAGAGGCTGAGCGCGTAGACCGCCGAGAAGATCACGCCCGTCGCGGCGATAACCACGGTCCAGGTGGAGACCTCATAGGTCCCGGCCATGGTCAGGATCTCGCCAACGAAGCCCGAGGTGCCCGGCAGGCCGACATTGCCCATGGTGAACAGCATGAACACCGCTGCGTACCAGGGCATGCGGCTGACCAGTCCGCCGTAGAAGGCGATCTCGCGGGTGTGCATGCGGTCGTAGACGACGCCCACGCAGAGGAACAGCGCGCCGGAGATCACCCCGTGGCTGAGCATCTGGAACAGCGCGCCCTGCTCGCCCTGGGCGTTGCCGCTGAAGATGCCCATGGTCACGAAGCCCATGTGGGCGACGGAGGAATAGGCGATCAGCTTCTTGATATCGACCTGCCGGAAGGCGACCAGCGAGGTGTAGACGATGGCGATCACGCTGAGCGCGAAGACCAGCGGCGCAAACATCTCCGAGGCCTGCGGAAACATCGGCAGCGAGAAGCGCATGAAGCCGTAGCCGCCGAGCTTCAACAGGATGCCGGCCAGGATCACCGAGCCGGCGGTCGGGGCCTCCACGTGGGCGTCGGGCAGCCAGGTGTGCACCGGCCACATCGGCATCTTCACCGCAAACGAGGCGAAGAACGCGAGCCACAGCCAGGTCTGCACCTGCGGCGCGAACTTGTAGGCCATCAGCTCGGGGATCGAGGAGGTGTGCGCGATCCCGATCATCGCCAGGATGGCGGCCAGCATCAGCACCGATCCCAGCAGGGTGTAGAGGAAGAACTTGAAAGCCGCATAGACCCGGCGCGCGCCGCCCCACACCCCGATGATCAGGAACATCGGCACCAGGCCGACGTAGATGACGGCGATCAGCGACAACGCGATCATCAGCCAGGCCCACTCGCGCGCCGCGTCGGGTGCAATCGGCATCGAGAAACGCAGGAAGCCGTAGGCACCGAGCTTGAGCATGATCGCTGCCAGCACGGCGGATCCACCGGTGGGGGCCTCGACGTGTACGTCGGGCAGCCAGGTGTGCACCGGCCACATCGGCACCTTGACCGCAAATGCGGCCAGGAACGCGAAGAAGATCAGCGTCTGCGCCGTGCCACCGAGCGGCAAGGTATGCCAGGTCAGGATGTCGAAGCTGCCGCCGTGCT
>NZ_JAUXZW010000142.1 GCF_030693805.1 Phenylobacterium sp.
TGATGCAGGTCTCCACCGTAACCGTGATCGGGATGATCGCCTGGGTGTTCTGGGGCTACAGCCTTGCGTTCACCGACGGCGGAGGCCTCGACACCTTCGTCGGCGGCTTTGGACGCCTGTTCCTCAAGGACGTCACGCCGGCCAGCACGGTCGCCACCTTCTCGACCGGCATCGCGATCCCGGAGCTGGTGTTTATCGGCTTCCAGATGACCTTCGCCTGCATCACCGCGGCCCTGGT
Source organism: Phenylobacterium sp. (assembly GCF_030693805.1). Lineage (GTDB taxonomy): Bacteria > Pseudomonadota > Alphaproteobacteria > Caulobacterales > Caulobacteraceae > Phenylobacterium. Next base: position 239 of record NZ_JAUXZW010000142.1, read on the forward strand.
TCTGGGCGGCGTCGCCGAGCGGATGAAATTCTCCGCCGTGGTGATCTTCGCCATCCTGTGGCCGCTGCTCTCGTACTATCCGATGGCCCACATGGTGTGGTGGTGGCCCGGGCCGGACGCGATCGCCAACGCGCCCAAGGACGCCATCAAGTCAGGTCTGATCTGGGGCTTCGGCGCCCTGGACTTCGCCGGCGGCACCGTCGTGCACATCAACGCCGGCATCGCGGCGCTGGTCGGCGCCCTGATCCTCGGCCCGCGCAAGGGCTACCGCGTCGAAGCCATGCCTCCCCACTCGCTGACGCTGACTCTGGTCGGCGCCGGTCTCCTGTGGGTCGGCTGGTTCGGCTTCAACGCGGGCTCCAATCTTGAATCCAACGGCTATGCGGCGCTCGCGCTGATCAACACCCTGGTGGCGACCGCCGCGGCGGGCCTCTCCTGGGTGGTGGTCGAATGGGTCACGCGTAAGAAGGCCAGCATGCTGGGCCTGGCCTCCGGCCTGGTCGCCGGTCTGGTGGCGATCACGCCTGCGGCCGGCTTCGCCGGACCGGTCGGCGCGATCATCCTGGGCCTCATCGTCAGCCCGGTGTGCGTGTTCTTCTGCTCGGTCGTAAAGAACGCCCTGAAGTACGACGACAGCCTGGACGCCTTCGGCATCCACGCGGTCGGCGGCATCCTTGGCGCGCTGGCCACCGGCCTGCTGGTCAACCCCGATTGGGGCGGCGCCGGCATCGTCGACTACACGACGTGCGCGCTCGATGGCGACATCTCGACCTGCGACGCCGCGACCTACGCGATGGCGACCCAGTTCATGGCCCAGCTCAAGGGCGTGCTGGTGACCATCTGCTGGTCGGGCGTGATGAGCTCCATCGTCTTCTTCATCATCAAGTTCACGGTGGGCATGCGTGTCTCCGAGGACACCGAGGAAGAGGGCCTGGACATCGTCGAGCACGGCGAACGCGCCTACCACTCTTAAGTCTCGTCGGAGGGGAGCGAGGCTCGGGGCGACCTGGGCTTTCGCAAAGGGAAACGGGGGCCTCGCGGCCCCCGTTTTTCGTTTCACGCCTGCCTGAAATTCAGGTGTCGTCGGGCCAGGGCCCGCCCAGGCGGCAGCGGCGCACCCACCAGTCCGGCGCCAGGCTCTCCATACGCTCGGCCAGGGCTTCCGCCTCGATGTCGCTGGCGCATAGCGCAAAGCACGTTCCCCCCGATCCCGACATGCGGGCGAGCAGCGCTTCGGGTTCGCCGGCCAGGGTGTCCAGCACATCGCCGACGCTGGGCTCGACCAGCCGGGCCGCGGCCTCCAGGTCGTTGCGCTGAGTGGCGAGCCAGGACGCCGCTTCGATGGCGTCCTCGAAGGCCGGCGGCTCTGGATGAGCGTCCATCACATCGAACACGCCGATCGCGTCGAAGCGGCCATAGACCTTGGCGGTCGAGACGCCAGGGCCGGCGTTGACCAGCACCGCGTCGATCGCCGGCAACGCCGCCAGGGGCGTCAACCGCTCTCCCCGCCCCTCGGCCAGCACCGGGCGACCGAACAGGCAGGCCGCGCCGTCCGCGCCCAGCGAAGCGGCCACCGCCTCCAGCTCTGCATCGGAGAGCGTCAGGCCCCAGAGCTCGCGGAGCAGGCGCAAGGCGGCCCCCGCGTCGCTGGAGCCGCCGCCCAGGCCGGCCGCCACCGGCAGCAGCTTCTCCAGCGTCAGCCGAAACGGCGCGAGCGGCGTTCGGACATGAGCGGCCAGCGCCCGCGCGGCGCGCGCGACCAGGTTGTCCGCCTCATGGTCAAGAGCGTGGGCGTTCGGCCCGCGCACCCGCACCTCCATCGCCGCAGATGGGTCGGCGCTCAACCGGTCGCCCATGTCGGCGAACGCCATCAGGCTGCGCAGCGGATGATAACCGTCGGCCTGCGGCGCCCCGACGTGCAGGAAGAGATTGATCTTGGCCGGCGCGAAGGCGGTGGCCGGCATCCTATTGGGCGGCGACCTTGGGCGCGCTGGCCGGACCCGCGGTTCCGAGGCCATTCTTCAGCTTGGCTTCGGCGTCCAGCTTGATCTTCTCAGGCGGGTCGAGGGTCAGCACGCGCCGCCACTGGAACACCGCTTCGTCGCGCCGCCCTACCCTCCAGTAGGCGTCGCCGAGATGGTTGTTGACCTCAGGGTCCCCGGCCTCGAGCTCGATCGCGTCCTCAAGCAGCTCCACCGCCTTGGGGTAGTGGCCGAGCCGGTAGTGCGCCCAGCCGAGGGAATCGATCATCGCGCCAGACCGCGGATTGGCCGCCACCGCCTTCTCGACCATGAGCAGCGCGTCAGGCAGGTCCTCGCCACGGTCGATCAGCGAATAGCCCAGGTAGTTCAGCAGTTCCGGCTCTTCGGGCCGCAGCGCCATGGCGGCGCGCAGGTCGGCCTCGCCCTTCACCCACTCGCCCATCCGCTCGTAGGCGATGCCGCGGGCGTAGAGCAGCCGCCAGTCCGGCTTGGGCGCCTCGGCGATCAGGCCGTCCAGCAGTTGGGCCGACTCCGCGAACTGCTCGTTGACCCGCAGGAGGTCGGCCAGCGTCAACCGCGCATCGGCGTCACCGCCGGCCGCGGCCTTCCGCGCCATCTCGATGGCGATCTCGGGCTTCTTCTCGTTCTGGTAGGTCCAGGCGAGCTTGGCCTGCGAAGCGGCATACTCGGACGAGCCCAGCTTGGGCTGGCTGTAGGCGTTGCGCGCGCCCTCCATGTCGTCGGTCGACGCCAGCAGATCGCCGACCATCACCCAGGCTTCGTCGCGCTTGGGATCCAGCCGAAGCACCAGGCGAAGGTAGGCCATGCCGAGCTGCTGCTGACGCGCAGCCAGCAGGGTCGCTGCAGGCGCGAGCAGCGACTGCGCCGCGCCCTCGCGCAGCGTGCCCATCGGCGGCGCGGGCTTGCCGGCCGCGGC
>NZ_JAUXZW010000145.1 GCF_030693805.1 Phenylobacterium sp.
CGGCGGCGGCCAGGCCGGCGCCGCGCGCGCCCAGCCGACGCCACCACGCAGCCCGCCGTTCAGGTTGCGCCGCCGCAGGCGATTGCGGGGTTTCGTCGCCCGTGCTCATCCGATGATCCCCGACATTCCAGCCGGATGGGATGGCAAAGCCACGCTGTCGTCAATCGGCCCCGCTGCGCCTTTAGGTGCGATCAGCGCAGGGCGAGCGTCAGCGACTTCACCTGCAGATAATCGTCGATCCCGTAGGCCGATCCCTCGCGCCCATAGCCTGACTGCTTGACCCCGCCGAACGGGTTCGCCGGGTTGGAGACGAGGCCGGTGTTGACCCCGACAATGCCCGCATCGATGGCGCGGCCGACCCGCATGGCGCGGTTCAGGCTCTCCGAAAACACGAAGGCCGCCAGGCCGAACTCGCTGGCGTTGGCGCGCGCCACCGCCTCGTCGTCGTCGCGGAAGCTGAACACCGGGCACACGGGCCCGAAGGTCTCTTCGCAGGTGAACAGCGCGTCGTCCGCGCCGGCGATCACCGTCGGCTGGAAGAAGCGCCCGCCCAGTTCATGCCGCGCGCCGCCGGTCAGCACTCGGCCGCCGGCGGCAAGGGCTTTCGCGACGTGGGTCTCGACCTTCTCCACCGCCTTGGCGTCGATCAACGGGCCGATCTCCACGCCGGGCTCGAACGGCTTGCCGACCTTGAGCGCTGCGACGCGCTCGGTGAGCCGTTCCAGGAAGGCGTCGTGGAGGCTCTCGTGGACATAGATGCGGTTGGGGCAGACGCAGGTCTGGCCGGCGGCGCGGAACTTGCCGGCGACGGTTCCCGCCACCGCCAGCTCCAGGTCGGCGTCGTCCAGCACCAGAAGGGGCGCCGCGCCGCCCAGCTCCATGGACAACCGCTTCAGGGTCGGCGCGCACTGGCCGGCGAGCAGGCGGCCGACCTCGGTGGACCCGGTGAACGACAGCTTGCGGATCGCCGCTGATCCGGTGAGACACGCGCCCACCACGCTTTGCGCGCGCGCAAAGCGTGGT
>NZ_JAUXZW010000146.1 GCF_030693805.1 Phenylobacterium sp.
GCGCCAGAACGTGCGCCCGCGCGGCGGCGACTTCACCGCCGGTCAGGCCCTGCTCGGCGCCGGCGTGCGGATCGATCCCTGGCGGCTGTCGCTGGCCGCCGCCGCCGGCCGCCATCGCCTGAGCGTCGCCGCCCGCCCGCGCGTCGCCGTGCTGTCCACCGGGGAGGAGATCGTGGAGGCCCCCGCCACCCCGGGCGACTTCCAGATCTACGACTCCGGCTCGCCGTCGATGTCGGCCCTGGTCGAGGACTGTGGCGGACGCGTCCGCCGCGATCGCCCTGTCCGCGACACCCTGGAGGCGATGGTCGAGGCTCTGCGCGAGGCCGAGGCCGACCTCATCGTCACCATCGGCGGCGCGTCGGTGGGCGACCATGACCTGGTGCGCGTCGCCGCCGACGCCCTGGGCTTCACGATCAAGGTCGAAAGCGTCGCCGTGCGTCCCGGAAAGCCCACCTTCTTCGGCGTTTTGGACGATGGCCGCCGCCTGCTGGGGCTGCCGGGCAATCCGGCCTCGGCCTTCGTCTGCGCAGAGCTGTTCCTCAAGCCCATCCTGGCCGCCTACCAGGGCGCAGCGGCCGAACCGGTCCTGGCCAGCGCCCGGCTGACCGCGCCGCTACCGGCCAACGGCCCGCGAGAGCACTGGATGCGCGCCCGTCTCGACCACGCCGACGGCGCCCTCACCGTCCTGCCCTATCGCGACCAGGACTCTTCGCTGATCACCGTCTTCGCCCAGGCCGACGCCCTGCTGCGTCGTCAGGCGGGCGCGCCCGCCGCCGCGGCCGGCGATCTGGTGGACGTGCTGGCGCTGTCGCGCGCATAGCGCTGAGCCATGATCTCTCCGATCACCGAGACGGCGACTTCCCACGGCGCCTTGCCGCCGATGTCCAGGCCGATCGGCGCATGCAGCCGCGCCAAGGCTTCGGCCGTGACTCCAGCGCTGCGCAGGCGGGCCAGGCGCTCCGGCAGACGCGCGCGCGCGCCCAGCAGGCCGACGTAAGCGGCCTGCGACGGCAGGGCGGAGACCAGGGCCGCCTCGTCCAGCTCGATGTCGTGCGAGGCCACCGCCACCGCCGTCCAGGGATCCAGCCCGATCGCCGCCAGCGCTTCGCTGGGTTCGTCCCGCCGATAGGCGACGCCCGGCAGGGGCGCGGTCTGCGGACCCTTGGGGCGCACCAACGTGGTCTCGAAGCCTGACTGCGCGCCGAGCATCGCGATCGCCAGCGCCGCCGGATCGCCGCCCACCACCACCAACCGCAAGGCCGGCTCGTAGCGACGCGACACCGTGCCCGGCCACAAACGGACCGCGGCCGGCGGCGTACAGGCGCGCCGTCGTCCGTCGCTGACCCAGATCGCGGGCTCCCGCCGCTCGGTGAGCCCCAGCAGCGCGGCCAGCGCCGGATCGTCCGCCGCCACCCGCTCCACGAAGATCTCGATGCGCGCGCCGCACAACAGCCGGATGTCCGGCCACGGACTGCCTTCGCCATAGACGAGAGTGCGGGGGGCGTGGTCCCCCAGGCAGGCTTCAGCATGGGCGGCGACGTCGGCCTCGATGCAGCCGCCCGAAAAATATCCGGCGACGATGCCTTCAGCGAACACCATCTGCGTACCAGGCGGGCGCGGCCCGCCGCCCTCGACGACGGTCAGGGTGGCGAGCGCGGCCGGCGCATCGGCGGCCTTGGCGGCGGCCAGCGCAGGGCGGACATCGTCGGCCAGGCCGAACAACGGCCAGTCTGGAAGCGCTTGCGGCATGTCTCAGCTTAACTTGGCGGCAAGGTTCCAGATACGGGTTCTTTAGGCTCGGCGGTCATGATGCCCGCCATGAACGCTCCGCTCTCCAAGCTTGGACTGGGCTCCGGCCAGTTCGCCCTCGACCAGCTTCCGGCCGCCGGCCGCGGGCGTGGCCGTGACGTCGAAGCGCGCGACATCCTGTCGATCGCCGCGCGCGCCGGCCTGGGCGTCTTCGAACTGACCGGCCATTCCGCTCAGGCCGAAACCATCGTCGGCGGGATCATGCCGCGCCCCGTGCCGTTCCGCGTCGTGCTGTCGACCGTGCGGCCGGACCGCGGTCCTGACGTGGTCGAGGCCGAGCTGCGCGCGCAGCTGCGCCGCCTGGGCCTGGAGCGCTGCGACGCCATCCTCGCGCCCACCGCCACCGACCTTTTCGGGCCTCAGGGCCTGGCGCTCTGGGACCGCCTGAAATACCTGCGCGACCAGGGCCTGTGCCGCCGCATCGGCATGTCGGTCTATGCGTCCGACGACCCCGTCGGCCTCGCGCGCCGCTTCCGCCCGGACATCGTCCAGGCGCCGGCCAGCCTGCTCGACCAACGTCTGCTGGTCGACGGCTCGCTGGCCGAACTCGCCGCCATGGGCGTCGAGGTGCACCTGCGCTCGATCTTCCTCAACGGCCTGCTGTTCCTGCCGCCCGATCGCGCCCCGTCGCACCTGAAGTCGGCCGCCAGCCGCATCTCGCGCGCCCGCCGGCTGATCGCCGAAGGCCGCAGCGACCCCTTGCAGGCCGCGCTGGGCTTCGCCTTGTCGCGTCCCGAAGCCTCCGCCGTGCTGGTGGGCGTCTCCTCGGCCGCCGAGATGTCGGCCGTCGTCGCCGCGGCCATGCGCCCGCCCCCCGATCTCGACTGGGACGACATGGCGTTGGACGATCCCGCCGCCCTGGACCGTGGCCAATGGGCCGCCGCTTGATCTAGCGGTCGACCCTCTCCCTGGCTCAGAAGGAGCCTTCTTCGATGATCATCGCCATTCTACAGGCGCGCGCCGGCGTCCCCGATCTGCCCGACCGTGCGCTGGCGCCGTTGCGCGGCCAGCCGCTGATCTGGCGACAGGTCGAGCGCATCCGCATGGCGCGCAGCGTCGACCGGGTGATCGTCGCCACCTCCACCCGGCCCGTGGACGACCCGCTCGCCACCGTCCTGATCAGCCGCGGCCAGGCGGTGTTCCGCGACGACTCCGAACACCGCTTCATGCGCTGCGTGGAGGCCGCCGGCGGCGCCGAGATCGTCGTGCGCCTGAAGGCCGACTCCCCGTTCATCGACCCCGCCCTGATCGACGAGGCGGTGGCGACCGCGCGATCCACCCGCGCCGCCTACGTCTCCAACATCCTGGAGCCGACCTATCCCAAGGGCCTTGAGGTCGAGGCCGCCAGCGCCCACGCGCTGGGACGCGCGGCCTCCGGCATGGACGCCGAGGCGGCGGCCGAAAGCTCGCCCATGCGCTGGCTGCGCACCCGCCCCGCGCCGTTCCCGCAGGAAACCATCCGGGCGCCGCGCAACTGGTCGGAGATGGACTGGCGCGTCCGCACCCCCGCCGACCTCGCCTTCGCCCGCGGCGTCTACGACGCCATGCACGACGCCGACCCCGGCTTCGGCGTCCAGACGGTGCTCGCCCTCCTAGGCGGCCGTCAGGACCTCGCCCGTTGGGCGGCGTGAGTTAGGGCGGCGAAGTCACGCCCGGCCTCCTCCACGCCACCGACGTCATCCTCGGGCTTGTCCCGAGCATGACGTTCTGAGAGGTGGAGAGGCGTCGCCTCACCCCTGAAGGTGGCGCCGACCGGCGTCGCCTCGGCTTGAATCCCATGGCGAGCATTTTGCCTGGCGTCCCGGACCTCTCAAGGACGAGCGTGCAGCGCTCGCCGCGGCGCGGCCGGCCGCAGGCCGGTCCTTGACAGGTCCGGGTCGCCAGGCTCGCATCTTCCATGGGATTCAAGCCGCTGCCCGCCGCTAGCGCGACGGTCGCTTACTTGAGGTCAAACGGATTGCGGTTTGCGCGCTGACAGCCCGCTTGGGTCCCGGCTTTCGCCAGGATGAGCGGATTGGGAAGGGGCGTCCACTTTACCGCCCCCACGCCCCATACGCATCGACGAACGGCTTCCCCAGCGCCTCCGCCACCGCCGGGTGGGTGATGTCACCGGCGAGGACGTTCAGGCCCCTGGCCAGGTGCGGGTCGGCCCTCAGCGCCTCCAGGCCGTGGTCGGCCAGCGCCAGGCCGAACGGCAGGGTCGCGTGGCCCAGCGCCTCCGAGGCGGTGCGGGGCGCTGCGCCCGGCATGTTGGCCACGCAGTAGTGCACGACGCCGTCGACCACATAGGTCGGATCCGCGTGCGTGGTCGGCCGGCTGGTCTCGAAGCAACCGCCCTGGTCGATGGACACGTCGACCAGCACCGAGCCGGTCTTCATCCGCGCCAGGTGCTCGCGGCGCACCAGCTTGGGCGCGGCGGCTCCCGCGGTCAGCACCGCGCCGATCACCACGTCGGCCTTCAACACCTCCTCCTCCACCGCGTCCAGGGTCGAGTAGCGGGTGAGGATGCGGCCCATGAACATGTCGTCCAACTCGCGCATGCGCGGAATCGAGCGCTCGACCACCACCACCTCGGCGCCGAGGCCCGCGGCCATGCGGGCGGCGTTCATGCCGACCACCCCGCCGCCCAGCACGCAGATGCGGGCCGGCGGCACGCCCGGCACCCCGCACAGCAGCAGCCCCATGCCGCCATTGTGCTTCAGCAGCGTCTCCCCGGCGGAGAATACCGCGATGCGCCCGGCCACCTCCGACATCGGGGCCAGCAGCGGCAGCCCGCCCCGCGCATCCGTCACCGTCTCATAGGCGATCGCCGCGCAGCCTGAATCCAGCAGCCCCTGGGCCTGGGCGGGATCGGGCGCCAGGTGCAGGTAGGTGAACAGGATCTGGCCGGGCTTCAGCCGCGCCCACTCCTGGGCCTGCGGCTCCTTCACCTTGACGATCAGGCCGGCGGTGGCGAACACCGCCTCGGCGCTGGCCTCCAGCGTCGCGCCGGCGCGCCTGTAGGCCTCGTCTGGATAACCCGCGTCGGCCCCGGCTCCGGTCTCCACCACCACCTGATGGCCATGCACCACATATTCCCGCGCCGCGGTGGGGGTCAGCCCCACGCGATGCTCGTCAGGCTTGATCTCCCGCGGGACGCCGATGCGCATGGGGCAGCTCCTTGATCGCCGCGCGGCCCATGGCCGCCCGATCCGTGACTAACGCAGCACGCAGGCCGCCAGACCATCGCGGCGCACGGTTCCCGCCGCGGCCCCGATCTTTCCCGAGCGGCGCTTCATCTTCGGTCCGGGCGTCGCGGCGCGCCATTTCAACGGGCTGGGCAGGATCGCCGCCAGCCGCGCCGCCTGCACCGGCGAAAGCTTGTCGGCGCCGACCCCGAAATTCCGCCTGGCCGCGGCCTCCGCGCCATAGACGCCTGGGCCCCATTCGATGGAGTTGAGATAGACCTCCATGATCCTGGGCTTGCCCCACAGGAACTCGATCAGCACCGTGAAATAGGCCTCCAGACCTTTGCGCACGTAGGAGCGCTGCGGCCACAGGAAGACGTTCTTGGCGGTCTGCTGCGAGATTGTCGACCCGCCGCGGATTTTGTTCGGCCGCCGCTCGTTGTTCTTCATCGCCTTTTCCATGGCCGCGAAATCGAAGCCGTGGTGGTCGCAGAAGTGCGCGTCCTCGGCCGCGATGACCGCCCGGACGAGCCTGGGCGAGATCCGCTCCAGCGGCCGCCAGCGCCGGTCGAAGCCTCGCCCCTCGACCGTACGCTCAATCATCAGATAGGTGATCGGCGGCGGCACGAATCGATAGACCGCGGTGACCAGCACCGGCCCGATGAACCCGAACACCACCACCAGCGTGAACAGCGTGCGCATCATGCGGCCAAACAGGCCGCGGCGCGGCGCCTTGGGTTCACGGGTGCGGGCACGTTTGGCGTTCACGCGCGGCTTCCTTGCGTCACCCCCAGGGTCCGTGCTTGCGATGCGCCGCCACCCTGGTCAAGCCGCGCAAAGGAGCGCCCGCCCATGAACGTGTCCGAAGCCGTCGCCAACCGGATCAGCATCCGCGCCTTCAAGACCGACCCCGTGCCGGGCGCGTTGGTGCGTGAGATCCTGCAGGCCGCGGCCCAGAGCCCGTCCGGCGGCAACCTGCAGCCCTGGCGCGTCTATGCCCTGGCCGGCGAGGCGCTCACCGAATTCAAGGCCCAGGTCGCGGCGAACCCTCAAGGCCAGCCGCCCCAATACGCCGTCTATCCGGCCAACCTGTGGGACCCGTTCCGCACGCGGCGCTTCCAGAACGGCGAGGACCTCTACCGGTCCATCGGCATCCCGCGCGAGGACAAGCCGGCGCGCCTGCGCCAGCTCGCCCGCAACGCCGAGTTCTTCGGCGCGCCGGTGGGCCTGTTCTTCTGCCTCGACCGCAATCTCGGCCCGCCGCAGTGGGCGGACCTCGGCATGTTCATGCAGAGCGTGATGCTGCTGGCCGTGGAGCGGGGGCTGGACACCTGCCCGCAGGAATACTGGGCCAACCACTGGCGCACCGTGGCCGATTTCCTGCGCCTGCCGGACGACCACATGGTGTTCTCCGGCATGGCGCTGGGCTATCGCGACGAGGCGCACGCGATCAACACCCTGCGCGCCAGCCGTGACCCGTTCGACGTCTGGGCCGAAATGCGCGGCTTCGACTAGATCCGCGCCCAGCTAGATCCCCGCGAAAGCGGTGACCCAGGTTTTTGCGTGTTTTGGCGGGCCGGAGGACTTTGGGCGGTTCAGGCTCAGCTACAATAGAAACGCCTGGGTCCTCAGTGGGTTGGCGGCGGGGGTCGGCCGGGCAGGTCCGCGTCAGAACGGGATGTCGTTCGACGGATCTTTCTTCGCGGCGACTTCGCGATCGCGGGGGACGGCCTTGCGCTTCGGGCGGGCGACCGGTTTCTCGTCCTCGACCAGCACCGCCTGAGCGGCCAGCAGAACCGGGGCCGCGGCGACGGCCTGCACGGGCGCCGCGACCGGCGGCGGCGCAGCGGCGACCTGGACCGTCGGCGCGTGCTTGCCGCCCAGCAACTTCGGCGTCGCCAGGCCGATCACCGCCAGGGCGGCGACGCCGGCGGCTACCAGGGCCGCACGCAATAGTCCGGGCGAACGGCGGGCCGACGCCTGGTGTTCGTCGTCGGCCTCATCTTCCGCGTCTTCGTACTCCACCTCGACTTCAGTGTCGTCGTTGGCCAGCACCGGCAGCGACGTGGAGTAGGGGTCGAACGCCTCCTCGGGCTCGGCCTCGACCTCGGGCTCCTCAACGGGCGCAGCCTTGGCGACGCGCGGCTTGGAGGGGGTGATGCCGGGTGCGATGACGGGCGCGGGCGTCGCGGCCTGGGAAGGCGCCTCAACGGCATGGCCCTCCAGCGCTCGGCCGATGCGGCGGCACAGTTGGTCGATCGACGATTCCCAATCGGAGAACACGTCGATCCACTGCCGGGTGGCGAATTCGTAGGCGAAGGCGTCGTTCGGCGTGACGTCCTCAATGCGCAGCGGGATGACGATCAGCTTCTGCTGGCTGGCCAGCGCCAGCTCCTTGGTCATCTCTTCGGAGGTGTTGGAATTCGCAGTGAAGACCAGCAACATGATCTTCGCGCGCCGCAGCGCCTGGACGATCGAGACCTGGAAATTCTCGCCGGGCTGGATGTCGCGGGCGGAAATCCAGCAGGCGAACCCACGGCTTTCCAGCGCTGAACACAGCGTTGTCGCCACCTTCACGTCCTTAGACGCAAAGCTAATGAATATACTGGCGGACATTACAACAATCCCATCCCCCGAATGAGCTGCTCAATTCGTAGGACCGTGGAAACAAAAAACGCAACCTTAATATTCGGTTAACGCGGTAAATTATGCCTAAGTGACCGCGTCGGCGACTCACAGACGGAACAGGCGCCTACGATCTGTGCCATCCCGCCAGTGGCTGGATTCGGCGAGATGGACGTTGACGGCGGCGCGTCCGACGTCCTGAAGCACGCTGTAGGATGGCGCCGGTCCGAGGCGTTTTGCGAGGCTGTCGAGGGTGTTGGCGATCCGGCGGCTGCGCGCGCTGTGTTCCTGAAATTCGAGCTTGGCCTCCAGTGCGATGCTGGCGGCCGCCACCGCGGGCACCACGGTGCCGGTCATCGAGACCACGCCGGAGATCCAGTGCGGCAGGTCGTGCCCGAAGCCGAACCCGTGCACGGTGACGTAAAGCGCGAACACCACGAACAGGAACAGCAGGCTGACATCCTCGACGATGTGGATCCGATGGGCGATCCGCGCCTCCCTGATGCTGATCGCGTGGTGATAGGCCGCCTGTCCCTGCACCAGCTCGTTCATCGCCCAGGCGCCCCATGAGCGCACGCGCTCGGCGTCGAAGGGCCCGTTCGGCAATCCCGCCAGCCGCGCGGCCTCGCGCCCCGGACGATTGTCGAGCTTCACCGCCCCGGGCGTCGCGCCGCCGACGCCGATCACCCAGCCGGCGCGCGCCAGCCGGATCTGTTCGGCCAGGAACCGCTGTTCGCTCCAGCGTTCGTGCTGGCGGGCGTCCCGGGCGGTCGCCCAGACCAGCAGGCCCAGGGCGCTGAGCGCCAGTTCGATGCAGACCGCGGTCACCTTGAACTCCGGCCACACCGCCGGCGCGGAGCCGACCAGGGCGGCGGTGATCATCGCCAGCACCAGCAGCACCAGTTCAGACCGGTGGATCGCCGACAGCCGGTTGGCGATGCGGTCGGCCCGAAGATAGACCTCGCTGAGCAGGACGAAGCCCGGCTGGGCGGCCAGGCTGGCCGGGACCGGCACGTCGGGCGCCGACATGTCCACGCGTCCCCCCAGCAGGCTGCGGAACGTCGCGTAGGTCCGCCAGAGCGAGCGGTGCAGGAACTCGTCGAGCTTGGCCCTCCACCCGGCGACCGGCTCGCGCGGCGGGGCCGGCGTCGCCGCGGCCGGCATCAGCAGCTCGCGCAGACTGTCCTCGGTGGCGATCTCCACGTGGTCCAGCCCGCCGCGCTCCAGCAGCTCCTGGAACTCCGGAAAGTGGAAATCCCCCGGCAACCGCTCGGGGCGGATCAGCCGGATCGGATGCGGCTCCATCGGTTTGATCCACAACACCGGCAGACCGACCTCGAGCGCGCAGAGCACCGCGTCGGCGGTGCCCCCGGCGCCCTTCGCCGGACCGCCGGTCCAGACCACCACCACCAGGTCGGCCGCCTCGACGATCAGCCGCGTTTGCTTCAGGTGCGGATTGCGCCCCTGGGCTTCCGCCGCCGCGCCGTCCAGCAGGGTGACACCGTCGGCCAGACCGCCCGGACCAACCTTTGAGACGTCGGGATCGTCAAGGAACGGCAGCACCGCGTGCACCGGCCCCAGCCCCGCCTCGCGCCAGGCCGCGGCGGCCAGTTCGTCGGCGCCCGACGCCAGGCCGCTGAGCAGCCGCGCCTCGCCGACGCCGGTCGCCTTGATCAGCGCGAACGTCGCGGCCAGCGCCGCCG
>NZ_JAUXZW010000152.1 GCF_030693805.1 Phenylobacterium sp.
TTCACCGAAATAAAATTCAGTCCGATCAGTTTCGCAAGTCACTATTTGAGTAATGCTCTCAACTTACCACTTAAGCTTATTGACAAAGCCCCTAAAGTTTTTGCCGCCCGTTTGGGGTTTTTAATGACTGCCGTAATCACCATACTGTTCGTCTTTAAACTGAGTTTGGCGTCATTGATTGTTGCCGGTATTTTAATCTTTTTTGCCACCCTTGAATTTTTGTTTGCAATCTGTGTCGGATGTATGATTTATAATTACCTTGTTCTTCCATTTTATAAGAAATAACCATGAAACGAACTCCGATTATCCTCGCTTTATTAATAAGTACAGTTGTTTTTTCTTTTGGCCAAACCGAGAAGTCGGTTAATAACATCAATGGTGGCATGCCTAACCGGATTTCGATGAACGTAACAGTTCCCAAACAGACACAGGGAGCCACATTTGGTGAAAAAGTACAGTCAGGTTTTGTAGATGGAAATTGTGTTGTTTTGTTTCCTAATAATCAGGCTTTTAGCGTAAACTCAGCAGGGAACAAAGTTTCGCTGTTAAGCAGTTCCGAAACATTAAAAGTGAATGCCGGCCTGCATGCAGCAGGTGGGGCGCTGGCTCAGGGAGCTTCATTGCCTGGAGGAGCCTTGCCCGGTGGGGCAATCATATCGGCTGCAGTTTCAAGTGTTGGAGGTGGAAAAGTGATCTGGCAAGTCCGCGATGCAGGAAACGAATTAAAAATGCCTTCCAGTTTATCGGATGGAGAATATGAATTGACCCTTAACCTGGATGCCGTATCAAAAGACGCAGCAAAAGTGCATCTTGTCTTTGGTCTTATAGTTGAAAAAGGAACCTATAAGGTGGTTGCAGCATATACGAAACACGACACGGCAAAGAATTCGGTGGGTAATATACGTTGAAAAATATGGTTGCCCCGTCAGAAAGGGTTTTATTTATTTTTAAAGAATAATTATACTTTTGCAGCGGTCGAACTGTGACCCGATCAGACATACCATATTGAAAACAATACACCATGATGGAGCAGGATAAAACCAGGGAGCAACTTCTGGAAGAGCTGAAGGACTTGAGGCAAAAACACGAAACATTAAACTCTTTTCCTGAACATGACGGTGAAACAGTAATCTTTGCAGATACTGACAGGCTCAAACAA
>NZ_JAUXZW010000162.1 GCF_030693805.1 Phenylobacterium sp.
GGCAGCAGCGGACGCCTGGAAGTGTCCTGGCTGACCGAGGGTCGGAGGTCAGGTGGACGCGGTCAAGTGCCGGACGGCACTTTTGCGACGAAGTCACAGAATTAGTACAACGATCTCCATATAAATCAATGGTTTATATTGAGCCGCTCCGTGATTTCGGGGGCGATGGGGCTCAGAGTCGCACCTTTACGTCGTACTCGTAACAGTGTTACTACACTTCACGTCTTGAGCCGTATGCTCGCGCATAGAGATGTGAGAAGCGGGCTTGGCGGGGCGGCTTTCGGTGGATAAAAGCTATCGCTCTGTCATCTGCAATGGTTATAACAGTGGTTCAAACGTGGTTCAACCGTGTTTCTGACATAATCAACGACCTACCTTTTCACCTCATCGACGGGCATCATGGAAGCAACCGCAGTCCGCCAGGCCTCTGGCCAGTCTGGATTTGGCCTGTTCGACACAGTGCCTGAGGACCTTTTGCAGTTCGGTCATGGCACGACATTCAATGCGAGGAAGGCTGCTCAGTTTTTGTCCTTGAAGAAGGCTGACGTGGGCCGCATCGCCGCTGTCGCAGAGTCCTCCGTACGCTGGGATGACAACATTCCCGAGGCTGTTCAAGACCGGATGGAAGAGATCGCATCCACCATCAACTTGGTTGCCAAACAGTTTTCGGGAGATCCCGAGAAGACAGTTGCTTGGTTTCGGGCAAGAAACCCGCTACTGGGAGACATCTCCCCGCGCGATATGATCCGTCTTGGGCGGTACGACAGACTGCGGCGATTTATCATCCAAGCCATGACAAATCAGGTGCAGGTCAAGTAATTGAGAGGGCGCAGCGGTAAGCCGACTCCACCAAGCCCGCGGGGTGCCGCCGCGGGCACGCCCCCAATCAAAGGGATCACTGAGTTAGACCGTTTCAGCGAGGAATCACTGGAGCGGTGGAGTGAGCTATCTGCAGATCTGGATGAGCTCCAAGACATCCTGTACTTCAACCTCGAACCTGAACGTCGTCGCCGACGTCCAGAGCTACTGAGGGCTCTGCAAGAGACCCCGGCCGAGCCTCGGC
>NZ_JAUXZW010000179.1 GCF_030693805.1 Phenylobacterium sp.
AACCCGCAGTCGCGCACCCGCCACATGATCAGCAACGTGCGGATCAAGGGCTGGGAAGACGACATGCTGATCGTCAAGGCCAACTTCGTGGTCTACCGCATGCGCTTCCAGAACATCGACCCGTACATCGGCGAGTACACCTACAAGCTGCTGCCGCGGAACGGCTCGTTCAAGATCGCCGAGCGTCGCGCCATCCTCGACCTCGAGGCCCTGCGCCCGCACGGCAAGGTCAGCTTCATCGTCTAAGACACCCCGATCGCGATGCGCCGGCGCGACTTGCACGCGCCGGCGCAGACGTGAGCGAAGCCCAGTTCAGATCGACGTCAGGATTTCCATCGGATGCAGCGCGCGCCAAGACTGGCCGGCAAGGTCGCCATCGTCACCGGAGCCAGCCGAGGGCTCGGTCAGCACTGCGCCATGATGTACGCCGCCGAGGGGGCCAAGGTGGTCGTGGTGGGGCGTAACGCCAAGGAGAACCCGATGCGCCTGCCCGGCACCGTCTTCCAGACGGCCGAGGCGATCGAGGAGTTCACCGGCGGTCAGGCCTTGGCGATCGTCTGCGACGTCACCGACGAAGCGGCCGTGGAGAGCATGGTCGACCAGGTGCTCGATCGCTGGGGCCGCATCGACGTGCTGCTCAACAACGCCGCCTATGTGATGGCGGAAGGCGAAGGCGTCGCCGGCATACCGCTGCGCCTTTTCGACCAGATGCTGCAGGTCAACGTGCTGGCGGCCTTCCACGTGATCCGCGCCGTCCTGCCGGCCATGCAGGCCAAGCGCTTCGGCAACATCATCAACGTCTCAGGACGCTCCCGCACCCGCGGCTCGCCGCTGGAGGCGACCAAGGCGGCGATGGAGACGCTGACCGTCGGACTGGCCGATGAGCTGAAGGCCGACGGCGTGGCGGTGAACAGCCTGCGCCCGTTCGGTTTCGTCGACACCCCGGGGGTGTTGCTGAACAGCGAAGTAAAGCCCAGCGACCTGATGCCGGCCTACAGCTACCTGGACGCGGCCGTGCTGCTGGCCATGCAGACCGCCGACACCTACACCGGCAACGTCAAGACCGACGCCGAGATCATCCGTGAGCTCTCGGACGCCGCCACCCTGCAGCGCTATGCGGAGATCAATCCGCCGGCCTGGAGCGCTTCCCTGCAGCTGGCGGGCGCGCGCTGAACCGCTGAGCCCTGAACGCTCCCGCCTAGGCAAGGCGGGGCGACAGGCTTTTGCGCTTCTGTTAAGTGCAGGCTAATCGGTATCCTAGACACCACCGACGACAGTAGGGTCCGCGCGACCTGAGTAACCTCAATCCACCAGGGGAGGCCTATGAGCTGGCTAACTGACAGACTGACGAAAGCCATGGCTGAGAAGGGGGTGACGGTCGACACCGTCGCCCGGCAGCTCGCCCTGGAGCGTTCGCGTCTGAACACCTTCATCGCCGGCACGGCCATTCCGAACGAGAACACGTCCAAGCGTCTCGCCAAATACTTCGGCGAGGATCCCCAGGAGTGGATCGACAACGTCGACAAGCGTGACGACGGCAAGGTGTCGGTCTCCAGCCTGCCGACCGACTTCATCAAGGTCGCCAAGACCTCGGAGATCGGCGAGGAGGACATGAAGATCGTCTTCCACGACCTGGTGGTGATCGCCAATGCGGAAGGCAATTTCTATGCGTTCGGCAACGTCTGCCCCCACGCCGCCGGCCCGATCGGCGAAGGCTTCCTGGAAGGCTGTATCGTCGAATGCCCTTGGCATGCCGGGCGCTGGGACGTGCGCACCGGCAAGGCTCTGACCCTGCTGGCCACCGCCGACATCCCGATGTTCGACCTGCGGATCGTCGGCGACGACATCGAGATCAAGCTCAGCGAAGCCGCCCTCAAGCAGGGCGTGGTCTCCGCCGCCGGTCCCGATCCCGCCTGACAGGCGCCGCATCGCTGGAATGAAGAAAGGCGCCCCCGTCACCGGGGGCGCCTTTTGTCTGGGTCGAATAGCCCGCTAGAGGAGGCTGCGCAGGCCGACCGCCGGATCGGCGAGTTGCGCCTCGCGCCCTGTAAGGTCGGTCTTCTTCATGATCATCCGCCGCACGATCGAATATTCGCGTGCAGGGGTGTTGATCGCGAAGAACGCGGTCACCCGACCCTCCTTCAGGTACATGATCATGAACGAGTTGTCCGCGAGCTCGCCACGACGCACCTGCGCGTCGTGGTCGTGCTCGTCGCCGGCGAACTCCAGGTGGATGTCGAAGATGTCCGACCACACATAGGCCAACAGCTCGTAGACCTCCGCGCCCCCGGCCATGTTGAGGCCCGCGACCCGGCCGCTTTGCTCGGCGTGGCCCCAATGCTCCGCGCGACGGCGGCGATTGAACAGGGCGTCGAAGTAGTTTGTCACGTCTCCGGCGGCGTAGATGTGCGGGTCGGAGGTGCGCATGTTCTCGTCGACGATGATCCCGTCGTTGACCTCCAGCCCCGCGGCCAACGCCAGTTCGACGTTTGGACGGATGCCGACGCCGATGCAGACCAGATCGCATTCGAGCACGTCGCCGGTGTTGGTGATCACCGCATCGACGCGGTCCTCGCCCCGGAACTCGCTGACGAGCGTCGAGTAGCGGAATTTGACGCCCTTGGCCGTGCAATACCCTGACACATAATCGGCGAGGTCCCGGTTGCCGAGTCGTTCCCAAATGCGCGGCAGGGCCTCGATCACCGTCACGTCGACGTCGCGCTTGCGCAAGGTCGCGGCCACTTCCAGGCCGATGAAGCCGCCGCCGATGATGATCGCCTTACGGCCGGGCTGAGCCGCCGCCGCGATGGCGTCGGCGTCCGCCGCGGTGCGCAGATAATGGATGCCCGCCAGGCTCGAACCCGGCAGGTCGAGCTTCACGGGGCGACCGCCGGTGGCGATCAACGCCTTCTCGTAGCGGATCTGCTCACCGCCGGCCAAGGTCGCGGTCCTGGCCTTGGGGTCGATCGCGGTGACCTCCTGGGACAGGGCGCACTCGACCTTCAGGCCCGCTAGCTGCTCTGTGTCGCCTAGCGAAATCTCGTCGATCGTCTTGACGCCCTGCAGATATTCCTTCGACAGCGGTGGCCGGTCATACGGGGGCGCCGGCTCGTCGCAGGCGATCAGGATCGAGCCGTCGGTATCGACTGTGCGGATCTGTTGCGCGGCTCGGATCGAGGCCAGGCCGCCCCCGATCAACAGGTATTTCACGTCGCGCATCACCACCCCTGTTCAGGTTTGGAAACCTGCATGTTTGTTCTCCTCCAACGCATATTATTCCGTTCCCTGAGCGACTTGCGCCGCCGCCGCCCGCTTCGAGACGTGGTGTTCCCACAGCGTGATGAACAGGGTTGAGGCGACGATGATCGCCGCACCGACGATTGTCCAGGCGTCCGGCAGCTCGTTGAAAAACATGAAACCCACGAGGGCGGCGAACACCAGCCGCGTGTAGTCGATGGGGGCCATGGCGGCCGCGTCGCCGACCTGCAGTCCTCGGATGAACAGCGCCTGGTTCATCGTCCCGATCACGCCCATGAGCAACAGCAGCGCGAGGTCCGGCCAGGTCGGCCAACGCCAGGTCAGCACCGCACCTGGGATGGCGAACACCGCGCCCAGCACAGCTGCCCAGACCAACACCACCATCGGGCTGTGGTCCTGGGTGAGAATCTTCATACCCGCGACGCTGAACGCCAGCAGGAACGCGGCCGCCAGCATCGCCAGCGCGGGCAAGCCGACCGCATTCTCGCCCCCCATGCTGTGCGCCAGCATCACCAGCACGCCGGCGAAGCCCACGGTCACCGCGCCGATGCGCAGCGGGCCGACGTGTTCGCGCATCACCACCGCGGCCAGGATCGTGACCCAAAGGCTGCGGGTGAAGGACAGCGCATTGGCCTCCGCCAGCGGCATCTTCTGGAAGGCGTAGAACGTGAGCGTAATGCCGGAAACGGCCATCACCGAGCGTGACAGCACCATCAATGGCCGGGTTGTGTAGAACACGCTGACGCCGCGCCGCAGTATGAACGGCGTGAGGATCAGCAGGCCGGCCGCCTGCCGATAGAAGGCTTGCAGCGGGGCTGGGTAGTCATCGCCCAGTAACTTGATCAGCGACGTCATGATGGTGAACGTCAGCGACGCGCCCAGCATCCACAGGGCCCCGCGCGTGTTGCCGCTCAGCCCGGAACCGAAGGGACGCTTCAGCGTCCCGCTCCGCAGTGTCCGACCATCATGTGCCGCCCCTTTACCCAAGGTCGCCTCCCATAGCCTCCGAAACTCGCCGGGGCCACCCGGAACAGGCCCGATGGGCGGCGGCGCCTCGAAAGCCTGAAACGAGATGGGAAGCGGCGCCGTCACGCTCTGCGCGCGTCAGACCCGCCCTTAAGATGGGCAGTTTCGGTCAAGGACCTGTTTTGCGGCCCCTATCCGTGCGGTCCGCGTTACGGTGGGCGCACTCGCAGCTTCCCAGAAGGAGATCGTCCTGTCGGCGCTCATCGGCCTGCACCACGCCACCCGCTACCGCTACGATCGTCCGGTGGAGCTCGGCCCGCAAATCGTGCGCCTGCGTCCGGCTCCCCACTGCCGCACGCGGATCGCCAGCTATTCGCTGAAGATCACGCCCGCCAACCACAACCACCACCCGCAGCCCGACCCCCACGCCAACTCCCTCGCCCCGCACGTGTTCCCCGAACGGACGCGGGAGTTCAGCGTCACCGTCGACCTGACCGCCGACATGACCGTGGTCAATCCGTTCGACTTCTTCGTCGAGCCCTACGCCGAGGTGCTGCCGTTCCGCTACACCGACGATCTCGCCGCCGACCTGACCCCCTATCGCGAAGTCGCTGAGGACGGGCCCAGGCTCGACGCCCTGGTCGCCAGCCTGCCCATCGACGGCGCACGCACCGTGGACTTCCTGGTCGGCCTGAACGCCCAGCTCGCCCGCGAGGTGCGCTACCTGGTGCGCCTTGAGCCCGGCGTGCAGACTCCGGACGAAACCCTGGCGCTGGCC
Organism: Phenylobacterium sp.; assembly: GCF_030693805.1. Lineage (GTDB taxonomy): Bacteria > Pseudomonadota > Alphaproteobacteria > Caulobacterales > Caulobacteraceae > Phenylobacterium. Next base: position 5,003 of record NZ_JAUXZW010000179.1, read on the forward strand.
TCGGGCTCATGCCGCGACAGCGCCTGGCTGCTGGTTCAGGTGGCCAGAAAGCTGGGCCTCGCGGCGCGTTTCGTGTCTGGCTACCTGGTCCAGCTCAAGGCCGACATCGACCCGATCGAGGGGCCGTTGGGCACGCGCACCGACTTCACCGACCTGCACGCATGGGCCGAGATCTACCTGCCGGGCGCGGGCTGGATCGGCTTCGACGTCACCTCCGGCCTGCTGTGCGGTGAGGGCCATCTGCCGCTCGCCGCCTCCCCGCACTACCGCTCGGCGGCGGCGATCACCGGCGGCGTCGAACCGGCCGAGACCACGTTCGACTTCGAGATGACGCTGACGCGCCTGGTGGATCCGATCCGCATCACCCGACCGTTCGAGGACGCCGCCTGGGCCGAGCTCAAGGCGGTCGGCGAGCGGGTGGAAAAGGACCTGCTCGATCAGGATGTGCGCCTGACCATGGGCGGCGAGCCGACCTTCGTGTCGATCGACGACTTCGAGGCCGCCGAGTGGAACACCGACGCGTCGGGCCCGACGAAACCGGTGATCGCCGCCCAACTGCTGCAACGGCTGAAGACCCGCTTCGGCAAGGGCGGCATGCTGCACTATGGTCAGGGCAAGTGGTATCCGGGCGAGCCCCTGCCTCGCTGGGCGCTGGGCCTGTTCTGGCGGCGCGACGGCCAGCCCGTGTGGCGGGGCGAGATCGCGCCAGCTGACGCGCCGCCGACGCCGCTGGCCAATATCGCCGACGCCTCGACCCTGATCCAGCGCCTGGCCGGGAGGCTGGGTCTGGATCCCGCCAACGTGCTGCCGGCCCGTGAAGACCCGTTGAACGCCATCAAGGCCGAAGCCGACCTTCCCGAGGACGTCGTGCTGGACGATGCGGCGCTCGACGACGCCGCGAGCCGTTTGCGGCTGCGCAAGGCGATGGAAGGCGGGCTATCCAAGGCGGTGGGCTACGTGCTGCCGCTCAGGCGCGCCATGACCAAGTCGGAGGGCGAAGGTTGGGTCAGCGAGGCTTGGCGGTTCAAGCGCGAGCGGCTGTTCCTGATCGCGGGCGATTCCCCGGTCGGCCTGCGCCTGCCGCTGGACTCCCTGCCGGAGGTAAAGCCCAAGGACTACCCGCACATCACGCCGGTGGACCCCTACGAGGTGCGCGGGCCCTTGCCGAACCTGGACGTGATCTACCAGACGTTCGGGCCGGCGGTGCGTCAGCCCAAGCCGCGCAAGACGCCGATCGTGCGCACCGCGCTGTCGATCGAGCCGCGTGACGGCTGGCTCTATGTGTTCATGCCGCCGGTGGCGCGGTTGGAGGACTACCTGGAGCTCGTCGCCCATCTGGACGTCGCCGCCGACGGCCTGCCGATCCGCATCGAGGGTTACCCCCCGCCCGACGACCTGCGCATGGCGGTGCTGAAGGTCACGCCCGACCCCGGGGTCATAGAGGTCAACGTCCACCCGGCCGCCACCTGGCGCGAGGCCGTCGAGATAACCACCGGCGTCTACGAGGACGCCGTCGCCTGCCGCCTGGGCGCCGACAAGTTCATGACCGACGGGCGCCACGCCGGCACCGGCGGCGGCGCGCACGTGGTGGTCGGCGGCTCCAGTCCCGAGAACTCGCCGTTCCTGCGCCGGCCGGACGTGCTGAAGAGCCTGCTGCTCTACTGGCAGCGCCACCCTTCGCTGTCGTACCTGTTCTCCGGGCTGTTCGTCGGTCCCACCAGCCAGGCGCCACGCATCGACGAGGCGCGCCACGACGCGCTGTATGAACTCGACATCGCGCTCTCGATGATCCCCGGGCCGGATGAAAAGCCGCCGGCGCCGTGGCTGGTGGACCGGCTGCTGCGCAACCTGCTGGTCGACGTCAGCGGCAACACCCACCGCACCGAGATCTGCGTCGACAAGCTCTATTCGCCCGACGGCCCCGCCGGACGCCTGGGGCTGCTGGAATTCCGCGGCTTCGAGATGCCGCCGGACGCGCGCATGAGCCTGGCCCAGCAACTGTTGATCCGCGCGCTCGTCGCCTGGTTCTGGCGCGAACCACAGACCGGCTCGCTGGTCCGCTGGGGCACCGCCCTGCACGACCGATTCATGCTGCCGCACTTCGTGTGGGGCGACTTCATGGACGTGCTCGCCGATCTGAACCGCGCGGGCTACGCCTTCGATTCCCAATGGTACGAGGCCCAGCGGGCGTTCCGCTTCCCGATCCATGGCCAGGTGCAATATGGCGGCGTGACGCTGGAGGTGCGCCATGCGCTGGAGCCCTGGTACGTGCTGGGTCAGGAAAGCTCCAATTCGGCGACGGTGCGGTTCGCCGATTCGTCGGTGGAGCGGCTGCAGATCACCGCGCGCGGGTTTAACCCTGACCGCTACACGATCACCTGTAACGGCCGGGCCCTGCCGATGACGCCGACCGGGATCTCGATGGAGGCGGTGGCCGGCGTCCGCTACAAGGCGTGGAAGCTCGCCAATGGCCTGCACCCCACCTTGCCGGTCGACGCGCCGCTCACCTTCGATATCATCGACCGCGGGAACAACCGCTCGATCGGCGGCTGCGTCTACCACGTCAGCCATCCGGGCGGGCGCAACTACGAGACCTTCCCGGTGAACTCCTACGAAGCCCAGGCCCGTCGCAAAGCCCGCTTCGAGGAGCAGGGGCATAGTCCGGGCGTGGTGTCGCCGCCGCGTCCGCAACCGACCGTGGAGTTTCCAATGACGCTTGATTTGAGGATGCCCCTTGGCCACTGACGCGCCCATCGCGGTCCGCCGCCGGGAGGACCTGAAGCCCGCCGCCGCCGACCGATTGTCGAGCTGGCTGCGGAACTACAAACCCCTGCCCGGCGTCCCGGACGAGCTGTTCGACCGTACCGGGCGGCCGCGCGACTATTGGTTGAGCTTCCTGGGCGAGTTCGCCGAGTATCCGCAGGCCGAGTTCGAGAACCGCTTCAGCCTGGCGACGCGGCATATCCGCGACACCGGCGTGACCTATCGCATCTACGGCGAGGAGAACGAGCGCAGCTGGCCGCTCAGCCCGATGCCGCTGATCCTCAGCCAGGGCGAGTGGGCGCAGATCGCGGAGGGCGTCGAGCAGCGGGCCAACCTCATCGAGGCGCTGCTGCAGGATTTCTACGGCGAGGGCGCGCTGGTCGCGGAAGGCGCGCTGCCGGCCGCCGCCCTGACCGGCAGCGCCGATTTCGTGCGCGCCATGCGCGGGGTGAAGCCGCCCGGCGGTCGCTTCCTGCAACTCTACGCCGCCGACCTCGGCCGCGGACCGGACGGCCGCTGGTGGGTGCTGGACGACCGCACCCAGGCGCCTTCAGGCGCCGGCTACGCGCTGGAGAGCCGGCTGGTGCTCTCGCGCGCCTATCCAAACCTCTACAACGCGATGAACGTGCAGCGTCTGGCGCCGTTCTTCGACGGACTGCGCAAGGGTCTGGCGGCCACCGCCGAGCGCGACGATCCGCGCATCTGCCTGCTGACCCCTGGCCCGTTCAGCGAAACCTATTTCGAACAGGCCCACCTCGCCCGCTATCTTGGTTTCCTGCTGGTCGAGGGCGACGACCTGGTCGTGCGCGACGGCCGCGTGTACGTGCGCACCATCGCCGGCCTCAAGCGTGCGGACGTGATCCTGCGCCGTGTCGACGCCGACTTCATCGACCCGTTGGAGTTGAACAGCGCCTCGCACCTGGGCGTGCCCGGCCTGCTGGAGGCGATCCGTTCGGGCGGCGTGGCCGTGTTGAATATCCCGGGCTCCGGGGTGCTGGAGTCCAAGGCGCTGCTAGGCTTCCTGCCCAAGCTCTGCCGCCGCCTGCTGGGCGAAGAGCTGAAGATGCCCAATGTCGCCACGTGGTGGTGCGGCCAGCCGGTGGAGCGTGCGCTGGTCGAGCGCAATCTCGACAACATGGCGATCGCACCGGCGTTCAACGTGCCGGGCACGCTGGCCGCCATGGCCAAGCCCAGGCTGGTCGCCAGCATGTCGGCCGCCGAGAAGGCCGAGTTCCTGGCCCGTCTCAACGACCGCCCCGGCGACTATGTCGGCCAGGAGGTGGTGCGCCTGTCGACCACGCCGGTGCTGCGCGACGGCAGGCTGGAGCCTGCGCCGTTCGTGCTGAGGGTCTACGCCGCGATGACGCCGGACGGCATGAAGGTGATGCCCGGCGGTTTCTGCCGAACCTCCGACCACCCGGACGTGCGCGCCATCTCCATGGGCGAGGACGCGCGGACCAACGACGTGTGGGTGATCTCCGATCGTCCCGTCGAGCGCGTCACCTTGATGGCCAGCACCGAGGACGTGAAGGTGCGCCGCATCCTCGGCCATCTGCCCAGCCGCGCGGCCGACAACCTGTTCTGGCTGGGCCGCTACATCGAGCGCGCCGAGGCGACGCTGCGCCTGGTCCGCAGCCTGTGCACCAGCCTGATGGACTCGGAATCCGCCACCCACAGCGCCGGCGAGACGCTGGCCATCCTGCAGACACTGCTGATCGAGTGGGGCGCGCTGGATGAGAAGGCCCTGGGCCGCCGGGCGATCGACGCCGGGCGAGACACCCTGCACGACGACAAGGCCTACGGTTCGGTGGTCAGCCTCGTGCGCTCCGCCCGGCGCACCGCGGCCAGCATGCGCGAACGGCTGTCGGCCGACTTCTGGACCCTGCTGATCAACCTCGAGGCCAGCCTGGTCGAAGGCGCCCATGAACTGCTGTCCGAGGCCGAGGTGCTGCAGCAGGTGGAAAACGCCCTGCAGATCCTGGCCGCGCTTTCGGGTCTCGCGCAGGAGAACATGAACCGCGTCGCCGGTTGGCGCTTCCTGGACATGGGCCGGCGCATCGAGCGTGGGGTGAACACCTGCCGCTTCACCCGCGCCCTGGCGCATGAAGAGGCGACCATCGACGACCTCGACCTCTTGCTCGACCTGGCCGACAGCCAGATCACCTATCGGGCGCGCTATCTGATCGGTCTGGCGCTGGCGCCGGTGCGTGACATGGTGGTGCTGGATCCGTTCAACACCCGTTCGCTCGCCTTCCAGGTGGAGACCTTGAAGCAGCATCTCGACATCCTCCCGGCGTTGCAGGACGACGGCATGCTCGAGGAGCCGGACCGGGTGTTGCTGAACCTGGCAGCCCAGGTGGAGACCGAGACCGCCGCCCGCATCAACACCGATAAGATGATCGCCTTCGAGTTGGCGCTGATGCGGCTTTCCGACGCCATCGGCGAGCGCTTCTTCCTGCGCGGCGCCAATGCGGTGCCGACCGCAAAGCTTGCCGGGCTGGCGTGATCTACAACCTGCGCCATCGCACGACCTACACTTACGAATCCGCGGTGTCTTTCGCGCGCTGCGTGCTGCGACTGACGCCGCAGTCGTCGCCGGCCCAGACCGTGCTGGAGAGCTCGCTGGCGGTGACGCCGAGGCCGTCGAACATCATCGAGCGCACCGGCGCGTTCGGCGAGCACACGCTGACGGCGGTGATCGAGGAGCCTCACCTGGCGCTGGTCATCGAGGCCCGGTCGCGCATCGACGTTCATGCGCCCAGCCTGCAGCTCACGACCCCCAGTCCGTCGTGGGACGAGGTGCGCAAGCGCAGCGTGCGCGACGCCGACCTCGGCCCCGATGGACCGGCGGCCTACCTCTATCCGACCCGCCGCACGCCGATCGCCGCTGAGATCACCGAATATGCGCGGCCGAGTTTCGCCGAGGGCCGCCCGATCATGGAGGCCGCCGGCGAGCTGATGACCCGGATGTACGCGGACTTCACCTATGATTCGAAGGCGACGACGGTCTCCACTCTGGCGCAGGAGGCGTTCAAGGCCCGCCGCGGCGTGTGCCAGGACTTCGCGCACATCATGATCAGCGGCCTGAAGGGCCTGGGTCTGCCGGCCGCCTACGTCAGCGGCTACCTGCGCACGATCCCGCCGCCCGGACAGGCTCGCCTGGAGGGCGCCGACGCAACGCACGCCTGGGCGGCGGTTTGGTGCGGCGAAGGCCTGGGCTGGGTGGGCTTCGATCCGACCAACGGAATCCTCGCGCAGAACGACCACATCGTCCTGGCGCGCGGCCGCGACTATTCGGACGTGGCGCCGATCGACGGCATCATCCTGGCGCCCGGCGAACAGACCCTGAAGGTCGAGGTCGACGTGATCCCGGAAGACGAGCTGGTCGCCGCGATGCGGGCCGGCGGCATGCGTTCGCCGGTGGGGTTGGGCACCTTGCTGTGATCGATCAGGCGCGCGATGCGGCGCCCGTCCGCTGCAAGGCCCTGGGCAGCAGCGCGGCCACCATATCCGTCACCGCTTGGAGGCCCGCGGCGCCCGCCAGCAGGTCCTGGCGGACCTCCAGCTCCAGGTAGTCGAGCCCGCGCGCATCGGCGTGAAACGGGATGGTGTAGTCCACCTCGTCCATTCGGTACGGCAGGTTGTCACCGACCGCGTCGCCGTGCGCCTCGACCAGCAGCGCGAGCACCGCGGAGGAGAACGCCGAGTCTCCACGGTGCAGCACGCCGTAGCGCCAGGGGCGGTCGAATCCAGCCATTCGCGGCGTGAAGCTGTGCAGCGCAACCAGCACCGTCGGCAGGCCCTTGCGCGCGCGATCGTCAAGTTCATGGGCGATGGCGGCCTGGTAAGGCGCGTGGATCGCCCGCTCGCGCGCCTGCGCGGCCTCAGGCGTCAGATCGGCGTTGCCCGGGATCACGGTCTCGTCGCTGACCGACGGGATCGCATCGGTCCGCGCCGGGTCCCGGTTGGAATCGATGACCAGCCGCGAGTAGCGTTGGCTGAGGAAGCAAGCACCGAGCGCCGCCGAAAGACGCACGCCGAGTTCGGCGACGCCAAGGTCCCAGGCGATGTGCCGCTCCATATCCGCCGCCGACACGCCCAAGTCGTTGAGACCGCGCGGCACCGCCCGTCCCGCATGGTCGCCGACCAGCAGGAATGGAGATGCGGCCCCTGGGTTCAACACCAGGGCGGGAGCGGGATCGTTGGGCGTCAGGAGCGGCTTCGAAGACATCCAGGGTGTGAACTCCGACTGGCGCGCCGGCGCCTGGAAACCGGCCAGCGAGGCCTGTGAACGCCGCAGCTGCACGCGCGCCGGCCGCCTCCGACTACAGAGTGGCGGTCGCTGTGCAACCTGTTTCGCATTTCCGCCTTGCCCCAGCATGACCAGCGAAGGGGGAAGATCATGCGGATAAGCGCTGGATACGAGATCACCTTCGACTGCCCGGCGCCAACGCCGATGCTGCTGCAGCTCAGCGTGCATCCTTCGCGCGTCGGAGACCTCGAGACGCCGGATGTCATGGTCACCGACCCCATGGTGTCGGTCAGCCAGTACCACGACCTGTTCGGCAATTTTGTCAGCCGCATCCTGGCCCCAGCCGGGCGCATCGTCCTGCGCAACCGGTTCGTGATCCGCGACAGCGGCGCCTACGATGCGCCGCTGCCCGAAGCCGGCCAATTGCCGGTCGAAGACCTGCCGGACGACGTGATTCTCTATCTTCTCGGCAGCCGCTATTGTGAGACCGATCAGCTCTCGAACCTCGCCTGGACGCTGTTCGGCGGCGTCGCGCCGGGGTCGGCGCGGGTGCAGGCGATCCTCGACTATGTGCACCGCCACATCACCTTCGGCTACGAGCACGCCCGTGCGACCAAGACCGCCCTGGAGGCCCATGAGGAGCAGTTCGGCGTCTGCCGCGACTTCGCCCACCTGGCGATCACCCTGTGCCGGTGCATGAACATCCCCGCCCGCTACTGCACCGGCTATCTCGGCGACATCGGGGTGCCGATCTCGCCGGCGCCGATGGATTTTAGCGCCTGGTTCGAGGTCTATCTGGATGGCGCCTGGCGCACCTGCGACGCCCGCCACAACACGCCGCGCATCGGCCGCGTGCTGATGGCCCGAGGGCGCGACGCCACGGATGCGGCGATCTCCACCGCCTTCGGCACGGCCTTCCTGGCCGGCTTCACGGTGATCACCGACGAACTGCCGGAACGTCAGAGCGCGTCCCTGTAGGTCTCCTCCCCCAACCGCGGCGTGGCGCTGTTGCATTTGCAGTTGACCGTCTCCCCCGACTGATCGAAGGCCGGGCCATGGTGCGGCCGCAAGGCCCCAACCGGTCAAAGGGGATTTCGGTGAAGGATCTGGATTTCAGCGGCAAGCGCGCTCTGGTGGTCGGCGGTTCGAGCGGCATCGGCAACGGCATCGCTCACGCCTTCCTGGACAGAGGCGCCGTTGTCCACGTCACCGGAACGCGCGCCTCGGCGGACCAGTATGACGCCGCCTCGGGATCTGACCTGGCGGGCCTGAACTACAGCCAGCTCAACGTGTCCGACACCTCGGCGGTGGAATCCTGGACCCCGGCGTTCGACACCCTCGACATCCTCGTGCTGTGCCAGGGCGTCGTGGAGTATCGCCGCGCGGAGTTCCAGATGGAGACCTTCCGACGTGTGGTTGAGGTCAACCTGAACAGCCTCATGGCCTGCGCGGTGAAGTTCCAGCCCATGCTGGCCAAAGCCAAGGGCAGCCTGATCACCGTGTCGTCCGCCGGCGGCATCCGCACCACCCGCGGCAACCCGGCCTACGCCGCATCGAAAGCCGGCGCGATCCACCTCACCGCCACCCTCGCCGATGCGTGGGCGGGCCAGGGCATCCGGGTGAACGGCGTTGCGCCGGGCCTGGTCGCGACCAAGATGACCGAGGTGACGGTCGCCGATCCCGAGCGCCTGGCCGAACGCCTCAAGGGCATCCCGATCAGGCGGCTGGGCGAGATCAAGGAGATCGCCGGCGTCGTCCTGTTCCTGGCCTCTCCGCTGTCGGGCTATGTGGTCGGCCAGACCATCGTCAGCGACGGCGGCCGCACACTGTCTTCCTGAGGCGCAGAGCGCGTTGCGACGCCACCCCGCTATCCATCCTGCGACTGATCGCCCGCAGTCCATGCGTTGGCGCACTTTTAACGCCGATCCACCTAGGGTCGTCGCGTGCGAAGTTTTACCTCTATAAGTGAAAGCCCCAGCGCGAGCCGTCGCGATGTGCGACGGCTGCTCGGCCTGGGCGCGATTGTGGTGTTCATCGTGCTGTTGGGGAGCGCCGCCATGCTGGCGCTCGCCTCCACGGCCGTGGACCGTCTGCAGTCCCAGGAGGAACGCTTCCTCGTCCAGCGCACGCTCGAGCGCCTGGAAGAGCGGCTGGCCAGCGACATCACCACGGCGAGCGTCTGGGACCAGGCCTACGCCAAGCTCTCGCCGGGCGGCGATCTGGAGTGGGCGGACGCCGAGATCGGCACCTACTTCGCCAACAACCGCGATCATGACCGCACCATGGTGTTCGACAGCGCCGACCGGCCCTTCTACGCCTTTGAAGAAGGCCGGCGCACGGCGCCCGCGGCGATGCGCCAGTTCGAGCATGACGTCCGCCCGATGCTAGCCGGGATGCGAGCCGTCGAGCGGATGGAGCGCCCTCCCAGCCATGACCGCCGCCCTACCGATCCGGGCCTCGCCACGACAGCGCGAGGCGTCTTGAAGTCGAGCGGGCGCTACTACCTTGTCGCCGCATCCACCGTGACGCCCGAGGTGTGGAGCGCGCCGCGCCGCCCGGGCCCCGCCGTCATCGTGGTCTCGGCCCAGCGCATGGACGGCCAGTTCCTGTCCGCGCTGAAGCAGGAACTCCGCGTCCAGGAAGCCTCAATCCAGCCACAGGGACAGGCCGGCAAGGACATGCTGCCGATCGTCGACATCAGCGGCCATTCCGTCGGCAGCATCACCTGGCAGGCGCATCGACCGGGCCTCGAGGTGCTGCGCTCCGCGGCGCCGGCGATCGTCATGGGCTTCCTGGCGCTGCTGGCCGCCGCCACGGCGCTAGCGTTTCGCGTTCGCTCCATTGTCTTGCGCCTCGACGCAAACGAAGCCAGCCTCTCGCAGGCGATCGCCGATCTGGTGCGCGCCCGCGACGCGGCGCAGGACGCTAACCGCGCCAAGAGCGAATTCCTCGCCAACATGAGCCACGAGATCCGCACGCCGCTGAACGGAGTGCTGGGAATGGTCCAGGTTCTGGAGCGTAGCGACCTGGGTTCGCCGCACGCCGAGCGGCTGAAGATCGTCCGCGATTCCGGCGAGACGCTGCTGGCCGTGCTCAACGACATCCTCGACCTGTCGAAGATCGAGGCCGGCCGCATGGAGCTGGAGACCGGCGATTTCGACCTCGAGGAGACGATCAACGCCGTCTGTCGCCCGTTCGCGGGCCTCGCCGCCCGCAAGGACGTCGCGTTCGACATCGCGATCGAGCCTTCGGCGCTGGGGGTCTGGCGTGGCGATGCGGTGCGCATTCGCCAGGTCCTCGGCAATCTCGCCTCCAACGCCGTCAAGTTCACCGACCATGGCAGTGTCCGCGTGGAAGTCGCCTGCTCGCCAGGCGGCCTGCAATTGACCATCAGCGACACCGGCCTCGGCATAACCAAGGACTCCATGCCGCGGTTGTTCAGCAAGTTCGTCCAGGCCGACGCCTCGGTGACGCGCCGTTTCGGCGGCACGGGCCTGGGTCTTTCGATCTGTCGCGAACTCGTGGAGATGATGGGTGGGGCGCTCACGGTGAGCAGCACGGAGGGCGTCGGCTCGACCTTCACCCTTACCCTGCCGCTCGTCCGCGGATCGGCGGCTGTGGCCTCGATGGCGCGCAAGGATGGACTTGCCGAGCCCGAACACCTCGCAGTGCGGATCCTCGCGGCCGACGACAACACCACCAATCAGATGCTGCTCCAGGCCCTGCTGGAGCCTTTGGGCGTCGAGTTGACGCTCGCCGCCGACGGGCGTGAAGCCGTCGCCGCGTTCAATGCGGGCGCCTTCGATGTGGTGCTGATGGACATCCAGATGCCGGAGATGGACGGCGTCGAGGCCGCCCAGGCGATGCGGGCGATCGAAGCGGCGCGCGTTGGTCCGCAGACACCGATCCTGGCGCTCTCGGCCAACGCCATGACCCATCAGATCGAGGGCTACCTCGCCGCGGGCATGAACGGCTTCGTCGCCAAGCCGATCAACGCCGCCCTCCTGCTGTCCGCGATCCAGGACGCGATCAACGCGGGCGACGCAGTGACGGCCGAGCCAAGAACCAGCCAGAGCGTCGCCTGAATCTGTCGGCCCGCGCCCCGTATTCTCCCGCGGCTTGACCCCCTCGCCGGTCGGGGCGGCGCAGCGCTCGCCGCCACGCCGGCCGGGTCGCTGCGCATTCTCGCGGCCGAGGATAATCCGACGAACCAACTGGTGCTGAAGACTGTGCTGCAGTCGCTGGGCCTCACCGCGGTGATCGTCGAGAACGGCCGCGAGGCGGTCGAGGCGTGGGATACGGGGTCTTTCGATCTGATCCTGAACAAGCTCTATGCGGCGCTGGACGCGCTGGAGAGGCCCGATGACGCCGAGCCGCAGGCGCTGATCGCCTAGCTCAATCTTCGAGGATGAGGCTGTGGCGGCGGGTGTCACGCATCAGCATCGCCACCACCAGGCCCGCGGCCAGCAGGCCGGCGATGATCCAGAACATCACCGGCTCGTGCCCGGCCTTCTTCAGCGACAGCGCCGTCGTGCCGACGTTGCCGCCGAACAGCGCCTGAGCCAGCGCGTAGGGCACCGCGACGCCTGAGGCGCGCAGATGCGCGGGGAACAGCTCCGCCTTGATGATCGCGCTGATCGCGGTGTAGCCGGTCAGCGCGACCAGCGGCGGCAGGCACAGCAGGAACGCCTGGCTCGCAGTTGTCGCCGCCATGATCGCCATGCTGATCGGATAGGTCATCAGCGCGCCCAGGCCGAAGCTGGCGATCAGGATCGGCCTGCGGCCCACCTGGTCCGACAGCCAGCCGACCAGCGGCTGCATGGCCATGAAGCAGACCAGCAGGGCGGTGGTGATCAGGGCTGCAGCCTCCTTGCCGAAGCCGTCGCCCGTCGGCCCCGCCGCGCTATTGACCAGGAAGTCCTTCATGTAGGTCGTGAAGAAGTAGAAGGCCGCGCCGCCGCCGGCGGTGAGCACGAAGATCATCGCCGTCTCGCGCGGATAGTGCGTGAACAGCATCATCGACTTGCCGCGGGACTCATGTTCACCGGCCGTGGCGAACGCCGGGGTCTCATGCATGCGCATGCGGATCCAAAACACCACCACGGCGAACATCGCGCCGATGACGAACGGGATGCGCCAGCCCCAGGCCTGGAGCTGCGCCTCGGTGAGCAGTTGCTGCAGGATCACCAGCAGCAGCACGGCGGCGAGCTGGCCTGCGATCAGCGTCACATAGAGGAAGCCCGACCAGAACCCGCGATGCTTGCGGCTCGACATCTCGCTGACGTAGGTGGCCGAGGCGCCGTACTCGCCGCCAACCGACAGGCCTTGGGCGATCCGCGCGACGGTCAGCAGCAGCGGCGCGAGCAGGCCGATCTGGCCGCTGGTTGGGATCAGCGCGATCATCAGCGAACCCGCGCACATCAGCGACACCGACAAGGTCAGCGCCGCCTTGCGCCCGGCCTTGTCGGCATAGACGCCCATCAGATAGGCGCCGAGCGGCCGCGCCACGAAGCCCAGGGCGAACGGCAGATAGGTCTTCAGCAGCCGGGTGGTCTGGTCGTCGCCCGGAAAGATCGCCGACGAGAAATAAATGGCGAAGGAGACATAGGCGAACCAGTCGAACCACTCGACGAAGTTGCCCGCCGATCCGCCCAGGATGTTGCGCAGACGCTGCATGGGCGTAAGCCCCACGGCGCCGACCGGCGATAGATCGGACGTGGCGCCGGTCTCGGCCATCGTGGTTCCCCAATGCGCCGCGCAGGCGTCATCCGCTTCTACGATGCGGGCGGCGTAGCGTCATGGCGATTCCGCGGCGCGGCGCAGCTGTGCATGCACTCGCTCCATCACTGAAGACTCGCCTACACCCCTTGGGCGCGAGACCAACCCGCCCCTAGGACGGCCGCGACGCCGTGGCGTCCAGCCGCCGCTTGGCTTCGGCGACGACGTCGGCGGGCAGCGGCCCCTTGCGCGCGGCCTCGACGTTGCTGCGCAGGTGGTCGAGGCTCTTGGTGCCGATGATCGTGGTGTCGAGATCGGGCGAGGCGAGAGCGAAGCGGGTCATAAACTCGATGCGGCCCATGCCGTCCATCAGCTCGTCGAGCTTGGCCTGCTCCCAGCGCCCGGTCATCTCGTCGCGGCTCAGCATGTAGTAACGCTTGTCCCAGTTGTCGGGCGCGCCGCGCGCCACGGCGCCGCGGATGATGATGCCCGCTCCGGCCGCAGACGCCCTGGCGATGATCGCTTCGTGCTCGCGCTGCAATGCGGAATACGGGATCTGGAAGACGTCGAACACGCCCGCATCGACCTGCTCGGCGAGCTCCGGCAGCGTGCCCGAGATGCCGATGTAGCGGACCTTCCCCTCCTGCTTCAGCGCCAGCAGCTCCTCCAGCGCGCCGTCCTCCTCCCAACCCTTGCGGGTCAGGCTGCGATGGAACTGCGCCACGTCCAGATGGTCGGTCTTCATGGTGCGCAGGCTGTGCTCGACGCCGGCGCGGATGTTCTCCTGGGTGTGGACGTGCGGCCCGCCCATGCCGGCGCCCGGCGTGCAGCCGCACTTGGTGGCCAGCACGAACTCGTCGCGCCGCCCGGAGATCGCCTTGCCGATGCGCTCTTCGCTGACGCCGTAGCAGACCGCCGTGTCGATGAAGTTGATGCCTGCGTCGAGCACCGCGTTCAGGACCGCGCCCGCCTCGTCGTCGGTGATCTCGTTGGCGGCGGGCGGCCCGCCCAGGTCCATGGCGCCGAAGCCCAGCACGGTGACCGAGAGGCCGGTCCGGCCCAGCTGACGTCGTTCGAGATCGCTCATAGGCATCTCCTGATTGGCGGCTTGAATCCTATGGGCTCGGAGCCGGTCTAGTCCACCGTCTCCAGGACCGGCTCGTCGGCGACGACCAGTTCGATCAGCAGGTCCTTGGCGTCGATCGCGGCGCCCGGGGTCACGTGCAGCTTGGCGACCATGCCGGAGACCTGGGCGTAGAGTTGGGTCTCCATCTTCATCGCCTCGATCGACAACAGCGGATCGCCGCGCGCCACCGTCTGGCCCTCCTGCACGCTGATCGAGGAGACCACGCCCGGCATCGGGGCGGCCACGTGGCCTTCGTCCTCGTCGTCGGCCTTGGGCCGAACGGCGGTCTTGCCGGTGACGGAACGGTCGGGAACCTTGACCACCCGCGGCTGGCCGTTGAGCTCGAAGAACACCGAGACCAGGCCGTCGTCGTCGTCCGCCTCGCCGATCGCGCGCAAGGTGACCACCAGCCGCTTGCCGCGTTCCAGCTCCACGGCGATCTCCTCGCCAACGCTCATGCCGTAGAAGAAGGTCGGCGTCGGCAACCGCGACACCGGCCCATAGGCGCGGTCGCTGGCGCAGTAGTCCTCGAACACCTTGGGATACATCAGTGACGAGGCCAGGCCCTTGTCGTCGATCTGACGGCCGACGCGGGCGCTGACGGCGGTGCGCACCGCCTCCAGGTCGGCGTGCGGGATCAGCGAGCCCGGACGCGCGGTATAGGCCTCGGCGCCCTTCAACGCCTTCTTTTGCAGGTCGGCGGGCCACCCGCCGGGAGGCTGGCCCAGATCGCCGCGCAGCATCTCCACCACCGACTGCGGGAAGGCCACGTCGCGCGCGGGGTCCAGCACGTCGCTCGGCGTCAGCCCTTGCGAGACCATCATCAGCGCCATGTCGCCGACGACCTTCGACGATGGCGTCACCTTGACGATGTCGCCGAACATGTCGTTGGCCGCACGATAGGCGCGGGCCACGTCATGCCATCGGGAGTCCAGACCGAGGCCTCTGGCCTGTTCGCGCAGGTTGGTGAACTGGCCGCCTGGCAGTTCGTGCAGATAGACCTCCGAGGCGCCGGACTTCAGGTCGCTCTCGAACGCCGCGTACTGGCCGCGCACCGCTTCCCAGTAGAAGCTGATCGAACGGATCGCCTCGGGATCGAGGCCAGTATCGCGAGGGGTCCCGCGCAGCGCCTCGACGATCGAGCCCAGGCAGGGTTGCGAGGTGGTTCCGGACATCGCGTCCATCGCCGCGTCGAAGGCGTCGACGCCGGCGTCCACCGCGGCCAGGATCGTCGCCCCGGCTATGCCGGAGGTGTCGTGGGTGTGCAGGTGGATCGGCAGGCCGACCTGCTGCTTCAGCTCGGTGATCAGCACCTTGGCCGCCGCGGGCTTCAGCAACCCGGCCATGTCCTTGATCGCCAGCACGTGGCAGCCGGCGGCCTCCAACTGCTTGGCCACGCCCACGTAGTAGGCCAGCGAGTACTTGTGCCGCGACGGATCGAGGATGTCGCCGGTGTAGCAGATCGCGCCCTCGGCTATTCTGCCGGCCTCGGCCACCGCATCGATGGCGACGCGCATGTTCTCGACCCAGTTGAAGCAGTCGAACACCCGAAACAGGTCGACGCCGGCGTCCGCCGCCTGGCGGATGAAGAAGCGCACCACGTTGTCGGGATAGTTGGCGTAGCCGACGCCGTTGGCGCCGCGCAGCAGCATCTGCATCAGGGCGTGCGGCGTGCGTTCGCGCAGCATCGCCAGTCGCTCCCACGGGTCCTCCAGCAGGAAGCGCATGGCGACGTCGAAGGTCGCCCCGCCCCAGCATTCCAGGGACATCAGCTCCGGCAGGCCGTCGGCGTAGGCCCGCGCGGCGCGGGCGATGTCGATGGTGCGGAACCGCGTGGCCAGCAGCGACTGGTGGGCGTCGCGCATGGTGGTGTCGGTGACCAGCGGCCGGTCGTGAGCCAACATCCAGTCGGCAAAACCCTTGGGGCCAAGACGTTCCAGGCGCTTTCGCGCGCTGTCGGCCGGTGCAGCCGGTGCGAACACCGGCGCCACGGACTTGCGGGCCTGGGGCGAGGGCCTGGGACGGTTGCGGACCTCGGGCTGGCCATTGACGCTGACGTCGGCGACGTAGCGCAGCAGCTTGGTCGCCCGGTCGCGTCGGGCGCTGCGGCGAAACAGCTCCGGCGTCTCGTCGATGAAGCGGGTGGTGTAGGCGTTCGACTGAAACTTCGGATGCGCCAGCACGGCCTCGACGAAGGCGAGGTTGGTCGCCACCCCGCGGATCCGGTATTCGCGCAGCGCCCGGTCCATCCGCGCGATCACCTCGGCCGGCGTCGGCGCCCATGCGGTGACCTTCTCCAGCAGCGGATCGTAGAAGCGGGTGACCACGGCGCCCGAATAGGCGGTGCCGCCATCAACGCGGATGCCGAAGCCGAACGCGCCGCGATAGGCGCTGATCCGGCCGTAGTCGGGGATGAAGTTGTTCTCCGGGTCCTCGGTGGTGATCCGGCACTGCAGCGCGTGACCGCTGAGCCGCAGCTCGGCCTGCGGCGGCACGCCGGTCTCCTCGGCGACGCCCAGGCGCCCACCCTCGGTGATGCGGATCTGCGCCTTGACGATGTCGATGCCGGTGACCGTCTCGGTGACGGTGTGCTCCACCTGGATGCGCGGATTGACCTCGATGAAATAGAAGGCGCCGGTGTCCACATCCATCAGGAACTCGACGGTGCCCGCGCCCACGTAGTTGGCGGCGCGGCCGATCATCAGGGCCGCCTCGCACAGCTCCGCACGCTGCGCCTCGTCCAGATAGGGGGCCGGCGCGCGCTCGATGATCTTCTGGTGGCGGCGCTGGATCGAGCAGTCGCGCTCGAACAGGTGGAACAGGTTCCCGTGGTTGTCGCCGAGCAGTTGCACTTCCACGTGCCGCGCCCGCTGGACTAGCTTCTCCAGGTAGACCTCGTCCTTGCCGAACGCCGCCTTGGCCTCGCGCCTGGCAGAGGCGACGGCGTCGAGCAGTTGGCTTTCGGCCTCGATGGGGCGCATGCCGCGCCCGCCGCCGCCCCACGAGGCCTTCAGCATCACCGGATAGCCGACCACCTGCGCCATCCGCTTGATCTCCGCCGGGTCGTTCGGCAGCGGCGTGGTCGCCGGCATCACTGGCGCGCCGGCGGAGATCGCCAGGTTGCGCGCCGCCACCTTGTCGCCGAGGGCTCGCATGGTGGCGGGGCTGGGGCCGATGAAGGCGATGCCGGCGGCGGCGCAGGCCTCGGCGAATTCGGGGCTCTCCGAAAGGAACCCGTAACCAGGATGGATCGCGTCGGCCTTGGCCTCGAGCGCGACGCGGATCACCTCGTCTATCGACAGATAGGCCTCGATCGGTCCCATCCCGGCGCCGATCAGATAGGCCTCGTCAGCCTTGAACCGATGTAGCGACAGTTTGTCCTGCTCGGCATAGATCGCGATCGTGGCGATCCCCATTTCCGCGGCGGCGCGGAACACGCGGATGGCGATTTCCGACCGGTTGGCGACGAGCAGGCGTTTGATGGCGCGCAAGTGATGATCTTCGGCTTGAGGTCAGGACGCTGGAATCCTTGAACCGGCCCTTCGCCCGCCCCGGAACGTCCCGCCTGCCGCTAGGGCAGGCGGCTGCGTTCTATACGAGAGGCGGGCAGGCGCGCGCCCAAAAAATGCGGGTCTGCATGCAATCTCGCAGCTTTGCCTTCGGTCGGTTCAGGCCGCGACGACCTGACCGGCTGAGGGCGCCCGTTCAGCGATCGGACGGAAGATCACGTTCAGCACCATCGGCCGGTCGTCGGCGCGGGCCGGCGGCGGGACCATCATGAAGGCGTTCTCGTCGTCGCAGCGGAACAGGCCGGGCGCGGCCTCGCTCATGCCTTCGTACAGGCGCTGGGCTGGGATGGGCGGCGCCAGGGCGTGACCCACCTTGGCCTCCAGGTCCTGCAGCGGCGCGAAGGACACCGCCTCGATCTGCACGAATGCATAGAGCTTGCCGAACTGCAGTCCGATCGCGAAGCGGCAGTCGCCCACCGGCGCGGTGGCGCGGAAGTAGCCGTCGTGGGTGGCGTAGGCCTCGACCTGGGTCAGCTCCACCGAACCGCCGCCGGCGACCATGATCGGGATCATCGTCGGCTTGTGCAGGAAATCGGCGTAGCGGAGCTGAAGCCCGAACCGCCGCTGGGTGAGCAGCGCCAGGCTGAGGGGCAGGCCTTCGTCGCGGATCTCGGCCGGCAGGTACATCCGGTCGGCGTTCTTCAGGTAGTAGAGCCCGCTCTGGCGCAGGCCCTCGGCCCCGCGGTCGGCGTCGAACAGCTTCAGCATGTCCTCGGTGCCGAGGTTCACGTCGTGCTCGAAGTCCTTGAGCACATCGATCTCATCCTTGGTCGGCAGGAACATCAGGCGGGCCATGGCGGCCGCGGCGGCCTGGCGGCTGGCGTCGGCGTCGTCGGAAGCCGGCGGTCGGACAAACGCCTGACCGTAGCTGCGCGCATAGTCGACGCAGGCCTCGCCGATCGCCTCGCGCACCGCGCTCTGGCGGCCCTTGACGCTGACCTTGGCCCGGACGGACTTGCCGTCGGCCGTGTAGTCGACGACCGAGCCTTGCGCCACGGTGCAGAGCTGCTCCAGCACCGAGACGTTGGTGCTGAGGCCCGACAGCGTCGTGAAGTCGTAGTGGTCCGGACCGATGAAGCCGCGCTTGTCGTGGCGGGTACGCTCCTGGGCGCGCAGCAGCAGATAGAGGCCGGCGACCTTGACCTTGAGCGCGGTCTCGAACAGCGGCGCGATCTGGTTTTGGGCGGTGCCGTTGTAGCCCAGGTCGACCAGCGCCAGGGTGTCGCCGGCCCGCGCTCCGGTCTCCTTGGCGACGTACTTGATCAGCCGCGCGGCGAACGCGGTCGATCGGGCGACGATCCGTTCGATCGACTTGGGCGCGAGCACGGCCTCGGCGAATGCGGCGGACGATCCGCCGGCGTCGCGCACCAGGCGCTTAACCTCGTCGCGGTCGAACAGGAGTTGGCGGGCGATGACATCCTGGCGGGTGATGGTCAGTTCGCTCTCAACGAAGCGGCGGATCTTCTCCGCTTCGGTCATCGCCGCCGCCGTGGCGGTGAACCGGCTGAGTTCCAGCGACGAGACAGCCGGACCGTCAGCGTCGGCGATCGCCTCATAGACCCGGCGCGGCAGGTGGCCGTCGCGCAGCAGGAACACCAGGCGGACCCGGCCGTCCGTATGCTGACGAAGCGCCTTCGCCTCGTCCTTCACCCAGCGGGCGAAGCCGTGGAGTATGGGGCCCAGGGTCGCGTAGCCGAAGCGTGGCGCCGGTGAGACGTCGGCGCCGACCATGGCGATCTGGGCGCGATGCGGCTGGCGGATCGCCTGGGCGGCCATGCCGGCCGGCTCGATGATCGCGCGGACCGCAGCCTCCAGCCGCAGGCGCTGCGTGGTCGCCTCGTCGAACTGCTCCAGGTGGATCGCCTTGACGCCCGTGGCGATCGGCGCTTCGTAGTCGGCCACGCGATTGTCGCCCAGGTGCAGCACGGCGCCGGCGGGAACAGCCAACTCGCGCAGCACATCGCGGAACAGGCCCGTCGACTTGGTCACGCCGTACTCGCTGGAACAGAAGATCCGGTCGATCAGGCCCAACACCTCGTCGCCGGCGGCCGAGCGGATCAGCGCTTCCAGATGGTCGCGGCTGAGGTAGATGTCGCTGACCACCACAACCTTCATGCCGCGCGCTTTCGCCGCGCGCATCAGCGCCACGGTGGGGGCGAAGGCGAAGGTGTGGCGGGCCTCGGCCGCCAGTTCGCGCGCGATCGCGTCTGCGCGCTCGGCAGGGTCGGCGTCTTCCAGCAACCCGTCGTAGATTTCGGCGATGGTGATCTCGGAGCGTTCGTGGCGGACCATGGCGCGCTCGCGCGCGGCCTCCTCGCTCCACATGCGGTGGTAGACGCCGGCGGTGTCTGAGAACAACTCGGCGAACACGTCGCGCGGCGCATGCGTATTGCGCCAGATCAGGGTGTCGAAGCAGTCCAGCGACAGCACCTTCAGGCCGGCGGGCGCGGCGTCGAGGGCGCTGGCCAGGCGATCGGGGGTGATCGACCGTTCGGTCATGAGGGTGCGCCTTTCGAGCAGGGCGATGGACCTTGGCTCTGGTCCTAGGCGCTGGGCATTTGGTTTCCGTTAACGCTAAATTTCTCCGCGCGCGCGAGGGTCCGACGATCCGAAGCCCCCCTTGCGGAGCCGCGTATGAGCATCCAGTTCGCCAAGGCCATCGTCGAGCGCATCGGGGCCGGCTCAATGGTCCATGTCGGCGCATCCGAGGACGACGCCCTGGTCCGCGAACTGGCGCTGAACGGCTGTCGCGCGCGCCGCGCCGAGGACGCGGTGGGCGAGGCGTTCGACGTGATCATCCTCGACCTCGCAGGCGTCAGCCCGATCGCGCCGATCCTGCGCGTCCTGTCGGGCTTCAAGAGCGCCGACACCCTGGTCCTGCGTTGCCTGGAGGTGAACCGCTGGGAGGGCGACCAGGTGCTGTTCGCGGCGGGCTGGCGCCGCCACCCCGCCGGCCTGCTGACCCACGAGTACGAAGGCCTGAACGACACGGCCTATGGGATCGTCAACTTCTACCAGCGGATTCCCGCGGCCGCCGCGGCACGCTGGTCGGTGGAGGACCTGCAGAAGGACCGCGGCCTGCACATGGACATGCTGCGAGAGTCCGGCTCGCGCGCCGACGCCCATGTCGTGCGCTATTCGCTGGCGGCGGAGTACGTGCGGCCCGGCGACAGGGTGTTGGATTGCGCCTGCGGCCTGGGATACGGCGCCGCTGTGCTGGCCGCCTTGTCCCGCGGCGCGGACTTCCTGGGCATGGACCTGGATCCGGAGACCGCCGAGTACGCGCAGGCCAACTACGGCGGGCCCGGCCTGCGCTACGCCGCTGGCGACGTGGCCGTGCTGGAGGGCGTGGCCGACAGCTCCATCGATCTGATCGTGTCGATGGAGACCCTGGAGCACGTGCCGGACTGGGAGGGTGCGCTGGCCGCCTTCCGCCGGGTGCTGAAGCCTGACGGCCGCGTCGTCTGTTCGGTGCCCGACCGCTGGATGGACGAGACCGGCGAGGACCCCAACCCCCACCACCTGCACGTCTTCGACTGGGACAAGCTTGCACAGGGCCTCGGCCAGCACTTCATCCTGGAGTCCAAGTACGTGCAGTCGGCGCCGGGCGGCTTCAAGCTGCCGGAATCTCCGCGCCTGCTGCGCCAGTGGCCGATGGAAGCCAACGACGATACCGAGTGGCTGCTGGCGGTGGTCTCCGCCAACCCCTTCGCCGCCGACGAGGCGCAGATCGCCGGCTTCCGCCATCCGCAGTTCGCCGCCGACGGCGCGAGCCTGCCCACCGTGGTGGATTTCGCCGGCTCCTACGACAACCCGTATCTCTACCGCACGCTGATCCAGATGGGCGAACGGCTGCGCGACGACGACAAGCTGTTCCGCCTGGCGCTGATGATCGCCGAGAACGCCCGCGCCGACTCCCCTGATCGCGGCGGAGCGATCACCGTGCTGGGCTATCGCGTCCTCGAGGGTCGCAGCCTGGACGACGTGCCGAACGTCATCGGGCTGATCGAAAGTTACGAGGCCGCAGGCGACAACGGCGGCGACGCGCACACCGCGCGCTGGCGCATCTCCCACGCCTTCCTGGCCGGCAAGCTGATGGAGCTCACGGGCGACCATGCCGGCGCCATCGCCTGGTACCGCAAGGCCGCCGAGCTCGACTGGCGCGCGTTCTCGCCGTTGCTGGCCACGAAGACCGTGGCCGCCAGCTTCTTCGAAGGCCGACTGCACCTGACCGCCGGAGACGAAGGCGCCGCGCGCGCCTGTTTCGAGGCTGGCGTGCGCGAAGCCCTGGAGGCCGCCCGAGCCCCCACAACCGAGGTCATCGGCGACGCAGCCAGCCCCCTGCCCTTCGGGCTGCAGGAGCTGGCCGAGGTGATCGACATGGGCTCGCAGTGCGCCAGCGCGCTGGCCAACCTGCCGCTGTGGCGCCGCAGCCCGGGCCTGTTCGCCCGCCAGATCGACACACGACGCTTCGGCCTCGCCAGTTGGGCCAAGGACCTGGAGCAGGAGAACCGCCGCCTCGCCGGCGTGGGATTCTAGCCGCGCCGGTACAGGAAGTTCAGCACGTCGCCGGTGGGCGTGTCGCGGAACTCCGGGTTCTGCTTCTTGTGGATGAAGGTCAGCCCCGCGGCGCCCAGCACCTCGTCGACGCCGGAGACCTGGGCCGCGTCGGTCTCGATCAGCTCGATGGACACCGACTTGACGCGCGTGTCCGCCAGCACCACCCGGCCGCCGCGCACGATATCGAGCTCGATGCCGTCGACATCGATCTTCACATGGTCGGGGACGGCGACGCCGAGGTCGCGGCAGAAGCCGTCTATGTCATAGCCGATCATCCCCTGCCGAAAGGCCACCTCATAGGGTCGCCCGCGGAAATCCAGGTCGCTGCCGAAGCTGGACATGGAGTGGCCGAAGCTGACGTCGGCGAGGTTGATGGTGCTGGCCGCCGGCTCTTGCGCGAAGGCCAGGCAATAGGCGGTGATCTGGTCCTGCAGGCCGTTGAGCATGATGTTTGCGCACAGGTGGAAGTAGTTGGCGAAGTGCGGCTCGAAGGCCAGGACCCGTAACCCCCGCTTGGCCGCATACAGCGAATAGACGCCGACGTTGGCGCCGATGTCCCACAGCGTCTCGCCGGGCTCGAAGCCGTCGATCCACTCGATGGTCTCCGGCTCCTTGGTGAGCAGGGTGTCGTAGCGCCAGCCGCTGCCCTGCCGCGCGAAGAAGATCGGGCCCGCCGGGGTCGAGGTGACGCCCACATCGCCCAGGCCCAGGGCGCTCGCCACATCGACGTCGATCATGGCTACATCGCCGAGCTGTACTGGAGGCCGCGGTGGTAGACGGTCAGCGCCAGCGAGTTACGGATCGCCTCGTCGGGTCCGAGCTCCTTGACGCTGTGCCAACTCTCGTCGGTGCGCACGAATCCGTAGGCCGAATTAGGCTTGAACGGATTGGTCTTCAGCTCCTGGAAGCCGTCCGGCGTACGCTCGTGGAACGTGGTGCCCAGGTGGACCTGGCTGTCGTCGGCCGGCAGGTAGAACTGCAGAGTGGCGATCTTGGTCGCCGCGTCCGGATGCACGCCGATGCGGTAGCCCGGCAGGTCGCGGTAGAGCAGCGGCACCGCGGTCATCGCCGGGCGGTCGGCGCCGTATTGCGTCTCCAGGGTGACGCGGAACTTGGCGGCCAGCGCGTTCAGCAGGGTCTGAGAGGTCAGCGCCTGGGTCAGGCCTCGCCAGAACTCCCGGTCGGCCGCATCCAGCCGCTCCAACGACTGTTCGGTGAAGTCCAGCAGCTTGCGGGTGACGCGGCCGTCCGGCGCGACGGCGTCGGGATGGCGGATGTCGTCAAGCGCCTCGTCGGCCGGCAGGCGGGCGAGGATCTCCTGGAACACCTCCGGCGGGAACGCGTCCTCGATGTAGAAGTTCTCGCTTGGGCGCGATTCGATCGTCGCCGCGCCGATCGCCTCGGCAAGGCGCCTGGCGACGCAGTGGGCATGGTCTTCCGTCAACTGGGCCTCCTCGCACAGTCGTAAGCGGCGACCATGCGAGTTTATGGTTAACGAGAGCCTAGTCGGCGGCTGCCGGCGCGCCGCCGCTAAACGCCTTGCGGGTCAGCCGGATGGCCGGGATCAGCAGCACGCTGAGCCATCCGGAGAGACGGAAGGTGTCGATCGTCGCCAGCAGATAGGCCTGGCCAACCCCTGATGGACCACACGCGGCTAGCCGAATTCCTGGGTCAGGCGACCGCGCGCGGCGAACTGCGCCCGTGCAATCCGACGGCCGCCGCCGAGGCTGGGATGAGCATGACGACGATGGCGGTGGCCTGGGTGCTGTCCCACCCGGCGATCACCTCGGCGATCATCGGCGCGAGCCGGCCCGAGCAGCTCGCCGACAGCCTGGCCGCGGCCGAGACCGGCGTCTTTGTCCGCCGACCTCAAGGCCAAGCTCGACGCATTGACCCACCCGTGGCGCGCGGTCGACGCCGACCGCTAGCCGGCTAGCCGGCTAGCCGCACGTGAAGCTCGCCGCGCTATTGGGGTCGCCGCCCTTGTAGCGCGGCAGAGCCGGGTACTGGCACATCGGGCGCGAGCGACGTGGCGCAGCGCCCTCCGGATCGCTGGCGACGAGCTGTGAGGGCGCCTCGCCCCTCTCGACCCAGGCCTCGAGCGCCGACAACGCATCGAACCGCCCCGGACCCGCGCCGCCGCCGCAGTGGGAGACGCCCACGGCGGTGAACAGCCGCGTGCGATCCGCCACCTCGATCTTGCTGGCGCCCGCCTTGAGTTGCACGTCGGTCACCCGGCGCATCGCCTCGAAGTAGTCGTAGGTCGAACGCGCCGGAATCAGCTGGTCGTAGGTCCCGGTCCACATCAGCAGCTTGCCGCCGCGGCGCATGAACGGCGAGATGTCCGGGTTCTCGCTGTAGATCAGCACGTTGGAGAGGGCGTTCCGCTCGCCGGCGTAGTTGGCCACCGGATCGTTCTTGGAGAGGTCGAGGTCGGCGTCGCGCTCCAGGCCGGCCGCCTGGTGGTGCATGCCCCAGACATACTGGATGTCGCGCGTCGGCGTGACGAAGAAGTCGTAGGAACTCAGCTCCGATCCCTTGGGCAGCCCGAAGGTCACCAACGTGCCGTCCGCCGCGTGATGATCCTGATAGACCGTGCGCACGCCCGCCACCTGGGCGGGGGTCAGGCAGGCGTCGCCGGACCGGCCGGGCTTGCAGGCCAGCACCTTGGGGTCCCAGGCGCACTTCAGCGGTTCGGTGACCAGGCCGTCCTTCAGGCCGTCGTTCGCATCGCACGCCGCCAGCACCGAGTCGTTGATCAACGAGATCTGCGCCTTCGAGGGCTTCGACGCGGGATCGGCGAAGGCGCGGCCGGCCATGATCATGCTGGCCAAGGGTCGGTTGGCGAAGGCCGGCGCCCCGGCGATGACGCCCTCATAGTCCTCGGGGTAGCGCTGCACCGAGGCGAGCGCCTGGCGTCCGCCGGTCGAACACCCCTGGAAATAAGCATGCTCGGGCGCGCGACCGTAGTGGGCGGCCGCCACCTGCTTGCCGACCACCGCCGTCCAGTGGACGGCGCGGTAGGCGAAGTCCTCCAAAGCCTGGACGTTCGCCTCGCCGTTCGGCAGCGCGGCCCAGGTGTTGTCGCGAGAATCGGCACTCGGATGTCCGGCGTCGGTCTGCAGCGTCGCGTAGCCGCGGGCGAGATAGCTGATCGCGCCAGAGTCGCCTTCGAGGCGCACATTGCCGGCCTTCCCGCCGCCGCCGATGCCGATCACCTTGCCGTTCCAGCGCTCGGGCATGCGGAACACCACGCCGATCTTCGAACCCGCAACCGGCGAGACCTCGCCAACCACCTCGCAGAAGGCCTGCGACTCGCCCGCCGATTTGAGGGCCGCCTCCAGAACCTTGGTCTTGGGGAACCGCCCTGGCTGCGCCAGCGCCGAACAGGCTGCGGCCGCATCGGCGGCGATCGCGTGGTCGCCGCGGTTGAGCGCGGGCGCGAACGAAGCCGTCGTGGCCGCAAGGCCCGCAAGCGCCCAGATCATGGCTCGGCCCATGGTCGACGTCCCCCTGTCTTGGCCGGGCGTTCGCCGGCCTTTGCTGAAGCTTAGCGCCGCACCTGCCGAGCGGCAATCAAACGCCGGTCGGCGGGACCGCGGCGACGGCACGCCTGCGGCCGGGGAACGAGGCCAGCAGGGCTACCGCCACCGCGCCGCTGACCACGATCGCGCCGGCCAGCAGGAAGGCGGCGTTGAAGTCGCCGGTCGATTTGATGATCACCCCGGTGATGATCGGCGCGGAGATGCCGGCGACGTTGGCCACGAACACCAGATAGCCGGCGACCGAGCCGATGTGGCGCTCAGGCGTCGTCGCCACCGCAAGCGCGGTGTAGCTGGCGGCGGTCAGGTACATGAAGAAGATCGCCGCCCCCATCAGCGTCAGGGCCGAGAACGGCGTGCGGAACTGCGGCGCCAGCGCCACGCAGACCGCGGCGACGGCCAGGCCGCCGACGATCATCAGCTTGCGGGCCAGGATCTCGTTCTTCAGCAGCCGCGAGAGCATGTCGGACAAGTAGCCGCCCGCCACAAGTCCCAGGGCGCCGGCGCCCCACGGCGCGGCGGTCGCCAGGCTCATGTGCGCCAGGTCCATATGCAGGCTTTTGGACAGGTAGCTGGGGAACCAGGACAGGAAGAAATACAGCAGGTAGCCGTAGGCGAAGAAGCCGGCGGCGCTGGCCACCACCGCCGGGTGGGCGATGGATCCCCACAATGTCTGGCCGGGGTTGATGGTGCTGCGCGCGACCGGCGCCGGCGGGGCGTCGGCGTCGACTTCGGGTTCCTGCGGACGGTCGCGGGCCAGCAGCATCCAGGCGACCAGCCACACCAGACCGATGGCGCCGACTGCGACAAAGGCCGCGCGCCAACCGGCGGCGACCGCGATGACGCCGACAATCGGCCCGGCGACCGCTCCGCCCAGCGGCTGGCCGGCGCTCGCCAAGCCGTAGGCGCCTGCGTAGCGCCTCGAGCCGAACCAGGAGTAGGTCATTTTGCTGGTGGCCGGCGTGAACGGCGCCTCGCCGACGCCGAACACGAACCGCACGCCTAGCAGGGCGAGCAAGCTGTTGACCGCACCGGTCAGCGCACAGAACACCGACCAGATCAGCATCGCCACGCCCAGCACGCGCCGGGGTCCGAAGCGGTCCGTCAGCCACCCGCCGACGACGGTGAACAGCGTATACCCAATGGAGAAGAAGCTGAGCGCCAGGCCCAGCTCGGCGGGGTCCAGATCCAGGTCTTGCTGGATCATCGGCGCCAGCACGCCGAACACCGCGCGATCCATGTAGCCGATCAGCGCGCCTGAAAAGATCAGGCCAAGCAGTAGCCACTCCTTGGCCTTGTACATCGGTGTCCCGCCCCGTCGTTTCTTGTCTTTGCCGTCCAGCTTATACGCGGGCGGCGCAGTCGCGCGACAGCGTGATCGCCACGCGGCGACGCCGCCTGCGCCGGCATCGACCGCGTCAACGCCGCCATCGCTGGCCCGCTGGCGGCTGACCTCCACCCGGATCGATCTGGCCGACGACGGATCGGCCCGCATCCGTCGTAACGTCGTCAAGGGCGCCGCATAGCCGGCGCCTCGCGCTTCGCCGTCACCTGTGTAACAAGCCACCGCGGCGCGGCCCGGGGCCTTCATATCCCTGGCGCGGCGCAAGGAAGGCGCCGGAGGCGACGAGCGCCTGCAGGGGGGATCGGCATGGCGGGCGCACCGGTGCGCAGGATCGGTCTTGGGATCACCTTCCGGCTGGCCGCGGTGGTCGCCTTCGGCTTCATGGCCGTGCTGGTCAAGCTGTGCGCCGAGCGCGGCGTGAACACTTTCGAGATCGTGTTCTTCCGCAACGCCTTCGCCTTCATCCCGATCGTCATCACCATCCTGTCGAGCGGCGGGTTCGGCATGCTGCGCACCTCCAGGCCCGGCTCCCATGCGATCCGCTCGATCTTGGGCGTCACGGGCATGGTCTGCGGCTTCGCCGCCATGGGCATGCTGCCGCTGACCGAGTTCACGGCGATCATGTTCTGCACGCCGCTGCTGGTCACCGCACTCTCCGCGCCGGTGCTGCGCGAGAAGGTCAGCGGGCATCAGTGGGGCGCGGTCATCGTCGGCTTCTGCGGCATGCTGATTCTGGTGCGCCCCGATCCAGTCCACATGGCCAGCATCGGCGTCGCGCTGGCTCTTCTCCAAGTGGCCGGCTCGGCCGGCGCCATGCTGGCGATCCGTCAGCTCGGCAGCACGGAGTCAGGCCCGACCATCGCCTTCTATTTCACCGTGGCCGCCACGCTCGTCGGCCTGGTCGCCCTGCCGTTCGTCTGGACCACGCCGGACAGGCTGACCTTGCTCTACTTGGTGCTGATGGGGGTAGCGGGCGGTATCGGGCAGTTGCTGCTGACCCAGGCCTATCGCCTGGCGCCGGCGGCGATCGTCGCTCCGTTCGACTACGCGACCCTGCTTTGGAACGGCCTGCTGGGCTTCCTCGTGTGGAACGAGCTGCCGCGTGTCACCACGGTGATCGGCGGTCTCGTGGTGATGGCCAGCGGTCTCTACGTCATCCTGCGCGAGACCCGCAAACCCTCCGCGACCTGAGCCAGCCGTGGCGCGGGACGCGGTGAACCTGTGCGGCCGCGGCGACGCAGCGGGACGGAGGGCGGTGGGGAGACCCTCGGCTGCGGCGCGACGCCATGGATGGAGGCCTGTTGCGGCCCAACTAGGGCGCTGCGGTATCGCCTCTGTATCGCTTGTGACGACGATGATTCCGAACCGCAACACAGCGGCCTCAATCGCGGCGCGGTCTGCGCGCGAAGGAGATCGCCCATGGGACCCCGCATCGCCCTGGCGCTGAGCCTCGCCGCCGCCCTGGCGTCCGGTCCAGCGCTCGCCGACGACGTGCCCTCGATCCCCGCCAGCGTCGCGCCCTCCAGCGTCTCCGATCAGATCGACGCCTACTTGAGGTCATCACCCGCCCTCATCTTGCCGCAGGACAAGACTCCGGGCGCGGTCTCGTCGGCCACGCCGCGCAAGCTGCACGGGGAGGTCAGCCTCGGCGTCGGCTCGAACGGCTATCGCAGCCTGTACGCACGCACCGACTTCCCGGTCCGCGAGAGCAGCCTGCTGAGTGTGGCGATCGAGAAGTCCAGCTTCGACGGGCGCTTCGGATCACGGCGCATCCAGGCCCTGGGCCTGTCGTTCGGCTCCGGCGATGCAGTGACCTCGTCACAGGATCGGAGCTGCGCACCCGATCGCGCCGGCTGGCGGGTGGCCCCGGGACCTGGACCCGGCTTCGCTCGCGCCGCGAGGTGCTACGACGACATGCCCGCCGGCGGATCTGGCCCGAGGCCTGGACGCGCCGGCTGGCGGCGCTGATCCCCACGGCCTGTTTCAGGTTGGTGTCTTCAGCGTCTCACCGCCCGACATTCTGCTGGACAGGTCGCATGCGAGATTGAAGGCCGCAAAACAGACAGGAGCCTTCATGTCCCGCCGCTACCTTCTGACCATCGCGCCGCTCACCATCGCGCTCGCGCTCGGCGCCGTCTCCGCCCAGGCGCAGGACGAGCCCCGGCCCGACCGCACGCCCGCCGCCATGCAGGCGATGCACGACGCGCGCGAACGTCAACGCGCCCAGGACCTGAAGACCGTCCTTCGCCTGCGCCCCGACCAAGAAGCTGCGCTGTCCCCGCTGATGGCCGCCCACGACCGCCCGACGCCGGGCGAACGGATGGATATGCGCCGGCGAATGGGCGAGCCCGGGCCGTTGACGACGCCGGAACGGATCGACCGCATGGGCAAACGTGACGCGGAGCGCAGTCAGCGGGCCGAAGGTGCGCGCCGCGCCTTGACCACGTTCTACGCCACGCTCAGCGCTGATCAGAAGCAGGTGTTCGACGCGCTGATGCGCCTGCACGGCCCAGAAGGCGGCATGGGCGGCGGCATGCATGGCGGGCGCGCGATGATGGGTGGCCCGGACGGCGGCCACATGAGCCACGGCGACCCGCCACGATGAGCATCGCCGCCGCGCAAGGAGAATTTGGCGAAGTCGCTATGACCGCGCCACAGTTCCTCGACAGAGGAGTCTCCATGATCCCCGCCCCGCCGGTGCTCCCCGCGCGCCACATCCTGGTGGTCGACGACGACAACCAGTTGCGCGAGCAGATCGCCAGCTACCTGGGGGACTATGGCTATCAACTCCACGCCGCAGCGGACGCGCGCGCCATGGAGCAGGTGCTGAGCGCCTCGCCGATCGACCTGGTGATCCTCGACCTGATGCTGCCCGGAGAAGACGGGTTGTCGATCTGCCGGCGGTTATCGTCCGAAGGTGGGCCGGCGATCATCATGCTCAGCGCCATGGGCGAGGAGGTTGACCGCGTGCTGGGCCTGGAGCTGGGCGCCGACGACTATCTCGCCAAGCCCTGCAGCCCACGGGAGCTGCTGGCCCGGGTGCGCGCGGTGTTCCGGCGACTGGACGAGGTGCGCGGCGGCGCGCCCAAGCGCGGCAAGGCCTACCAGTTCCAGGGCTTCGTGGTCGACGCCCAGCGCCGCCAGCTCCGCGCCCCGAACGGCGCGGCCATCCTGCTGACCTCCGGCGAGTATTCGCTGCTCAGCGCTTTCCTCGAGCACCCACAGCGCATCCTGTCGCGGGACCAGTTGCTGGACATCGCCCGCGGCCACGAGGTCGATGTGTTCGACCGCGCGGTGGACGTGCAGATCAGCCGGCTGCGCCGCAAGCTCCATGCCTGCGCCGACGAAGAGATCATCAAGACCGTGCGCGGCGCCGGCTACATGTTCGACGCCAAGGTCACCCGCGGATGATCAACGGCCGGCCCGGCCGGCTGGGCGCGCCGATCGGCCTGCAACTGACCGGCCTGTTGATCGCGGTGCTGGTCATCGCGCACCTTGTCAGCTTCGCCGTCATCCTGCTGACGCCGCCTCCGCATCCGCCGATGTACCGGGTGGACGAGGTCGCCGCAGCGCTGGAGGGCGGGTCGCTGTCGGCGCGCTACGGCCGCCCGATGGTCCGCAGCGAGAGTGCCGCCTTGCCGGAGGAATTCGCCCACGGACGCGGCGCCAGGCCTGGCGCAGGAGCCCTGGCCCTCGCACTGGGACGGCCGCGCGGTGAGGTGCGCCTGAGTACGCGCGCGCCGTTCGAGGTGGGCCGCTTCGGACGCCCCCCTGATCCGCACAGGATGTTCGGCCCGCCACCCGACGGGCACATGCGGCCTCCGCGGGCCATGCGCGGCATGCGCATGGGCGGCGAGGCGCCGATCTTCGGAGACTTCATCGCCGCGGTGCAGCGCCCCGGCGGCGGCTGGACGGTAGTGCGATCCAGTCCCGAGCCGTTCCCGACCGAGTGGCAGAAGCGCGGGCTGATGTGGCTGCTGGCGAGCCTGGCGGTGGTGGGCCTCTCGGCCTACCTGTTCGCGCGCCGGATCACCGCCCCGCTGAAGCGCTTCTCACAGGCCGCCGAGCAGCTCGGACGCAATCCGCAGGGACCGCAGATGACCCTGACCGGCCCCGCCGAGATCGGCGTGGCGGCCGAGGCGTTCAATGGCATGCAGGCGAGGCTCAAGCGCTACATCGACGACCGCACGGCGATGGTTGGCGCGATCTCGCATGACCTGCGCACGCCGCTGGCGCGCATCCGCTTCAGGGTCGAGTCCGCGCCGGGCGACCTGCGCGCCCAGGTGCTGTCCGACGTCGCCCAGATGGAGCACATGATCGGCGGCGTGCTGGCCTTCATCCGCAACGAAGGCGAACCCCAGCGGCACGAGCCGCTCGACCTGCTGTCGGTGGTCGAATGCGTCGTCGACGATGCGGCCATGGTCGGCGCCGACGTGGAGATCGCCAGCGGGCGTCCGGTGATGGTCGACGGCGACGCAGCCGCCCTGCAGCGGTTGTTCGTCAACCTGGTGGAGAACGCCGTGCGCTACGGCGCTCAGGCGCGCATCGATGTCGGCCGCGAGGGCGACAACGCCGTGGTGGTCGTGTCCGACCGCGGCGAGGGACTGTCGGAGGAAGACCTGGAGCGGGTGTTCCAGCCGTTCTACCGCGCCGACGCCTCGCGCAATCTGGACACCGGCGGCATCGGCCTGAGCCTGGCGATCGCGCGCTCCACGGCGCGGGCGCACGGCGGCGACATCACCCTGTCGAACGGCGAGAACGGCCTGCGCGCCACGGTGACCCTGCCGGCGTCGGGATGAGGCGCGCTAACCCGCCAGCCGGGCGATCCGGTCGGCCGCGTCGGTGACGCGCCGTGCGGTGCGCACAGTGGCGACGTCGACCATCTCGCCTTCGAAGCGGATGGCGCCGACGCCGGCCTTCAGCGCCTCGTCGTAGGCCGACTGCATGCGCCGCGAGCGTTCGACCGCCGCAGGGTCGGGAGAGAAGCAGCGTTGCGCGACTTCCACCTGATCGGGATGCAGCGCCCATTTGCCGACGCAGCCCAGCGCCAGGGCGCGGCGGCATTCCTCCTCGAAAGTTTCCCGATTGCCGATGTCCGAGAACGGTCCGTCGACCATGTCCAGGCCGTTGGCGCGGGCGGCGACGATCATCCGGTTGCGCGCGTAGTGCCAAAGGTCGCCTGGATAGGCGCTGCGCCCCACCGCGCCCAGCGGGTCCATGTTCTGCGACGCCGAATAGTCGACCATGCCCAGCACGATCGCCTCGAGCCGATCGGTTGCGGCAACGATGGCGTCGAGGTTGTGCATGCCCTCGACCTCCTCGATGAGGATCTCCAGCCCGATGCGCCTGGTTCGCCCAGCCCTCGACTCAAGATGGGTCAGCAGCAGGTCGAAGAAGGCCATGTCGGCGGCGGTGCGGATCTTCGGCAGCATCAGGGTGTCGAGGTTGTCGCCGGCGCCCTCGAACACCGCCAGCACGTCGTCCAGCACCCAGGGCGAGGTAATGTCGTTGACCCGCACGCAACGGGTCTTGCGGCCCCAGTCGAGGGTGTTCAGCGCATGCACCACCTTGCTGCGGGCCGCCGCCTTCTCCGCTGGCGCGACCGCGTCCTCCAGGTCGAGGAACACATGGTCCACGTCCAGGCCCGCGGCCTTCTCCATCATCCGCGCGTTGCTGCCGGGGACGGAAAGCTGACAGCGCCGCAGCCGGTCCGGCCGCGCGCTCACCGGCCCTTCTCCTTGCCCAGGATGTTGTCGGAGATGATCCGCAACTGGATCTCCGAAGTGCCTTCGAAGATCTTGGTCAGGCGGGCGTCGCGCCAGTGCCGCGACACCGCAAACAGAGTCGTGTAGCCGGCGCCGCCCAGGATCTGCATCGCCTCGCTGGTCACCCGCTCGGCCATCTCGGTGGCGAATAGCTTGGCCATGCCGGCCTCCATGTCGCTGCGCACGCCCTGGTCCAGGGTCACGCACAGATGCTGGGTCAGGTGTCGGGCGGCGGCGATCTCGGTGGCCATCTGGGCGATCTTGAAGCGGATCGCCTGGAACTCCGAGATCGGGCGCTCGAACTGGACGCGGGTCTGCGCATAGGCGGTCGCCTCGTCCAGCGCGGCTGACGCCAGGCCCAAAGCACGGGCGGCGGTGTGGGCGCGCGCAGACTCCAGCCATTTGCTGATGACGTAGAAGCCCTCGCCGCGCTTGCCGATCAGCGCGTCCTCAGGGATGCGGCAACCGTCGAACGAAAGGTCCCAGGTCTTCCAGCCGAAGTAGCCGATCTTGGGGATCGGCGAGCCAGAGACGCCGTTCGGCAGCTCGCCGCGCGGTTTGTCGACCCGGAATGCGCTGAGGCCGCGGTGGCGCAGCGCCATGTCCGGCTCGGTGCGCGCCACCACCACCAGATAGTCGGCGCCGTCGGCGAAGGTGCACCAGTACTTCTGGCCGGTGATGACCCATTCGTCGCCGTCCAGCACCGCCTTGCACTTGATGCCAGAGAGGTCCGAGCCGGTGTCGGGCTCCGACATCGCCAGCGCGCCCAGCAGCCGACCGCTCGCAACCTGAGGCAAGATCTCCTGTCGCTGCGCTTCGCTCATCAGGTGGGTGCCGGGCATGCTGTTGCCGCGGGCGAGCAGGCTGGCGACGCTCATCCAGCCGCGCGCCAGTTCCTCGGCGATCAGGCAGTACTCGAACACGCCCAGGCCAAGGCCGCCGTATTCCTCCGGGATCAGGATGCCGAAGTAGCCGGCCTCGGCGATCTTCTCGATCAGCTCGAGCGGAATGTCCCCCTGAATGGGGTCCAGCCGGTTGGCGATCGGCGTGACCTCGCGCTCGGTGAATGCGCGCGCGCTGGCGCGGATCATCCGCCGTTCCTCGGTCATGTACGGCTCGGTGAAGCTCATGCCGGCGCGGCGAGCGCCTTGTCGAGGGTCGCAGCGAGCTCGGCGTCGTCGGGGGTCACATCAGGCGAGAAGCGGGCCACCACGGCGCCGTCGCGGCCGACCACGAACTTCTCGAAGTTCCAGAGCACCTCCCCGGGAGGGCCGGTCTCGATTCCGAAGCCCTCCAGCCGCTTGCGCATTCCAGCGTCGCGCTGGGTCACCGGGGCGGCCACGGTCAACGCCTTGTACAGCGGGTGCTTGTCGGATCCGGCGACCGAGATCTTTTCGAACATGGGGAAGTCGACGCCGTAGGTGGTGCTGCAGAACTCGGCGATCTCGTTCTCCGTCCCCGGCTCCTGGTCGCGGAAGTTGTTGGCGGGAAACCCCAGCACTACGAGGCCTTCGTCGCGCTTGGCCGCATAGAGCGCCTGCAGCGCGCCGTACTGAGGGGACAGGCCGCACTTCGACGCGACGTTGACCACCAGCAGCACCTTGCCGGCGTGGTCGCCGAGCTTGGTGGGCGCGCCGTCGATGCTGGTCAGGGGGATGTCGTAGAGGCTCTCGGCCATCGGTCGGTCCTTCGAGGTGGGGACAAGCGTGCGGCCGAGGCGTTCGGCGCCGAGATATCATGCGACGGATCACACTGGGCTCGCAATCCACCGGCTCCCTGCCGAACGATGTTGTGCGTCGCAAAATCTTAGGGCGTGTCGCCTAGGCTGCCTTAGTCGCAAGTCCACCACGAGGCGCCAGCCGTGACGCAACCGCAAATCTCCGGCGAGCCGTACGATCTGATCGTGATCGGCAGCGGTCCGGCCGGGCGCCGCGCGGCGATCCAGGCCGCCAAGTTCAACAAGCGGGTGCTGGTGGTGGAGCGCGGTCGCAGGGTCGGCGGCGTCTCGGTGCACACCGGCACCATCCCCAGCAAGACCCTGCGCGAGACGGTGCTCAACCTGTCGGGCTGGCGCGAGCGCGGCTTCTATGGTCGCGCCTACCGGGCGCGCCAGAACATCAGCGCCGACGACCTGCGCAAACGCTTGCATATGACCCTCGATCACGAGGTCGAGGTGCTGGAGCATCAGTTCGCCCGCAACAATGTCGAGACCGTGCGCGGCGCCGCGCGCTTCGTCGGCCCGCACACCATCACCGTGACGGGCGAAGGCGTCAGCGAGACCTACGCTGGGCGACGCTTCCTGATCGCGGTCGGCACACGGCCCTACCGGCCCGCGCACATCGGCTTCGACGGCGAGAGCATCCTCGACAGCGACGAGATCCTCGGCCTGCAGCGCATCCCCCGCCAGCTGGTGGTGGTCGGCGCCAGCGTCGTCGGCGTGGAGTACGCCAGCATCTTCAGCGCGCTGGACGTCAAGGTGACGATGGTCGAGCCCAATCCGAACCTCCTGCCGTTCCTGGATCGGGAGCTGGCCGAGGAGTTCGTCCACGACCTGCGCGACCGCGGCGTGGTCATGCGGCTGGGCTGCAAGGTCGTCTCGGCGGTGGCCGACGGCCCGCAGAACTGCCTGGTGGCGCTGGACGACGGGCGCGAGCTACGCGCCGACATGGTGCTGTTCTCGGCGGGCCGCGAGGGCGCTGTGGGCGATCTCGGCCTCGAGGCCTGCGGACTTGAATGCGACGCCCGCGGCCGGCTGGTCGCCGACAAGGCGACGTTCCAGACTGATGTCCCGCACATCTACGCGGCCGGCGACATCGTCGGCTTCCCGAGCCTCGCTTCGACCTCCATGGAGCAGGGCCGCATCGCCGCCTGCCACGCGTTCGGCGAGCCGGCCCACGCCCCGCCGGAGTTCTTCCCCTATGGCATCTATTCGGTGCCGGAGATCTCTACCGTCGGCATGACCGAGGAACAGGTGCGCGCCGAGGCGATCTCCTACGAGTGCGGCGTGGCGCGGTTCCGCGAGACCTCGCGCGGGCACATCATGGGCATCTCCACCGGCTTCATGAAGATGATCTTCGCCCGCGACACCCGCCGGCTGCTGGGCGTCCACATCGTCGGCGAAGGCGCGACCGAGCTGATCCACATCGGCCAGGCGGTGGTGAACCTGAACGGCGGGCTCGACTACTTCGTGGAGAACACCTTCAACTATCCGACGCTGGCCGAGGCCTACAAGGTGGCCGCACTGGACGCCTGGAACCGTATGCCGCGCGCGGCGGCGTAGGCGAGCTTAGTCCTCGATTTTCTCGTATCGCGAGGGCTCGCTCTCGCCCTTGCGGATGGCGCCGCGCATGTCTGGCTTGCCGTCTCCGTCAGTGTCCAGCAGGGCGTAGTCCAGCTTCCCGTCGCCGTTCTCATCGACGACAACCTTGTCGACCTTGCCGTCGGCGTCGGTGTCGAACAGCGCCATCATCGGATCGCGCTTGTTGTCGGGCAGCAGGAAGACGAAGTCACTGTCGCCGTCGCAGTCCTGGTCGACCAGCTCCTTGACTCCCGCGGGGTCGGTGGTCCGCTCGCTGAGCAGGACGGTCATCTTGCAGTTCGGATCCACGGCGACCGGCGCAGACAGCCGATCGCTCGTCCGCGTCAGGAAGACCTTCACGTCGTCGCCCGACACCGCGAAGTTCAGGCCCTCGCCGTCGCTGACGAAGCTGTTGATGCCGATGATCTCCAGCTTGTCGTCCAGCAGCGGTCCGCCGGAGTTGCCAGGATTGATCGGCGTCTGGGTCTGGATCAGCGTCGCCCGGTGTTCGATCTTGTCCTCGACTGACCAGGTCTCGTCCTTGCGGATCTGGCTGACGATGCCGCGGGTGTAGGTCCAGGTCTGGCCCGTCGGGTGGCCGATGGCGTGGACGTCGGAGCCGATCTGGACGTCGGCCGCGCCGCCGACCACCAGCGGCTTCACGCCGGCCGGCACTTCGGCGACCTTCAGCAGGGCCAAGTCGGTGACCGCGTCGCGGCGGATCACCTTGGCGGTTCGCACGTCGGCGTCGCCGACCTTGTCGCCCTCGGTCTTGGGCTTGAAGATCACGCCGACCTCCTCCGCATCGCCCACCACATGCAGGTTGGTGATGATCTTGCCGTCGGCGCTGATCAACGCGCCGGAGCCCAGCGACTCGTCGGTGATCACCAGGACCACGGAAGGGGACGCCTCCTGATAGACGCGCACCTCCGCGCCCCCGCGCGTGGTGGAGCGCGCATCCGGCTGCAGTCTCGCCAGCGTCGCGCCCAGGCGTGCGGCGGAAGGCCCGCGTCGGATGCGCGGCAGGGTGGTGTTCCCAGACTTCGCCGCCCCCTCGACCGAGGGCGGCGCGGCGCCCAGCCAAGCTTCCGGCGACGCCGCCGATGCGTATGATGGTGAAGCTATCAAAACCAACACCGCCGCTGTGCGCTGGAGCCGCCCCATGGCTTTTCGTCCTCGAAAAGTGTCCCTACGGCCAAGCCTAGCGGCCTTCGCCCTGGCCGCAAGTCTGGTTCTGCCTGGGGTTGCATTGGCGCAGGACGCGATGGCGTCTCCCTGGGCGCTGTACTTCCAGGGCAAGGGTCAGGCGGCGCGTTCGATGCTGGAGGCGCGCATCGCCGTTCCGGGGCGCGAATCGAAACGTCAGCTCGACGACATCGGCGCCCTTCTGGACATCTGCATCCAGAGCTTCGCCTTGGACTGCGTGCAGGACTACGCGCCGAAATACGCCCAAGCCACGACCACCGCGGTCACCGGCAATGCGATCCAGCAGCGCGAAGGCCTGCGCTACGCCGACTACTATCTGAGCTATGCGCGGTTCTCCGGCGGCTCGCCCGCGGTCGTCGCGAAGATTCTCGACGGCGGCGCCTGGTCGCACGAGAACGCGTCCAACGCCGACCTCTACATCCGCCGCCAGCTGCTGGCCGCCGACATCCTGATCTCCCAGGGCAGGCCGCTGGAGGCCGGGCGTCGCCTCGACAAGGTCCTGTCGCTCACCGCGTCTCTGACCAATCCGCAAGCGGACCCCTTCGTCGTCGCCCGCGCGCTCTCCGAGAGCATCGCTCGGCTGCTGGCGATCGGCGACGTCGACCGGGCCTATGGGATCCACGCGGCGACCCGCGAGATGATCACCCGGTCTCTGCCGCCGCTGAGCGTGGAGGCCGCGCGCTTCAAGCTGATCGAAGCCCAGTTGCTGGAGCAGCGCGGAGACCTGCAAGCCGCCGGTCGCGCCGCGGACGCGGCGTTCGTGACGCTCGGGCGGATCGAACTCGACCCACGCGCGCGCGATGACATGCTCAGCGACGCAACGGTCCTGGTCGCCGTCGCCTGCGCCGCCCGCCGGCAAGGAGAATGCGCCCACAGGGCGCTGGCCGCCCACCCCTCCGCAGCGTTTTACGCTCGGCCCGGACGTGCGCCGGCGAACCTGCATGAGGTGGTCTATCTCGCCGCGCGTGCGCTGGCTGCGGCGGTCGATGGCACGGACGATCCGGTCGCCGCCCAGGCGCTGAACGCGCCCATAGCCTTCGCCATGGATCCCGGCGCGCGCCGCCGGCTGGAGGTGTATCGGGTGGCCGGCGCCGCCCTCGCCTCACCCGCCGGACGCGCGCGGCAGGATGGGATGGTCGAGGCCGGACGGCTGATGGTCGAGGTCGCCAGGCAGGCGCCGCCTGCGCCCTTCGGCGCCTGGCGTCACCTCAACGCCATCGACGACCTGTTGATCGGAATGTCCCTGGCCGAGGTTGAGCGCCTTGACCCCGAGGTCGCCTTCGCCCTGCTGCAACTTCAGGGACGACGCGGCGCGTCCGTCGACGCCGACGCGCTCACCGTCCTCGGCCAGGCGAAGAACGAGCTGCAGAGGCGGTCGATCCACCAGGCGCTGCGCCTGCGCGCCCGGCGCGATCGACTGGAGCGGGCGGAGTTGCAGCGCGTTGCGAGCCTGGTCGCGCCCGCCGCAGCCACCGGCGCGTGGCTGACCCGGGACATCCCCAAGCGCGCCCTGTTCCGTGACTTCAGCGACCGCATCGACCAGGCGGCCGCCGAGCTGTCCAAGCAGGGGATCGCCACATCCGGGACCAACCTGGCGCCGCTGAAGCGCTTTCAGGCGACGCTCAGGCCGGATGAAGCGGCGCTGGTGTTGGCGCCGACGCTCGGCGGCGCGGCCTACATGTGCATCCGCCGCAACACGATCATGCGCCGCACCATGGCGACCGACGCGCAGAAGATCGCCCTCGACGCCCGCCTTGTGCAGGCCGCGTTGACTGCGGACCACGCCCCGTCCGAGGCGCTGGACGCTCAGTTCCCGGTCGAGGCGTCGCGGCGCCTGTACGATGCGTTGATCCGCCCCTTCGACGGATGCCTGCGCGCCGGCGACCGCATCCTGTGGCTGCCGCACGCTTCTCTGACCTCGTTGCCGCTGTCGGTGCTGCTGGAGCACGCGCCGCCGAAGATCGCTGGCGGCTACGACCTCGCCGCCGCGCCGTGGCTGGTGCGCGACCACGCGGTGACCTTCGCCGGTTCGGCCAGCGCGGTGATCGCGGCGCGCACCCAGGCGCTCCGTCCCGGCGCCGGGATGGAGTTCCTGGGCGTCGGCGACCCGCTGCTTACCGGCGTCACGGCCAGCGGCGAGAACCGCGCCGGCGTGGTCGCTCGCGGCGCGCGGAGCGGCCCAGGCCTTGCCGCGCTCGCGCCTTTGCCGGAGACCCGCGACGAGCTCGAGCGCTCGGCGAAGGGCTTTCGAGACCCCAGGCTGCTGCTGGGCGACGCCGCGACCGAGGGCGGCGTGCGCGGGCAGCTGATTGGATCCTACCGATACCTGTCGTTCGCCACCCACGGCCTGTTGCGCGATGAGCTGCCCGGCCTGCCCGAGCCCGCGCTGGCGCTGACGCCGGTTTCGGCCAGCGACGCGCTCGACGACGGCCTGCTGACCGCCTCGGAAATCGCCGACCTGAACCTGGCCGCGCGCTTCGTGGCGCTCTCAGCCTGCAACACCGCCAACTTCGACCTGTCGCTAATGGCCGCCGAGTTGCCGGCGCTGGCCACGGCCTTCGCCATCGCCGGCGTCCCGTCCACCCTGGCGACCCTGTGGCCCGTCGACTCCGAGACCAGCAAGCAGGTGGTCGCCGCAGTGTTCGCGCGCTTGCAGGCGGCGCCCGACCAGGACCCCGCCGTGGCGTTGGTCATGGCCCAACGCGCGTTCCTCGCCAATCCACCGGGCAAGGCTTGGCTGCATCCGCGGTTCTGGGCGCCGTTCATCGTGCTTGGCGATTCCGGCGCGGAACATGTGGCCCCGGCGGGCCGCACCTCGGTCGAGGTGCTGTCCCGAGGCGGCGGAGAGGTGACGGCGCTGGCCCGCGCCGGCGACCGGCTGGCCGTGCGCTTCATGACCGCACCGACGGCGAAAGCGCGGGGCTCGGCGACCCGGATGGTCGAGGATTCGGGCGCCCAGATCTGGCGGCAAGACGTCGCCGACGTCCAGGCCGCGCGGTTCCTGACGCAGCTCGGATCGATCGTACTGGCGGGCGGCCAGACGCTTGGCGCCGAGGGACGCTACGTCCCCATCGTCGAGCGACTAGACGCGGGTTCGGGCCGGGTGAGGGAACGCTGGAGTGGAGACGCGCCGGCAGGAATGGACACACGCTTGGCGGTGGGAACCCGGCTGAGCCAGGATCGCGCCCTGTTCGCCGTGGTGGACCTGAACCTCCGTGGCGACCCGGTGGCGACGGGCCCGAAGCTGCGGGTGTTCGCCATCGCGGGCGAAGGCGCCCCACGCCCGTTGTTCGCTGTCGCACCGCAGGCGGCGAGTCTCGATCAGGTCACCTTGACGCCGGTGAAGGCCGGTTTGCTGGTCACCTACACGGAGCGCTTCCCGCGCGGCGAACCACCGCCATCCGCAGGCGAGGACGACTTCGATTCCCCGATCTGCCTGACCCCGCCGATCACCTGGGTGGAGTTGCGCGACCCGGCCAACGGCGCCTTGCTGGCCTCGAAGGTCATGCCCGGCTGGGTGGTGGCCGCCGTTACGCCGCGGGCCGGCGGCGCGCTGCTGGGCGGATCGTTCACGGCGTCCTGCACGACCGAGGCCCAGGCCGCCATCGCGACGCTCGACGCGGCCATGTCTGTCGAGACGATGTTTCAGGACATCTCGATGGGGTCGTCGGAGGTCCGCGCCATGGGAACGACGCCGGGCGGAGCGGTCGTGGTCGCCGCCAACAAGCACAGCGTCGTCGACTTCCAACGCCGCGACGTCAGCAACGGCTGGGACCTGATGAAGGATGCGCAGATGAGCGTCAGCGGCATGGTCTTCATCCTGTCGCCACAGGGTCATGCGTCCGCGCCGGTCATGCTGGATGCGGGATCGCACGTGTTCGTCGAGGCGACGGACACGGCGCGGCCAGGCGAGGCGACAATCGGGGGCGTGCTGGCGGGCGAGGCGGCGATCTTCCGCCTGACGCTGCCCTGATCGGCTTCAGTCGAGACCGAAGGCGCGCGCTGTCGCGTAGATCGCCAGGCCGACAAGACCGCCCACGAGAGTGCCGTTGACACGGATGTACTGCAGGTCCTTGCCGACCTGCAGCTCCAGCTTGTCGACGATGCTGCGGGCGTCCCAGCTCGCCACCACCTGGGCCACGAACATGCCGATCTCGCGGCGACGGGGCGCGATGCCACGACGCACCAGCAGTCGCGCCCACTCGTTCAGCCGCGCCTGGGCCGCCAGGTCGCCGGCCAGCCACGCGCCCAGCGCCAGAAGGGCGCGCTCCAGCCGGTCGGCGACGCCGCGCGCGTCGGCGGCCAGCTCTTCGGCGAGCTTCCCTTCAAGCCCTGTCCACAGCTCGTCGGCCTGGGCTCGCAGGCCTGGGTCGGCCAGCATCCGCATCTTGAACGCTTCGGCGCGGGCCTGCAGTTCGGGATCGGACGCCAGGCGCGCGATGTAGCGCTCGATGATGTCGCGCAGCTCCAGGCGCCAAGGGTGATCGGGGTCGTGCATCTCCTGCAGCATCTGCAGCAGGCCGTCGGTGACCTTGTCGGCGATCATCCGGTCCACCCACTTGGGCAGCCACCGATACGAGTGCTGGGAAACCTTGGCGCGGATCGTCTCCTGATGTTCGGCCAGGTAACCGCCGAGGCGCTCGATGCCCAGGTCCAGCATCACCTGGGCGCGACCATCGTTCCATATCGCCGCCAGCGCCCGCGACGCCAGCGGTCCGGCAGGCGTGGTGCGGGCCGCAGCAAACGCAGCGGAACTTGCGACCTCTCGCAAAGCCCCCGGCGGCAAGGCCGCGATCACCTGCGGCAGGATCGCCGCCAGCCGGCGGGCCAGGCGTCGGGCGTTGGCGGGTCGAGCCAGCCAGTCGCCGCCCCAGCGGGCGACCTCGAGCTGGCGCAGCTTCTCCTCCAGCACCCGCTCGGTGAGAAAGTTGTCGGCGATGAACCCGCCCAGGGCCTCGCCGATGCGGGCCTTGTTGCGCGGGATGATGCCGGTGTGCGGGATCGGCAGGCCGAACGGGCGGCGGAACAGGGCGGTCACCGCGAACCAGTCGGCGCAGGCGCCGACCATGCCGGCTTCGGCGAAGGCGCGCACATAGCCCAGCGCCGGGGCCAGGTGTGGCCAGCGCACGCGCGCCAGGCTGGCGGCGACGAACACCACGGCCATCAAGCCCAGCAGGCCCGTGGCGACGGCGCGCATGCGGGCGAAGTCCCGCGCTCGCCTGGCGTCCGCCTCGGACACCACGTCGGGTTCTTGGGTCAAGGCCGCGCCTTGCGCAGGGCCTCGGCGACCACGGGAGCGAGCCGCTCGGCGATCAACCGCACGCCCTGCGGGTTCGGATGGATGCCGTCGTCCTGGTTGAAGCGATGGTCCAGCGCCACGCCGTCCAGCAGGAAGGGATACAGGGCGATCTTGCGGGTCTTCGCCACCTCCACGAACACCTTATCGAAGTCGGCTGCGTAGCCACCGTACTGCGGGGGCGCCCGCATGCCGGCCAACACCACGCCGACGCCGCGGGCCTGCAGCTTGCCGACGATGGCGTCGAGGTTGGCGCGCACCTGCGACGGCGCGACACCCTGCAGCATGTCGTTGCCGCCCAGCGCCACGACGCAGACCGCGCTGTCGTCCTGGACGCTGAAGTCGACCCGCGCCAGCCCGCCCGCCGTGGTGTCTCCCGAGACGCCGGCACCACGCACCTGAACGTTGACCCCCTCGCCGGCCAACGCCGCCTCGAGCTGAGCCGGCAGGGCGTCGGCCGCGGCCAGGCCATAGCCGGCGGTGATCGAATCTCCCAACACGGTCACCACCGGCGCGGCGGGCGCGACAGGTGGCGACGGCGCGGCCGCGGCGTCCACAGGCTCGCTCTTTCCCGCTGGTCCGCAGGCGGCGAGCAAAGCCGCCGCGGCTCCGATCAGGACGGCGCGGCGGGCGAAATGAGGTTCGGATGCGTTCATGGGGTCGGCGACCTATATAGGGCGCACCCCCGCCGTCTCAATCATACGCCGCGACCGGAGTCGTCGAATGGCCGCCGCCCCCCTGGTTCTCCAGGACGTGACCCTGACCCTGCCGTCCAGCGCCGGACCTGTGGCGATCCTTCGCGGCGTCGACCTCACCGTGGCAGCGGGCGAGGCCTTGGCGGTGGTCGGGCCGTCGGGCTCGGGCAAGTCCTCGCTGATCTCAGTGGCCGCGGGATTGGAGACGCCGAGCGGCGGGCGCGTCCTGCTGTTCGACACGGATCTGGCGCGCCTCGACGAGGACGGCCGCGCCCGGCTTCGGCGCGGCCGCGCTGCGCTGGTGTTCCAGAGCTTTCACCTGCTGCCCAACATGACCGCCGAGGAGAATGTCGCGGCTCCGCTGGAGCTGGCCCGACGGCGCGGCGCGGGCGGCGAGGCGC
The DNA here is from genome assembly GCF_030693805.1 of Phenylobacterium sp. Classification (GTDB taxonomy): domain Bacteria; phylum Pseudomonadota; class Alphaproteobacteria; order Caulobacterales; family Caulobacteraceae; genus Phenylobacterium. Next base: position 48,539 of record NZ_JAUXZW010000179.1, read on the forward strand.
GGCTCTGGATGGAGCGTCTGGGCCTGGGCGCTCGCCTCGGCCACTATCCGCATCAGCTTTCCGGCGGGGAGCAGCAGCGCGTGGCGCTGGCCCGGGCGTTGGCCGTCCGTCCTGTCCTGCTGTTCGCCGACGAACCCACCGGCAACCTGGACAGCGAGAACGGCGCCATGGTCGCCGACCTGCTGTTCGACCTGGTGCGCGAGGCGGGCGCGGCGCTGGTGCTGGTGACCCATGACGAGCGGCTGGCGGCGCGCGCCGACCGCACCGTGCGCATGCAGGCCGGCCGTATCGACATGTCGCTCGCGAGGGCCGCCGAGTGAGCCTTGCCCTGCGTTTCGCCTGGCGCGAGCTGCGGTCCGGCGTCGCGGGCTTCCGCATCTTCCTCGCGTGCCTGGCCCTCGGCGTGGCGGCGATCGCCGCCGCCGGCTCCACCGCCGAGGCGTTCCGTCAGGGCCTCGCCAGCCAGTCTCGGGAGATCCTCGGCGGCGACGTGGTGTTCAGCGTCCAGCAGCGCCGGTTCAGCCCGCGCGAACGCGCCGCCTTCGACCGCCTGGGCCCGACCGCCTACGCCGTGCGCGCCAACGCCATGGCCGAGACCGCCTCGGGCGCACGGCGGCTGATCGACCTGCGCGGCGTCGGCGCGGGTTACCCCCTGCTCGGGCGCGTGGAGCTGCAGGGCGCGCCCGATCTCGCCGCCGCGCTGCTTTCGAAGGACGGGGCGTTCGGGGCGGCTGCGGAGCCGGCGCTGCTGGAGCGCATGGGGCTGAGGACCGGCGACCGGTTCAGCGTCGGCCCGGCGACCTTCGTGATCCGCGCCGTCCTGGTTTCAGAGCCCGACCGACTGGGACGAGGCTTCGCGCTCGGGCCTCGCGTGCTCACCCGCGTCGAGGCTGTCGAAAAGGCCGGCCAGCTGGCGCCGGGCGGTCTGTTCGGCGAGGCGGTGCGCGTCGCCTTGCCGGCAAGCGCCGATCCCAAGGCTGTCATCGCCGCGGTCCGCAAAACCCTGCCCAAGGCGACCTTCGAGGCCCGCGACCGTTCGCAGGCGGCGGCCGGCGCCGGGAGGCTGATCGACCGGCTGGAGTACTTCCTGGGCTTCATCGGCCTGGCTTCGCTGGCGGCAGGCGGCCTTGGCGTGGCGGGCGCGGTGTCCGCCTACCTCGAAGGACGCAAACCCTCGATTGCGACGCTCAAGGCGCTAGGCGGCGAGGGCGCGCTGATCCGCAATATCTACCTGATCCAGATCGGCGTGCTGGCCATGCTCGGCATCGCCATCGGGCTGGCGATCGGCGCGGCGGCCCCCTTCGCCATCGGCGCGCTGGCTGGAGACTTGCCCGTGCCGGCCCTGTTCGCGGTCTATCCAGAACCCCTGGTCAAGGCGGCGGTGTTCGGGGTGCTGGCCGCCGCCGCGTTTTCGCTGGCGCCGCTGGCCCGGGCGCGATTGACGCCGCCATCGGCGCTGTTCCGCCGTGAATTGAGCGGCCGGCTGAAGCTCGGGCCCGAGACCATCGGCGCGGCGCTCGCAGCATTGGGTCTCGCGGGCCTCGCGGTGATCACCGCGCCGACGCGCATGGCCGCCGCTGGACTGATCGGCGGGGCGGCGGCGGCTTTCGCCCTGCTCTGGGCGCTGGGGCTCGGCGCGGCGTGGAGCGCCGGGCGACTGCGCCGGGCTGCGCGTGGGCCCGTGCGCCTGGGGCTCGCCAACCTCGCCGGACCAGGCTCGGCGGCGCGCACCGCCTCGCCCGCCATTGGCCTGGGCGTCGCCCTGCTGGCCGCCGTCGTGCTGATCCAATCGAGCCTGCTGGCCGAAGTCACCGAGATCGCCCCGCGCACCGCGCCGGCCCTGGTGTTCACCGAGATCCCCGGCGCCCAGGCCGCCGCCTTCGACGCGACGATCGCCGCCAACCTGGATCGCCCCGGCCCCGACCGCTATCTGCGTGCGCCGATGATCACTGGGCGCATCGTGCGGCTCAACGGCGCCCCGGTGGACCTGAAGCGCATCGCCCAGGGCGAGCGCTGGGCGTTCGACAACGACCTGACCATGTCGACCCTGGACGGCGCGCCCGAGCAAGGCGGCGTGAGCCAGGGCCGCTGGTGGCCGCAGGGCTATGCCGGGCCTCCGCTTGTGGCCCTGGAGCAGGACGCCGCCAAGGGCGCGGGCCTGAAGGTCGGCGACCAGATCACTGTCGCGGTGCTGGGCCGCGAGATCGACGCGCGGATCGCCGTGCTGCGCCGCATCGAGTGGGGCGGCTTCGGCTCCAACTTCGCGGTGACGCTGAACACAGGCGCGATCGCCGGCGCCAATCCGCGCAACATCGCCATCGCCAAGGCGACGCCCGCCCAGGAGGCGGCGGTCACCGGCGCGCTGGGCCGCGACTTTCCTCAGGTGAATGTGATCAGCGTGCGCGAACAGTTGCAGTCGGCGGCCGAACTGTTCGGCCGCGTCGCCCTGGCGATCCGCGCGGCGGCGGGGGTGGCGATCCTGGCCGGCCTGCTGGTGCTGGCCGGCGCGATCGCCGCCGGCGCGCGGGCCCGCGCCTGGGAGGCCGCCACCTTGAAGATCCTCGGCGGGTCCCGCGCCCAGGTGCTCAGCGCCTATCTGGTCGAATACGGCCTGGTGGGCGCAGTGGCCGGCGCGGCCGGTGTGGCGCTGGGCGCGGCGGCCGCCTGGCCCGTGGTCACCCAGGTGTTCAAGGCGAGCTGGAGCGTCGACTGGACAGGCGTGGTGGCGCTCCTTGCCGGGTCGGCCAGTGTCACGGCGATCGGCGGGCTGCTGGCGGCGGCCCACGCACTGGCCCAGCGTCCGGCTCCTGTGCTCCGCAATTGAGCCTGCACGAAAAAGCCCGACGCCGATGAGGCGCCGGGCTCTGTCTCGTCTATCGCGACGCCGTGCCTAGGCGGGCACGGACTCCAGCACCTTCAGGCCCTGCTCAAGGGTCTTCAGGTCGGTGTAGGCGCCGGGGTTGGGCTTCGGGAAGCCGCCCTTGGGTTCCTGGACATAGCGCGGGTCGATCGGACGGCGCAGCGACACGCCGGCTTCGACCGCGAGCGGCCAGCTCACCTTGCCGGTCTTGAAGAATTCCACCGCGACCTTGTTGAAGGTCTCGGGGCGGTCGGTCTGGCCCTGGTGTCCCGTCTGTTCCGGATAGAAGAACTGGATGTTGGGCACCGCGTCTTCCTGGGCGAAGCCGTTCTCGACCGGCAGCAGCACGTCCTGCATGCCGTAGAGATAGATCATCGGGATCGTCAGCTTGTCGAGGCGGCCCTTGGTCGAGAAGATCTGGGCCATGTTCGGATCGACTTCGCCGAAGGGGTTCCAGGTCCGGCCGGCGGCCTTGAGCGCCGCGCGCTGATTGTTGCCCGCGAGCGTGCGCATCTGCACCAGCTCAGGCCACACCGCGCCCTTGGCGTAGATGATGCCGTCCATCAGGTGCTGCATGCCTTCCGGCGTGCCGTCCCAGGGCTTCATCACATAGCCCGGGTTGGGCGTGAACTTGCCCTGCGCCGGCGGGATGCGCGGCACGTCGCAGATGTCGCCCAGGAAGCCAGCGATGAACATCACGCTCAACACCTTCTCGGGGTGCGTGACCACATAGTCGCAGCTGATCATGCAGCCGGCCGAATTGCCGCTGAGGTGGAACTTGTCGAGGCACAGGGCGTCGACGAACATGTTGAGGAAGTCCACCTGAGCCTTTTGATCGTGCGGCAGGTAGCGCTCGCTGCTGGTGTCCGACAGGCCGTAGCCCGGGCGGTCGGGGCAGTAGACGCGGAAACCCGCGGCGGCCAGCACCGGGGCCATGAAGCGCCAGCCGGCGGTGCCGGAAGAGCCCTCGATGCCGCCATGCAGCAGCACGACCGCGGGACCGCTGTCGCCAGCGGTGACGTAGTGGGCCCTGCGACCGTCCGGCAGGCGGACCCACCGGCTCGCCAAGCCCGGGATATTGATGATGTTTTCGTCGGTCAGGCCGCGCGCGGGCGCAGCAGATTGTTCCGCCATGTGAAGTCCTCCTGAAGGGTCGGCCCCGGTACAGGCCCGGGATCTTTGTGGATGTGGCGGCAATCTAGCGCCTCAGCCGCCTTTGGCTACGCCTGATTGAAGGCAAACGAAGAAAGCGATTTGTGGGGACGTCGCGATGACGTGAGAAGGGCTCGCGCGTCGTCGCATATGCTATGCGACCCCGAGGCTGATGGATCACCTGATCTCACAGTACGGAGCGCTCGGCGTCTTCCTAAGCGCGGCGGTGGAGGGCCAGTCGGCGGTGGTGGCCGGCGGATTGCTGGCCTGTGGTGGGCGTCCTCGTGCGGATGGCCATGCGCCGGGCGAGGCCTCGCCAGGCAGGTTGAAATCGCGCCGAACGGCGCATCAGGAGGCCGCATGACCGAACCGACCGCGCACGACGCCTGGCCGCCCCTGCCCTACGCCGAATGGCGGGAGACCTGCACCACGCTTCACCTGTGGAGTCAGATCGTCGGCAAGGTCAGGCTCGCCCGCTCGCCGTGGCTGAACCATTCGTGGCAGACGCCGCTCTACGTCACCGCCCGCGGCCTCTCGACGGGGCTGGTCCCGCACGGCGCCCGCGCGCTCGACCTGGAGTTCGATTTCGTCGACGCCGTGCTACGGATCCGCACCGAGTTCTCGCAGACGGACGTGGCTCTGCGGCCTCGGTCGGTGGCGGCCTTCTACGCGCAGGTGATGGAGGCGCTCGACGCGCTCGGAACGCCGGTCGCCATCCACGGCGCGCCCAACGAGCTTCCTGAAGCGACGCCGTTCGCCCAGGACCATGCGGCCCGCGCCTTCGACGCCGATCAGGCGCGTCGTTTCCACCGCGTGTTGCTGCAGGCCGACCGCGTGCTGAAGCACTTCCGCACCGGCTTCCTCGGCAAGGCCAGCCCCGTGCACTTCTTCTGGGGCAGCTTCGACCTCGCGGCGACGCGGTTCTCCGGACGCAAGGCTCCGCCGCACCCTGGCGGCGTGCCGAACCTGCCGGACGCGGTGGCGCGCGAGGCCTATTCCCACGAAGTCAGCAGCGCCGGGTTCTGGCCCGGCGGGCCTGGCCAGGAAGCGGCCTTCTATGCCTACGCCTATCCCGAGCCGAGCGGCTTTCGCACAGCCAAGACGTCGCCGGCCGCAACGCGATACGACATCGGCCTGAGCGAGTTCATCCTGCCCTACGAAGCGGTGCGCACCGCCGCCGACCCAAACGCCGCGCTGATGGCGTTTCTGGAAAGCACCTACGCCGCCGCGGCCGACGCCGGGCAATGGGACCGCGCTGCGCTGGAATGTGGCCTGGGCGAACCCGGGCGGCCCCGACCCGCCTGAATCCCGAGCAACAGGCGAAATCCCAGGCCGGGGATTTCGCCTGTTGGGCGACCTGCGCTTGCCTAGGCGGCCTGCTTGGTCGCCACATGTCAGCGGCGCGATATTTGCTCCGACGGAAGAGACGGGGCGCCGTCGAAGCAGTTTGGGACGCGGGGGCGTAGCCATGGACGATGCCGCAATAGGAACCAGGCCCGTCGCGGAGGGTGGCCATGACCATCGCGGTCAATGGGTCGTAGTGCTCAGCGCCGCCGAGATCGCCGCCACGCTCGACGCCGACGGCCGCTTGGACGGCCTGCCGTTCATGCCGGAGATGGCGCGGTTCTGCGGCATGCGCCTGCGCATCCATCGCCACGCCGAGAAGACCTGCGTCGAGGGCCTGGGCCTGCGGCGGATGGGCGGGACGGTGCTGCTGGAAGGCGCACGCTGCGACGGCGCGGCGCACGACGGATGTGCACGCCGCTGCATGATGTTCTGGAAGGAAGCCTGGCTCAGGCCAGTCCACGCGGACGCGCCGACGCCGGTCGCCGGGCCCGAACAGCACTGGCCTGGCGAGTTGAAGACCCGCGACGGCGAACTCTATGTCTGCCAGTCCACCGCGCTGGGCGAGGCCACCGCCTCGATGTCCAAGTGGAGCCTGGGCCATTTGGCCACCGACCTGCGCCGGGGCGAGATCACGCCGCCGCGGTTGGCCAACGTGGTTTCGCGCACGCTGCTGAACCTGGCGCGCCGCAAGCTGGGCATGGACGAGATCGACGCGGTCAAGGGTCCCGGCACCGAACGGCGCCGTGGCCGACTGAACCTGCAAGCCGGCGAATGGGTGCGGATCAAACCCGTCGAACAGATCCAGGCGACCCTCGACGCCAACGGCAAAAACCTCGGCCTCGCGTTCGAACCCGAGATGAAGCGCTACGCCGGCGGGGTGTTCCAGGTCGAGTTCCTGGTCGATCGGATCATCCAGGAAGAGACCGGCGTGATGTCGCCGCTGACCCACACCGTCGCGCTGCGCGACCTCGTCTGCCAGGGCATCTGCGTCAAGAACTGCCCGCGCAGCAATCCGCTCTATTGGCGCGAGAGCTGGCTCGAGCGCGTCGAGGCGCCACATGCGGCTTGAGCGCGCGACCGGCGCGGTGACGCGCATCGATATCGTCGCACCGCACGAGCTTTCCTCCGCCGACCTCGCGGCGTGGCGCGACCTGCAGAGCGCCTATCCGGAACTCGCGAGCCCGTTCCTGTCGCCCCAGTGGGTGCTGACCATGGCCTCGATCGACGGGCCGGACCGGCGCGGCGCTCGCATCGCAGTGCTGCGGCGCGGGGACGAGGCGGTCGGGTTCCTGCCGGTGCGCGTCACACGCTCCACCGCCATGCCGGTGGGCAGCCCGTTCTGCGACTACCAGGGCCTGGTGGCGGCGCCGGACCTGGCGGTGGACGCCCGCCGCATCGTCGCCGCGCTCGGCGTCTCACGGCTGGATCTGCACAATGCGCTCGGCGCGCAGACCGCCTTCGCCCGCCATCATCGCCTGCGGGAGGACTCCTGGGTCATCGATGTGGCGGCGGGCTATCCGGCGTTCGCCGCCGAGCGCCGCGCGGCGGGCACCGACATCCTGCAGGACTGCGCCAAGAAGCGCCGCAAGCTGCAGCGCGAGCATGGCGAGGTGGTGTTTGCAGCCCGCTCCGTCGATCGGGCCGCCTTCGAACAGCTGTTCGACTGGAAGCGGGCGCAGCTGGTGGCCACGCACCAGACGGACCTGTTCCAGACCCCATGGGCCCAGGAGCTGATGGAGGCCACCTTCGCCGCCGATGGCGCAGACTTCGGCGGGGCGTTGTTCACCTTGCACGCCGGCGGCCGGCTGGTGGCGGCGCAGTACGCGCTGCATGGGCGGGACGTGCTGCACTCGTGGATGATCAGTCACCACCCGGACTTCGGCCGCTATTCGCCCGGCCTGGTGCTGCTCGACGAGATGCTGCGATGGGCGCCGGAGGCCGGCTACCGCGAGATCGACCTGGGTCCGGGGGCTTACCGGTTCAAGGAGAGCTTCTCCAATGTCCGCCGCTCCATCGCCGAGGGCTATGTCGGCCTGCCGTCCGCCGCCACCCTGTTCCGGGCGGCCGAATATCTGGTCTGCCGGATGGCCGAGGCGCTGCCGCTCGGACCGATGTCGACCATGCCGGCCAGGGCGATGCGCCGGCTCGATCGCTTGCGTGGCCTCGTCGGCTAGGCGCGCGCCCGCAACCGGCTCAACCGCGCCGCCAGCGGTTCGGCGAATTTCGACATCAACGCCGGGCGGCCCGCCAGCACCGCCAGCGCCGCCCCGACCTCACGGCGCTTCAGATGCGCGGCGAACCGCTCCCAGGCGAGCAGCGTAGCCAAGGATGCGCGGCGCGCAGTCAGCGCGCGCACCACAGACGCCGAGAGTTGTGCATGGTCGGCGCGGAACCGGTCGTCTGCGGCCAGCAGCGCAGTCAGCGCCTCCTGCGGCGCGCGATGCGAGATCGAACCGGCGTGCCTTCGATACTGGTACATCGCCGCCGGATCGAGGCGCAGCCGTTCCCCCCCGGCCAGCAACCGCGCCAGGAAGTCGTAGTCCTCGCCGATGGGCAGGCGTGGGTCGTAACGCAGGCCGGCCGCCTCGATCAGCGCACGATCGATCAGCGGCTTGAGGTAGCCCAGCGGCGGCAGCTTCACGCCGCCCGCCTCGCAGGCGATGAAGTCGCGCAGGTCGATCCATGCCGGTGCGGGCACGGCCTCGGCCGTCAGGTAAAGGCTGCGCTTCGGCGGGTCCTCCCAGAACAGTTCCTGGTTGTCGGCGACGATCCGCGCTGCGTCCGCGCCGGCGCGGGCCAGCAAGCGCTCCAGCCGATCGGGGCTGATCAGGTCGTCGGCGTCCATCACCGCGACCCAGTCGCCGCGGGCCGC